>JBLHOA010000090.1:0-11640 GCA_047622345.1 Gammaproteobacteria bacterium | reverse complement strand
AACTACCGATATCAAACGACGGGATCATAGCGATGACGCTGGCGGGAAGAATGCCATCGAACATAGAAGGTGAGCGAGCCGAGGAATCGGTAATAATAACTGGAGTCGGTGGAACGCTGTCTACAACTTCGTCCACCATATCGCCCTCGATAACGACAACATTACCGTTTTCGTCGATCGTTTCGGTAATAATAACTTCATTTGTGCCAACCACGGTATCTTCGCTTTCACCACCCGTATCGACCGCCGGCTGTAATGATTCTTCAAGCGCTTGGGCCGCCGCTTCTTCGGCAAGAAGCTCTTCAATCAGCACAGCTTCCTCTGCCTGCATTTCCTCGCTTACCGACTCAGCAGATACTTTTTCGTCTTCAACCTGTTGCGACTGCATCTGGGCCAGACTATCGTCTTCGATTTGCACCATTTTCTGCAATTCTTCGACTTTCGATAGCCGCGCCTGCAATTCGCTTACTCGCGATTCGAGTTCAGAATTTTCTACCCGGGTTGCATCAAGCTCTTCTTCGGCTATTGCCAGCTTGGTACGCAGCTCGTTTAACTCCTTACTATCGCCAGTACCACTTGACTTTGAATCGCCATCACCAGGAACCAACAGGCTCAGTTCGCCTCCTTCCTGTGTACTATCGGCAGAACCCGTCTGCTGGCTATCGCTGCCGATGGAAGGTGAAACTCCGGTAACACGCGCAACATAGTCGTCCCACAGACCATTTTGTTCGAGCACTCTTGCATAGGCTTCCTGCTGAGACAGGGCGTCTATTTCGTCCGCGCCCGGCGCTCGTAAGACTGCACCGACTTTCAGGTTATTAATATTTCCGTTGCCGAAGGCATCGGGGTTACTTCGTTGGATAGCAAGCATGACCTGAGCCATGCTGTGCGCAGAATCTTTATAACGGGACGCAATACTCCATAAAGTATCGCCTTTAAATACCTGAGTATCACCTTCACTTACAGCGGCTCTGTCTACGACATCGGATTCGTCGGATACAATAATGGAATCCGAGCTTGAACCTTCAGAAGTGGCTATCGGGTTGGCGATTGATTCATCATTTGCTACAGAAGAAACCGGCTGTGCAGCCGGTTCAGATGTGAGAGTAAGTTCTTCGACTGAACTGCTCGCGGTATCCTCTACCGGAGCATCAGCATAAAACGGAGGATCTAGTAGAATCGTAAATTCGCGCAATAAGCGACCTTTAGACCAGTCCGCTTCAATTAGAAAATTTAAGAATGGTTCCTTAATCGACGATTTGGTAGTGACCAGAATAACCGCTTTGTCACCGGCCTCATTTTTACGAACTGAAAAACGAAGCTCGGTAAGATTACGCGAACGGGACAATCCCGCTCGGGTAAAAGCTTCCCGTGATGCCAGACTAACCAGCAAATCATCTATTTCGCCGGCACGCGCTGAAATGACCTCAATTTCTGCATCCAGCGGCTGGTTCAGAAACGAAGTAACTTCAATCTCGCCCAGGCCTAACGCAAGACTGTTCGTCGGCAAAATTAATGTCGACAACCAAAATGTTACAATTAGTCCAAGATTACGCACGTTTAATCTCCCAAACTCCCTAACCCAATTATTATTTAAAAGTGCCATAATTCCATGCACCTACGATCTTAGTCAGAGAATTTACTTTAAAGAAAGCACTTTCACAAGTACCTGTAACTATAGATTATAAAAAAGATTTTAGCAAAAACTCTGTAACATTTACGTAATTATTTGCTAATCCGTATCTCATCGGGTCTGCAATCAACCAGAACTGCACTGCTGAAGGCGAATTAGCCCCCTGCTTTAGATGGCTTATAGCACAGCTAAATGATTGATTACAATCAGAAATAGGTGATATGGACCTGGTCTCGAGTTTGACCTTGGGTATTTCCGACAATTGCTTTTCGAGCTCGACCGGATCTAGCGCAGTTTCAACAATCAACTGCACTGAGATTGCGATACCGTGAAACAGTGGAATTATTGCACTTTGTTGAAAAATCGCGCCCTGCTTTAACTTTAACAAACCGGCAAGATCGGCTTCGACATTTCCATTTTCGTGCTCGGTCAGCATATTAAACGCTATTTGCTGCTCAAAGGCTGAAGAATTAACGTCTTTGGAATTGAGCAGGTTTACCGTCTGCGAAGCCAGTTCGTCAACCCCTGCCCTGCCTTCAAATTCGACGCTTTTCAAAAAATTTAAATTCACCTGTTTAATCGTCGCAATTGACTGTATGGCGGTTAGCGCAGGCAATAAGCAGGCCGCCTCAGCACCGACCAACCGAAGTTCACTTGCGTTGAAAGGAATGTCCGGGTGATCGAAGCCCGGCGCATAATAGCAGGCAGGTGAACTGCTCTCGATTGCGTGACTAACGATAAAAGTACCCTGTGCTCTCGCTCGCTCATAAAGATCGGCATCGCTTTCGGTCATCAACAGTATCCGACAACCGGCAAAGTCAAAATCATCATGGCTATGGGCCGCAAGATAGGTTTTGCCGAAAGCATGTCTGACCCCGACACGTTGATCGATATCCAGCAAGGTTATCTGTTCGGCAGAATATCCCGATGTTGACAATTTTTCCAGCAAGGCCTCGGCTACCAGGCCACCGGCATGCGATACAACTATTCTTGTCTCGGTCATTAGTTTTGATGATCCTGCAGAATCGATAGCATTCGTTTTAATGGTTCAGCGGCTCCCCAGAGCAGCTGATCACCCACGGTAAATGCGGCCAGATACTCCGGCCCCATATCCATCTTGCGCAATCGCCCTACCGGAATATCAAGTTTTCCAGTCACCGCCGCCGGTGATAATGCGTCTACGGTTGACTGTTTGTCATTAGGGATGACACTAACCCAGTCATTCGATCGATCTATCATCGAAGTAATTTCATCTAAAGGCACATCCTTTTTCAATTTCACCGTTAATGCCTGCGAATGACAACGCATCGCGCCGACACGAACGCAAATACCATCGATAGGTATATATTCATCCTGCTGACGCCCGAGAATCTTATTGGCCTCGACCGCCGCTTTCCATTCTTCGCGGCTCTTGCCACTTTCCAGTTGAGAATCGATCCAGGGGATCAGACTCCCCGCGAGCGGCACTCCAAACTGGTCTTTAGGATAATCATCTGATCGCAGTTGATCGGTAATACGCTGATCGATATCGAGTATCGCCGAAGCGGGGTCATTCAGCATCGGCTCTACGCAGTGATGCAGATTTCCCATCTGGGAAATCAATTCACGCATATGCCGGGCACCGCCACCCGAGGCGGCCTGATAAGTCATCACGCTAATCCAGTCGACCAGGTCATGCTCGAACAACCCACCCATCGCCATCATCATTAGACTGACCGTGCAGTTGCCACCGATGAAATCTTTACAGCCAGTGCCGAGTGCATTATCAATCACTGAACGGTTGACCGGGTCGAGAACAATAATACTCTGATCATCCATTCGCAACGCAGAAGCCGCATCGATCCAATAGCCATTCCAGCCTTTGCTGCGCAGTTGCGGATGAATCTGCTTGCTGTAATCCCCGCCCTGACAGGTGACGATGGCATCCATGGTCATCAATAATTCAATATCATTTGCATCTTGCAATGGCGAAATTTCTCCACCGATATCAGGCCCGGGCTGACCCGCCTGCGAGGTAGTAAAAAATACCGGTTCATTGATTTTCTGGAAATCGTTCTCTTCGAGCATGCGCTGCATTAACACCGAGCCCACCATGCCACGCCAGCCTACAAATCCTACTTTATTCATTTCCAGATAACTCCAATTAATATCCAGTTATTTACTATTTAAGCGCGCGCATTGCGGCAATGACCGCGTCGCCCATTTCAACGGTGCTTACCGCGTGACCACCATCGGCAATATCGGCTGTTCTAAAACCCTGATTCAAAACATTCCCTACGGCCAGATCGATGCGACCAGCCAGCTCGGCATTACCCAGCGTATAGCGCATCATCATCGCTACCGATAATAATGTTGCCAATGGGTTAGCAATACACTTCCCCGATATATCCGGGGCCGACCCATGAATGGGTTCGTACATTCCCTTACCATTTTTATCCAGCGAGGCGGATGGCAGCATGCCGATCGAACCGGTCAGCATCGCGGCGGTATCTGATAAAATATCTCCGAATAGATTCGTCGTAACCAGCACGTCGAATTGTTTTGGCGCTCTGACTAATTGCATCGCTGCGTTGTCGACATACATATGAGTCAGTTCAACCTGTGGATATTCCTGACCAACCCGGATAACCACTTCACGCCACAGCTCGGACACTTCGAGGACGTTGGCCTTGTCTACCGAACAAAGCTTGCGGTTTCTCAACATAGCAATCTCAAAAGCAGAGCGAGCAATACGCTCTATCTCATGCTCGGCATAGACCATTGTATTAAATCCCTGACGTTCTCCATTCTCAAGCACGCGAATGCCCCTCGGTTTGCCGAAATAAATACCCCCGGTCAATTCACGAACAATCATGATATCCAGGCCAGCGACAAGCTCCGACTTCAAACTAGAAGCATCGGCGAGTTGCGGATATAGCAGTGCGGGACGTAAATTCGAGAACAGGGACAGTTCTGATCGTAACTTCAGCAAGCCTTTTTCAGGCCTGAGTTCACGCTCAAGCCCATCATATTCCGGACCACCAATGGCACCGAATAATATAGCATCGGACTGCTCACACAACTTCAGGGTGCTATCGGGCAGTGGACTACCGCATTCATCGTAGCCAGCACCACCGACGGCAGCCAGCTCATATTCAGCATTAAAGCCAAAGTCGGTCTTCAGGCAATCGAGTAGTTTTATCGCCTCAGCTATAATTTCCGTGCCGATGCCATCGCCCGGCAGAACCGCGATTTTCGTAGTCATTCTTACTTCACCTATTTCAGCCAGGGCTTGCTGGCGTAGTAATTAGTCTCAAAGTTCCGGATTGCATCGACGTGCTGCATGGTCAGTCCGATATCATCCAGACCATTCAGCAGGCAATATTTACGGAATTCATCTATATCAAAGGGTATTTCCAACCCATTCGAGTCGGTAATAAGCTGCCGTTCAAGGTCAACGCTTAGTTCGTAGTTTTCAGACGCTGCCAGCTCGGCAAACAATCTGTTTATGGTCTCTACCGGCAAAACAATGGGCAGGAAACCGTTCTTGAAGCTATTGCTGTGAAAGATATCAGCGTAACTCGGTGCAATCACTACCTTGAAACCAAAGTCCATTAAAGCCCAGACCGCGTGCTCTCGCGACGAGCCGCAGGCAAAGTTTTCACGAGCCAGCAATATTTGCGCTTTATCAAATGGGGCATTGTTTAATACAAAATCGGAGTTTACTCGTCGCAGCGAATTATCCTTGCCCGGCTCACCCGGGTCCAAATAACGCCAGTCGTCAAATAAGTTAACGCCGAAGCCACTACGATGAATCGATTTCAAATACTGCTTGGGAATAATGGCATCGGTATCAATATTAGGGCGATCAAAACCGGCAACAATCCCAGTGAATTTTTCGAATTTTTCCATTACCGGCCTCTGATTTCGCGTACGTCGACAAAGTGTCCATTGATGGCAGCGGCAGCCGCCATCGCCGGAGAAACAAGATGGGTTAACCCACCCTGCCCCTGGCGTCCTTCAAAATTTCGATTCGATGTTGAAGCGCAACGCTCCCCAGGTTCCAGGCGGTCGGCATTCATCGCCAGGCACATAGAACAGCCCGGTTCACGCCACTCAAAACCGGCTTCGATGAATATCTTGTCGAGCCCTTCCTGCTCAGCCTGCTGCTTTACCAGGCCGGAGCCCGGCACGACCAGCGCCAATTTAATATTGCCCGCCACTCTGGCGCCTTTGACAACGACCGCCGCGGCACGCAGGTCTTCAATTCGTGAATTGGTGCAGGATCCGATGAAAACCTTGTCCACAAAAACATCAGTAATCGGCGTATTCGCCTTCAGCTTCATATAATCCAGCGCCTTTTGCATACCGCTGGATTTTACCGGATCAACTTCAGCCGCCGGGTCGGGCACCAGACCATTGATTCCAGTGACCATTTCGGGTGAGGTACCCCAGGTAACCTGCGGCACTATATCCTTTGCGTCTATCTCGACTTCACGATCAAAAACCGCGTCGGCATCCGAATGCAAATCACTCCAGGCTTCCAGTGCCTTGTCCCAGTTTTCAGCGGTAGGGGCGAAGGGTCGGCCGTTGACATAGTCAGTGGTGGTCTGGTCACAGGCAATCAATCCCGCGCGGGCGCCGCCTTCGATAGTCATATTACAAACCGTCATGCGACCTTCCATCGATAAATCGGTAATCGCCTGCCCGGCAAACTCGATGGTATATCCGGTGCCACCGGCGGTGCCGATAACGCCGATAATATGCAATACGATGTCCTTGGCGGTAATTCCTTCGGCGACCGCACCGGATACAGTAATGCGCATGTTGCGTGATTTCTTCTGGATCAGGCATTGGGTTGCCATCACATGTTCAACTTCCGAGGTCCCGATACCAAAGGCCAGGGCTGCGAAGGCGCCATGCGTGGCGGTATGCGAATCACCGCAAACGACGGTCATTCCGGGCAATGTTGCGCCCTGCTCCGGACCGATGACATGGACGACACCCTGACGGACATCTCCCATCTTGAATTCGGTGAGTTCATATTTATCGCAGTTGTCGTTCAGGGTATCGACTTGCAGGCGCGCAACCGGGTCGGTAATTCCAAATTCCAGCCCGATGGTCGGAACATTGTGATCCGGCACGGCGACAATTGATTTTTTGCGCCATAGCGTACGATTGGCCAATTTCAGACCTTCGAAGGCTTGCGGAGACGTCACTTCGTGCACCAGATGCCGGTCGATATATAACAACCCGGTACCACTATCGTCCTGTCTGACCTGGTGCATATCCCAGATCTTGTCGTATAAGGTTTTACCCGCCATTTTCATACCCCTGTAAATTTAACTTGCGCGATTCTACGTTCATTTTTAAAATAACTCTAATTCATTATTTTCATCATTTTCATTCCTAACTAGAATACCCCGTATGCAAATTGCCCAGATCACAGCCTTTCTTGCCGTTGCTGAACTCAATTCATTTTCACTCGCTGCCGAGCAGTTACATATCACCCAACCGGCCGTCAGTAAACGCATTCAGCAGCTGGAAATCAGCCTGCGCACCAGCCTGTTTGATCGAATCGGTAAGCGCAGCATACTGACCCCGAACGGCCTCGCTTTCAAACCCCATGCGGAACGTATATTACAGGAAATGCAAAGCTTTCAATCCAGCCTTACCCGCCAGCAGGTCGAGCCTTCGGGAATGCTTACTTTAGCCACCAGCCATCATATCGGTTTGCATCGACTGCCACAGATGCTACGCGAATTCAAAATTCGATTTCCGCAGGTCGACCTGGATTTAAACTTCATGGACTCGGAAGATGCCTGCGCCGCGATTGCTGCGAATGAGCTGGAGCTCGCCGTCGTTACTCTGCCCGAACTGGCCGATGACAAACTGCAGCTTGAACCGATCTGGACCGATGAGCTGGTGGTTGTTCTGGCCATTGATCACCCCCTCGCCGGGCAAAAAATGATTCATCCTGCGCAGCTAATCGAGTTCCCGGCCATCTTGCCGTCGATTGGTACCTTTACCCGAAAAATCATTAACGGCTTTTTCGCCAGCCATCAACAGAACTTGAAAATAATCCTGGAAACGAATTACCTGGAAACCATCAAGGTAATGGTAGCCGCCAACCTGGGGTGGAGCATATTGCCGCTGAGCATGGCCGACGAATCATTGCTTAGCCATCGATTAGAGGGTCTCGATATCCGGCGCCCACTCGGAATTGTGACCCACAAAAGCCGTACTTTGTCGCTCAATTCGACCGTGATGATCAACCTTTTACGCGAGTTCCGCGAGGTCGAAAACTAGCGCCGCTGTGACATTGTTAACGCCTGCAGAATACTGCAATCGCTTGATTTTATTGCTATAGTCCGCGCACACACAAACAAGGAGCAGACCATGTCACCGATCATAAAATCGCTGCTGATAACGCTAACTTTGCTGTTCAGTAGCAGCAGTGTTGCCGAGGTTAGTCGCGCTGTATTCACCATTGGAGTGGACAATCGCGAGCCGGTCATCAGTGTCGATAGCATCAGCAGCAGTTCGTTTACCTCGATATCATTTTTTACCGAATTAACCGATCTCGGTGGTCAAAATGTCACCCACCAATGGACTTTCAATGGCAATGTTATGTTCGAAAAGTCGTTTGAAATGAAAGGGGCAAGATGGCGGGTATGGACGAGCAAAACCTTAATTCCTTCGTGGACCGGAACCTGGACAGTCAATGTTCTAGACAATAACCGCGCCGTGATCGCATCCAAATCCTTCGAATACCAGTAGCCAAACTATCGCACTGCAAAAAACCCGCTATTCGGCGGGTTTTTTTGTGTCCGGAATCCCGAAGCGACCGGCGACCTTGCCGATGTCGGGTTCCAACGCCACATGTATTGCAATTCAATTCTCGATCCGGAAGTCCCCTGACTCGAAGGTTATCGTTTAAGCGACAGCTGACCGCTTAGGCAATAACTCCATCGAGTCGCAATTGCTGCAGGGTTTCTTCATCGCAGGCCAGCATTGATTTTAAAATAGAATCGGTATGTTCCCCGAGAGTCGGCGGCGCGCGCTTAGAACCAACCGGAGTTTTTGACATCTTGATCGGGTTGGCCACGCTCGCAACCCGGCCCAGGGTCGAATGATCGAGCTCCAATTCCATTTCCCGGTGTTGAACTTGCGGGTCGGCAAACACCTGGTCGATGTTATTGATCGGCCCGCAGGGAATGCCTTTGCTATTCAATTGTTCCAGCCACCACTCGCTGGTCTGCAACAGCATGATGTTTATCACGATTGGAACCAGAATTTGCCGATGCTGGACACGACTGGAGTTTTTGCTGAAACGTTGGTCACTGGCGAGATCAGCTTGCCCGTCTAATTGTTTGGCGAGTTCACAGAACCGGCCAAACTGGGCATCATTGCCGATTGCCAGAATGATGTACCCATCGCTGGTCTGAAAGGCCTGGTAAGGCACTATATTCGGATGCGAATTGCCGAGTTTCACCGGGTTGACACCGCTGGCGAGATAATTCATCGCCTGATTCGCAAGCGTCGCAACCTGCACATCCAGCAAGGCCATATCGATGTACTGCCCTTCACCGGAATTATTGCGGTGAATTAATGCCGCCTGAATGGCATTGGCGGCGTATAGCCCGGTCATTACGTCTGCCAGCGCGACCCCAATTTTCATCGGCTGCCCATCGGCTTCACCGGTAACACTCATCATCCCGCCCATCGCCTGAATCATGAAGTCGTAGCCGGCACGCTCGGCATAGGGGCCGGTTTGCCCGAAACCGGTGATCGAGCAATAGACCAGCCCCGGATTAACTGCGCTTAAACGATCGTAGTCGAGGCCATATTTTTTCAACCCACCGACCTTGAAATTTTCAATCAGAACATCGCTTAGCTTAACCAGCTCAACGATCAACGCCTGCCCTTCGGCGCAGGCGATATCGATAGCGACCGATTGCTTACCGCGATTGGCCGAGTGGAAATATGCCGCTTCGGTCGACGCCTGTTGATCGGCATCGGGCATAAAAGGCGGCCCCCATCCGCGGGTGTCATCGCCGCAGCCCGGCTTTTCAATCTTGATCACTTCGGCGCCAAGATCGGCCAGCGTCTGACTACACCAGGGCCCTGCCAGAATCCGGCTCAGGTCGACGACACGAATGCCTTCAAGCGCGGATGCCATTCAGGAAAAAGCCTGAATTCCAGTCTGCGCGCGCCCCAGAATTAAGGCATGCACATCGTGCGTCCCTTCGTAGGTATTCACCGCTTCCAGGTTCATCACGTGACGAATCACATGGAACTCATCCGACACGCCATTGCCGCCGTGCATGTCACGAGCAACCCGGGCAATATCGATAGCCTTACCGCAGTTATTGCGTTTCATCAGCGAAACCAGTTCCACCGGGCAGTTTTCTGCGTCCATCAAACGCCCCATTTGCAGGCAGCCCTGCAAGCCCAAAGTAATGTCGGTTTGCATGTCGGCCAGTTTTTTCTGGACTAGCTGCGTCGCCGCCAGCGGGCGTCCGAACTGTTTCCGGTCGAGACAGTATTGTCTTGCCGCGTGCCAGCAGAATTCAGCGGCACCCATCGAGCCCCAGGCGATACCGTAGCGGGCCCGGTTAAGACAACCGAACGGGCCTTTCAAACCTTTCACATTGGGCAGAAGGTTTTCCCCGGGCACAAAAACATCCTGCATCACTATCTCGCCCGTGACAGAAGCCCTCAAAGAAAATTTTCCTTCGATTTTCGGCGTGGTCAGACCGTCCATGCCGCGCTCCAGAATAAACCCGTGGATGACATTATCGAGTTTGGCCCAGACCACCATGACATCGGCAATCGGAGAATTGGTAATCCACATCTTGGCCCCTTTCAGGCGGTAACCGCCGTCGACCCTGGTCGCCACGGTTGTCATGCTGCCCGGGTCTGAGCCGGCATCGGGTTCGGTTAAACCGAAACAGCCAACCCATTCGCCGGTGGCCAGTCGCGGCAGATATTTCTGACGTTGCGCTTCGCTACCGTAGGCATAGATCGGATGCATGACCAGCGAAGACTGCACGCTCATCGCCGAACGGTAACCGCTGTCGACCCGTTCGACTTCCCTGGCCACTAATCCGTAGGAGACATAATTGGCGCCGGCGCAACCGTAGGCTTCGGGAATGGTTGCCCCGAGCAGCCCCAGCTCACCGAATTCCGTCATGATTTCGCGATGAAACACTTCGCCGCGATTGGCCATTTTGATCCGCGGCATTAATTTCTGCTGACAATATTCGTAGGCGGCGTCGCGAATCATGCGCTCTTCGTCGGTTAACTGCTGCTCGAGATACATGGGGTCTTGCCAGTCAAAGGCGACCCGAGATGATTGACCCATTTGCTATACCCCATAAATAACGTGATCACATGTTAATCACGGCCGCGCTGCCTGTCAGTTTTTTTTACCGCCAGCGACCTAAATAATAATTACTACTAACACAAAGGCTAAGGTTACCGACCTCCCCTCGCTTTGATTTTCTGTGTCCTTAACCGTAAAGTGAGTGCCGCCGTTAATTCACAAAGTGATTCCGAATGAAGACGATTACTGTTGCTACCGCCCAGATGGCCTGCAGTTGGGAACTGGACGACAATTTGCATTGCGCGGAGAAACTGATTCGTCAGGCCGCCGCGCAAGGCGCCGGGGTGATTTTAATTCAGGAACTGTTTGAAACACCCTATTTCTGCATCGAGCAAAACCCGGCCCACTACCAGTTGGCCACTACCGTTGAAGAAAGTAAGCCGATCAAACTATTCCGCTCGCTGGCCCGCGAATTGAACGTGGTGCTGCCCTGCAGCTGGTTTGAAGAAGCGAATCGTGCCTATTTCAATTCGGTCGCGATGGTCGATAGCGATGGCGCAATTCTTGGTACCTACCGGAAGTCGCACATTCCGAACGGCCCCGGATATCAGGAGAAGAACTACTTCAATCCCGGCGATACCGGCCCGCTGGTGTGGAATACCCGGCTTGGACAAATAGGCCTCGGCATTTGCTGGGATCA
>JBLHOA010000089.1:0-11750 GCA_047622345.1 Gammaproteobacteria bacterium | reverse complement strand
CTTTAAGGTGGGAATTCGGACTTTTACGGTACTACCGCTAACCGCATCTTCAAGACTAAGCTCGAGATTGTATTGCAGGTCAGCGCCTTTACGCACGCGTGATCGGCCACCACCGCCGCCGCCGCCACCGAAGATATCGCCGAAAATATCGCCGAAAGCATCGCCGAAACCAGCGCCACCAAATCCGCCGCCGGCAGATCGATCAACGCCGGCATGGCCAAACTGATCGAAGGCTGCGCGCTTATTCGAATTGGACAAAATGTCAAAGGCTTCTTTCGCTTCTTTGAAATTATGCTCGGCTTCGGCGTCATCCGGATTACGGTCTGGATGATATTTCATCGCAAGACGTCGGAATGCCTTTTTCAGTTCGGCATCGGTGGACGAGCGGGAAACACCTAAAACTTCATAGTAATCGCGTTGTGACATTTTAAATCGCTGCTAAAATAAGAAAACCCGGCACGCCGCAGCGTACCAGGTTTCAGGTCTACAAATTAACTCTACTTTTTGTCTTCTTTGACTTCCTCGAACTCGGCATCGACGACGTCGTCGCTGGAATCAGCCTGCGCAGATGGCGCATTTGCGTCAACCGGCTCCGGGCCTTCACCCTCGGCATTGGCCGAATAAGCCTTCTCGGCCAGTTTGCTGGAAGCCTCCGCCAGTACCTGAGTTTTTGCGTCAATTTCGTCCTTATCATTGCCTTCGAGCGCTGTTTTCAGGTCGGTAATAGCCGCTTCAATTGTTGACTTGTCGTCTTCCTCGACCTGTTCACCCAGGTCAACCAGCGCTTTTTCCGCCGAATGAATCATCGCGTCTGCCTGATTGCGTGATTCAACCGTCTCACGATGCTTGCGGTCTTCATCGGCATGAGCTTCGGCGTCTTTGATCATCGCATCAACTTCATCATCGGATAATCCGCTGGAAGCTTTGATGACAATTTTCTGTTCCTTGCCGGTCGCCTTGTCTTTTGCCGAAACATTCAATATTCCGTTTGCATCGATATCAAAGGTCACTTCAATCTGTGGCGTTCCACGTTGCGCCGATGGAATATCCGACAGGTCAAATCGACCCAACGACTTATTCGCTGTTGCCACTTCGCGCTCGCCTTGCAGTACATGCACGGTTACTGCATTTTGGTTGTCTTCAGCGGTTGAAAAAGTTTGCGAAGCCTTGGTCGGTATGGTCGTATTTTTGTCGATCAGCTTGGTCATTACGCCACCAAGAGTTTCTATCCCCAGTGACAATGGCGTGACGTCGAGCAACAATACGTTTTTCACTTCGCCGCCAAGTACACCACCTTGAATGGCGGCTCCACAGGCAACGGATTCATCAGGGTTCACGTCACGACGCGATTCTTTACCGAAGAAGTTTTTCACCACTTCCTGAACCTTCGGCATCCGAGTTTGGCCACCAACCAGGATGACGTCGTCAATTTCTGAAACCGACAAACCGGCATCGGCCAATGCGACCTTAAGCGGGTCGATGGTTCGGGCAATTAAATCGTCGACCAGTGACTCGAGTTTGGCGCGCGTGATTTTCAGGTTCAAGTGCTTCGGACCTGCGGCATCAGCAGTGATGTAAGGAAGATTAACGTCGGTTTGCGGGCCTGATGAAAGCTCGATTTTAGCTTTCTCGGCGGCTTCTTTAAGCCGTTGCATCGCCAGTGGGTCACCGCGCAGATCCATACCCTGTTCTTTTTTGAACTGATCGGCGAGATAGTCGATTAAACGCATGTCGAAATCTTCACCACCCAGAAAAGTATCGCCGTTGGTCGACAGCACTTCGAATTGATGCTCACCGTCGATTACCGCAACTTCGATGATCGAAATATCAAAGGTGCCACCACCGAGGTCATATACCGCAATGGTCTTATCGCCGGTAGCCTTGTCCATGCCGTAAGCAAGCGCTGCCGCAGTCGGCTCGTTGATAATACGCTTTACTTCGAGGCCGGCAATTTTGCCTGCGTCTTTGGTTGCCTGGCGCTGCGAATCATTAAAGTAGGCAGGCACGGTAATTACCGCTTCAGTGACTTCCTCACCGAGATAATCTTCGGCGGTTTTCTTCATTTTCTGCAGTACCCGCGCTGAAATTTCCGGCGGTGACATTTTTTTACCGTTCGCTTCTACCCAGGCATCGCCGTTATCAGCTTTGATAATTTTGTAGGGGACCAGTTTGATGTCCTTTTGCACGGCTTTCTCGTCAAAACTACGTCCGATTAACCGCTTTACCGCATATAAAGTGTTTGCAGGGTTGGTTACTGCCTGACGCTTCGCTGGCTGGCCAACTAAAACCTCATCATCGGCACCGAATGCGACGATGGAAGGAGTGGTACGATCGCCCTCGGAATTTTCAATAACTTTAGGCTTGCCGCCTTCCATTACTGCCACACACGAGTTTGTGGTACCTAGGTCTATGCCAATAATTCTGCCCATTGAGTGCTCCAAATATCTAATATAGTTAAACTTACGACCGATGTTGGGGTGATTTAACGGCTTTCAAGTCTAAGCCATAGTTTTTTTAAGGTTTTTATTTGGCAACTACAACCATTGCCGGTCTAATCAGTCGCTCATTCAACAAAAATCCTTTTTGCATTACCTGGATCACGGAATTCGACGCTGCGTTAGCATCTTCAACCATGCTGATCGCCTGGTGTCGCTCGGGATCAAATTTGTCTCCCACCGGATCAATTTGCTCCAGACCGTGTTTCTCCAATGCCTGGATAAACATGTTCATCGTCATTTCGGTGCCTTCGCGAATGCTTTCAAGGGTGGCATTTTCGGCAGTGGCCGCGGTTTGCCCCATTTCCATGCTATCGATAATCGGTAACAGGTTTTCGAAAAAGCCTCTTAACGCATATTTATGGGCATTTTCGACGTCGCGCTCGGCACGCTTGCGGTTATTTTCCATTTCAGCGCGCAGGCGCATAATCTGGTCCCAGTAATCCTTGATCGTTTGCTGGGCACTTTCTAACTGCTGCTCGAGACTTAACTCTTCGCCAGCTTCGTTCTGATCGACGGCGCTAACCTCACCTTCCGGTAATTGATTCGTTTCACCATCGATAACAGGGTTTTCGTTTTCGTCGATTTTTGATTGTTCAGACGACATAAACTGCTCCGTTATTTAACATTTAATTACAAAAAATAATTACAAAAAATTTGATAACCGACAGCTTTGCTGCCGCGTCATTGATTTGGGTGGCTACAATGTATGGATTATTTCGAAGTATTCAAGGCCGAACTTAATAATTTTGCCGTAATATCGACGATAGGGATGACTTTGTCGTAGGCAATGCGCGTTGGGCCGATGACACCTAAAACGCCAACGGTTTTGCCATCGGCCCGATACGGGGCTCCGATAACACTGCAGTTACTGAGCACCGCGTAGCCCGACTCGCTGCCGATAAAAATTTCAACGCCATCGGCAGAAGTACAGCCATCGAGCAGCTTAAGCAAATCAGTCTTTTCATTAAATACATTAAATAAGTCACGTAACTTATTGATATCAGAGAGTTCTGCGTATTGTAAAAGGTTCGATTCACCACTCGTCAGCAAATCATCGTGGTCATTTTTACTGCAGACTTCTTCCATCGCCTCTAATACCGATTTCATGATGGTATTGACGTCATCGCGCACTTCAGACAATTCAGTTTGCAATAACTGACGCGCATTTTCGAAACTTCGCCCCATCACATATTGAGTCAGGGTCTGCGCTGCGCGATGCAGTTCAATGTCGCTGTAATCCCGGTCAACCTGGATGACCTTGTTGTGTACGTCATCCTGATTGATCACTAAAATTACCAGAATTCGGCGATCGCTGAGTTTCATAAACTCGAGATGTTTAATTTCCGCCGGCGCGGCATGGGTCAAACTGATAATGCCGGTTAACTGGGTGACCCGGGACAGAATATCCGAAGCACTCTGGATCAGGTCGGTTGAAGTTTTGTTGCGTCCAAAGCTACCCGAAATAACGCGCTTATCAGAGCCCCGCAGATCATTAATTTCAAGCAGGCTGTCGATATAAAAGCGGTATCCCGCATCGGTCGGTACGCGCCCGGCGGACTTGTGCGGTGAATTGACCAGGCCGAGATCTTCGAGCCTCGCCATAATATTCCTGATCGTTGCCGAGCTGACATCGAGACCGGATAACTCGGCCAGGTTTTTCGACCCGACCGGCTGCGCGTCGCGGGTATACGAAGTGATGAGTTGGCGCAACAATAACTGGGCACGTTCATCAAGTTCGTATTTTTCGCTCATCGGGTCTGATATATTGTTTCGTTGACTGGTAGCCAACAGTGTAGTCACAAAAGTGTCACAGTAAAGAACTCGCTATGGAATTACTGAATAATTGAATTCTTCACCTGATCAATACCCCGAATTATGGAGATTAACCCGCTAGATATGGCATTAGAGTTTAAAACGATCGGTCTGGTGGTGCGCAGCGACCTGCAGTCCCGACTTGAAAAAATTGACCAGGTCACCGCGGTACTGCGCCGCCATGCCAGCGTATTGGTGCATTGCCTCGATTTTGATAACCACGGGGTTTCGGACGATCATATTCCTTTAAATGAACTGGTTGAAGCGGCCGACCTGGTGATCACGCTGGGTGGAGACGGCACTTTGCTCACCGCAGCCCGTGCGCTGGCCGACAAAGAAACACCGCTACTGGGTATCAATCTCGGCAGGCTCGGGTTTCTCGCCGATGTTTCCTTCGATAATTTTGAAAGCTATCTGGAAGCAGTGGTGCAGGGGCGCTATACCGTTGAAAGTCGCTTCTTTATCGAAGGTGAATTTTTCAAAGACGACCACCCCATATCGTCGAACATTGCCCTGAATGACATCATTTTGCACAGCCATGAATCGATGAGCATGATCGCCTACGAAGTTTATAGTGGCGGCGACTTAATCCATAAACAACGCTCCGACGGCGTAATCGTAACCACCCCAACCGGCTCGACTGCCTACGCCCTTTCCGGGGGTGGCCCGATCATGCACCCATCGCTGAACACCCTGGCCATTGTGCCGATCTGCCCGCATACCTTGAGTAACCGCCCGATTGTGCTGCCCGCCGACCAGCCGATTGAAATATGTCTGGGCCAGGATGCGCTGGTGGGAAGAGTCAGCTACGACGGCCATTATTCGGTAATAATGGACAATAGTAGCAAGATGCGTATTACGCGATACCCTTCCCCGCTAACTCTGTTGCACCCGGACGACTATGATTACTTTAAGATTCTGCGCGGCAAGCTCGATTGGAGCAATCACTACTAATGCTCGAATCCATCCACATCAGAAACTTTGCCATTATCGACTCACTCCAGCTTGAGTTTCAACATGGCTTAACCGCCCTCACCGGGGAAACGGGTGCCGGAAAGTCAATTCTGCTCGACGCGCTGAAACTGGTCGCCGGCGACCGCGCCGAAAGCGACAGCATTCGACACGGCGAAGATAAAGCTGATATCAGCGTCAACTTCAATCTCGCCCGGCAAGCCGATGCGAAACAGTGGCTCGACGAACATGAACTGGCCGCTGACGATGAATGCCTGATCAGGCGGGTGCTGTTTTCGAATGGCCGCAGCAAGGCTTTCATCAACGGCTACAGTGCCACCCTGGGACAGCTACGCGCGGTTTGCGACATGCTTATCGATATTCACGGTCAGCACGAACACCAGTCACTGCAGAAATCCCAGGTACAACGCCAGCTGCTCGACAGCTTCCTTGCGCAGCCCGCAATGATTGCAAAGGTGAAACAAAAATATCGCGAATTCAGAGATATTGAAACTCAGATCAACACGGCGAGATCCGGTTTGCAGGACCGCGAACAACGAATCGATCTACTCGGTCTTTACTGCAGTGAATTTAATCAGCTCAATCTCGCTGACAACGAATTTGAAACCTTGCAACAGGAATACCGCCGATTATCAAATGCCTCGCAACTGATCGAAAAAGTGAATGCCGTGCTGACTCAACTCGACGACGACGAGGGCAGCCAGGTTCGTTCCATATTGAGCCAGTGTGAGCATGACATAGGGACGCTTATCGAGACCGATGCCGGCTTACAAAACAGCCATGAACTACTAAACGCTGCTTTGATTCAGGTTGAGGAAGCCATTACCGAACTGCGCGGGTATCAACAGGGAATCGAGCTCGATAGTAGCCGTCTGGAATGGCTGAACCAGCGCATATCCTCGATCCAGCAATTGGCGCGAAAACACCGCGTCGACATAGCCCAACTCCCGGAACTTGCACTAGAGTTGAACCGGGAACTCGAGCAACTGCAAAGCCATAATTTTGACCTGAACGCTTTACAGGTCAATTTCGAGCAGGCCATTAGCGACTATCAAACCGACGCCGGCAAATTGTCCCGAGACCGGGTGAAAACTGCCGAGCAATTATCGCTACAGATCTCTGAAGTGATGCAGGAGCTGGGCATGGAAGGTGGCCGCTTTCAAATCGAGGTCATGTCGCATTCCGAGCCCGATGAATTCAAATCCAGTGGCATCGATACGATCCGCTATCGGGTAAGTGCGAATCCCGGCCAGCCGGTGAAAGCTCTTGCAAAAGTGGCCTCCGGCGGAGAGCTTTCCCGAATCAGCCTGGCGATACAGGTAATCATGAGTGAATCGTCACAAATCCCTACTTTGATTTTTGATGAAGTTGACAGCGGGGTTGGCGGCGGTATCGCCGAAATTGTGGGTAAAAAGCTACGGCTGCTGGGCAAAGAACGCCAGGTGCTTTGCGTCACCCACCTGCCTCAGGTTGCATCGCAGGCGCATCACCATTATCGCGTAGAGAAAACCCGGACCGATACGGCAACTACCACCGATGTATCCTCGCTGGATGCCAAAGACCGACTCGAAGAAATTGCGCGCATGCTTGGCGGGGTAATCATCACCGATCAAACCCGCGCCCATGCCAATGAAATGATTGCCGCTCAGGAATAGTTCGGCAGCAAAACCCGTTTAATCGGCGTCGTTAAAATGACCGTACAGAACCATCGTGTGTTCGGTAATGGTAAATCCGTATTGAGCCGCGATTTCGCGTTGACGTTCTTCGATTGCTTCATCGTAAAACTCCACCACGCGCCCACTTTCGATATCAACCAGATGGTCATGGTGGCCGCAATCGTCAATTTCGAAAACTGCGTGCCCCCCATCAAAATGATGGCGGGTCACCAACCCTGCCGTCTCGAACTGCGTCAACACCCGATAAACCGTGGCCAATGCTATTTCTTCGCCCGAATCGAGCAGCATTTTATAAATGTCTTCCGCTTTTAAATGCCGATCCTCCGAACTTTCCAGGAGTTCGAGGATCCTCATTCTAGGCAGCGTTACTTTAAGCCCGGCTTTTTTTATATCGGCAGATTCCATGAATTACACTCAATCGTTGCAGCAATTTGACGGGGGCAGTATCATCGCTGCCTGTTTTCCCATCTTGAAAATTTATGAATAAAACTCGCTTATTCAGGCTGTTAGGCACAGCAATCGCAATTATAACATTGTCTGCCTGCGTCTACCGTATGGATATTCCCCAGGGAAATCGAATTGATGCTGAAACCGTGCAGCAACTGGAAATAGGCATGTCACGCGCCCAAGTTGATTTGTTAATGGGTAGTCCCGCGATCACCGACCTTTACCAGCCTGATCGATGGATTTACGTTTATTATTTAAAAAATGGTGACACCGGTATCGCCGAAAAACGCAACATGACCTTACATTTTAAAGATGACATTCTAAACGAAATTAATGGTAGCCTAAGCCCCGGCTAAACCGCGCCACCGCCTTTTTTCATTTCCAGTCCCTGCGCGGCGCGCTGCCGCCTGACTTCTTTGGGGTCGGCGATTAAAGGGCGATAGATTTCGATGCGATCGCCCTGCTCCAGCGGGTAATCTTCCTTTACCAATTTTCCGAACACCCCGAGATCACAACTTTCAATATCGATTTCGGGGAAATGATCGACCATGCCTGAATGCTTTACTGCAATGCGCACACTTTCCCCCGCCTTAACTTCCAATGAAATTATCTTTTGCTTTTGCGGCGTGGCATAGGCAACTTCGATGGTAATGTTATCCGCCATGCAGCTGCCTGGCCCGGGAGCAGAAAGAATCAACCATGGTATTGGCAATATGGGTAAAAGCGGGAGTAATGATTGCCGAGGTTATCGGTGATGCGACTTCGAACGACAATTCGAATTCAATTTTACTGCCGAGGTTTTCAATGTCGCTAAAACGCCACTCGCCCTCGAGTTTACTAAAGGGCCCTTCCAGCAACGACATCGATATCGATTCATTCGGGATCATCGTATTTCGGGTTTTGAACCTATGATCCAGCTTCCCCATTTTCATTTTGATGGTCGCTTCCATCGAGGCGCTATCCTGCCGATGAATTTCAACGCCCCCGCACCAGGGCAGAAACTCAGGATAAGCACTGACGTCATTTACGATGTCATACAGGCTGTGCGCCGAATAAGTCAGCAAAGCGCTACGTTTTACTTCGGGCACTTGTCTACAAAATTCCCAGCGACGACAAAATCACAATAAACAACAAGGTAGGAGTCACGTAACGAATTAGAAAATTCCACACTTCGAAGCGGTATTTGCCCGCACTTGAAAAGTGGCCATGGCTGATTTCACGCGGGACTATCCAGGCGACAAAAATACAGATAAATAATGCAGCGACGGGCTGAATCAGATAATTAGATATAAAAATAAGCACGTCCTGGAACCCGGCGTTATTCACCAGTCGCACCGCCTTGTCGCCAAAATATAGCGCCAGGGTAATGCCTTCACCACTCCAGATACTGTACCCCAAAACTATCCCCAGACCGAACAACCAGATAATAATAGCGGTTACGATTGCCGCCTTCAGTCGGCTGTAGCGGTATTTACGCATTAGATAATTAATCGGGCTTTCCATCAGCGCAATTACGGTGGTCGTAGCCGCCAGTCCGATCAGCGCATAGAATGCCGCGGCATACCATTGCCCCAGACCAAACTGGGCAAAAATAACCGGCAGTGTTCTGAACGCAAATTGATTATCGAGCACCGGTTGATAGCCCGCCGAAAGTACCAGTGAATTGATCGCCAGGCCGGTAAAAATAGAGACCAGAAAATCAATGGTAATGACCATTGCCGCTGAATAGCCGATTGAAGTTCCGGCGGGTATGTAGCGACCGAAGGCCATCATCACGCCTACCGCAATAACCAGGGTATAAAAAGCACGGCGCAACGCCAGGATCGGGGTTTGCGCGTCGAAGGCAGAAAAATCGGCATAGAGTAAAAAGCGAACACTGTTGCTGAACTCGGCGGAAATCATCCCGGGTAACAGGCAGATAAAAAGCAGCAGGCACATTAACGGCACCACAACCAGGTTAAAGCGTTCGAGCCCCAGCTTGATCGGTTGCGCGCAAATGGTGGTCACGATAAGAATGAATAAGGTAAACCATAGCGCCATCCGTTCGCCATCGAGTAAAAAGTTATTGAACAGCGTATCGGCAACTTCGGGGGTAACCCCGTTATAGACTCCCAGCACCGATTTGAAAAAGTAAGCTAATGACCAACCGGCAACGACACTTAAGGTAGCAATGATCAGTATCGCTGCGATGAGCGTACTGATGCCGACCAGTTTCCAGTAAACCGACGCCTTGTAACGGGCCGCCACTTCGTTAAAGCAGGATGAGGGGTCGCGGCCGCCGAGGCGCCCCATTAACAGCTCGGCCATCAACAAGGGCAAGCCCATAATGAACAGAAAGAGAATATACAACAGCAGAAAGACACCACCGCCGTTTTGCCCGGCGAGCACGGGAAAAGTTAAAAAGTCGTTCAGACTTAAGGTCGCGCCCACGGTAACAATGATGAATGCCGCCGGCGATCGCCATTTAAAATCAACTTGTGGTTCAGTCATAGTGAAGTAGTCGCTATTGGCCGCTTATTATCTTTATCCGGAGTGATTCGATAAATCATATAATAATTGACTTATAAATCAAATGATTATGAGACTAATTTGAAGTGTTTCCTAGAAATAGAACAGCTCTGCCCAGACGGATAAATCTTTGAAGGTAGATTATAGGTTATTTACCAGTTTATGTTCTGGAGCGATACCTATCCCTGAAATTAGCTGCAGGTAACCTGGAGTTTAAGCGCCCATTACACCGAATACCTCACGGAGTATATGTCCTGTATAGAATGCCAATCCCGCAGCAGTACCGCCGGTCAACAGCGTACGAAACCCCGACGAAATCACGGGCTTTCTAAAAAAGAAGCTCTTAGGCATTCCAATCATGAAGAACATCAACCCTGCAATACCCGCGCTGATGAAGAACTTACTGTTGCATCTCTAATGTGGTAACAAGAAAAGGTAGTAACGGCATTTCTCCTACCAGGATGAACGCAAAAAATGTAGCCCCGGCTGACCCATGGATTTGGGAGTTTTTGTGTATGCCATGCTCCTCGGTCAGCATCGTGTCGACCCATAAATTCTTATCCTCGCTAATCGTTGACACAATGGTTTCAAGAACGTCACCCTCGAAACCTTTTCCGTGAAAAATCTGACGGATTTCCTCTCGTTCACCTTCAGTCAACAGGCACATCAGCATCCACTAGTGTAGCGGCTACTGGAGCTTGAACCGAGGTGGCGATTAGGAACCCATTGCCCCTCCCTCGATTCCATTGAAATTGCCGCGGCACTACATTCTTGCTTCTCCGTTGTCCGTGGCGGATTCATTCTGCCATAGGGATGGTACGGAGGATAAAATATCTATGGCTTTACTATTACTCCAGCGACCCTACAGGCACATTTTTATATCCTCAAAAAAACATTTTGACTACGTGAAGATTATTCAAAATTACACAGTGATGGAGGTTAGATTTTGTTAGGTTTGTTTTGCAGGTAGATTGAAATAATTTGTAAAGCCAGCTCTTTATCGACAAACAGGCTAATTCAATTGGAGAGGTTGCCATTCCAAAGAGTTATTTTGTTGGTATTTATGTTGGTACGAACAACCAATTGATTCAGCAACATTCTGATTGCTTCGAGATGTATGGCTCTATCATAGAGCAATTTAGAGATTGGAATTTCGCCTTGGTGTAATTAAAGGCGTGAATAGGAATTAGTTTATAAATATAAAGGCCCTAGTTATCAATAACTTAGGGCCTATTTATGGCGGAGAGCGAGGGATTCGAACCCCCGGCTTAACATTGATTTTTAAAGAGTTTTTCAATAATCATGTCCTAATCATGTCTTTATCAAACATTTTTAATGATTTACAAGATACCGATGCTCCGTTTACGGCGCGCTTCATCCACCAGGGCATCGCCTTTCCCTTTTAAACTGAGCAGCTGATTGCAAGGAATACTACAATTAGTCACGTAGTCTTGTTCCTCTCCATGTTTCATCGAATCTTTTGTCAAGTGGGATCACGATTATTGACCCTATGACAAAGTATAAAAGAATGGCTTGAACTAGGTTTGCACCAAAATATACGGCTATGAAGGATGGTGGTAAACCAACTAAGATCCATAGCCCAGCCATGCAAGAGTAATATTTGACAGTATGTGCCATACGAAAATTTGAACCGCAGGCATCGCATACATGCCTACCAAATGGGGTAGCCCAATATCTTTTCCAGGTTAGGTTAGTTTATTTTTTATGCCGCAACTAGGACAGTTCATATTTATTCCGTATAACGCCACAAACACCGGCGTGGTGAAGTTGGCGGCTTTTGTGCGTGTTTTTGCATAAAAGATGACAGCTTTGCCAC
>JBLHOA010000088.1:0-12025 GCA_047622345.1 Gammaproteobacteria bacterium | reverse complement strand
CAAGACCGAGTCCGATTACCACTAGAAAAAGTGCTGTATTATTCATTACATATCAGAAATTTTGACCTGCGGGATACTACTCGATTTGCCAGACCCAATCCACAAAGAGCCCCGATGGCACAGGCCACGGAGCTCGATGAAAGATTGGAAAAGAACTGCCTCAATTCATTACCAGTTTTTTGGCCGAATTGACGTTATTTCTCAGTGCGGTGCGCGCGCTCTCGGACAGGGGAATCAAACCTTTGTCGAGCAGATATCCATCTTCGCCCATTGCTGCCTCGCTGGTAAACTCCTGTAAAAACTGGGTAATTCCAGGAATTGAACCACTGTGCGCATTCTTTACATAGAAATAGAGCGGGCGCGATATGGGGTAAGATCCATCCGCAATATTTTCGAACTCGGGCTTTTCCCCTTCGACGATTGAACCTTGTACTATATCGTCGTTTTGCTCGAGGAAGGAGTAGCCGAAAATACCCAGAGTAGACGGGTTTTTCTCCAGCTTCTGCACGATTAAATTATCATTCTCACCGGCTTCGACATAGGCACCGTCTTCTCGAATGCCGTGACAAACTTCTTTATACGCCGCCTTGTTCGTTTTCTTCATTGCCTTGATCCAGCTGATCTTGTTGCATCCCCCTTCCATCGCCAGCTCGGCAAAAGCGTCACGGGTGCCCGAAGTCGGCGGCGGCCCGAGCACTTCGATTTTACTGTCAGGGAGCGACTTATTGACTTCATTCCAGTTCCGGTAAGGGTTAGCAACCAGCGTCTCGCTACCATCGGGGTTTGGAACCTCTTTCGCCAGTGCCAGAAAAATATCCTTGAGCGACAGATTGAACTGCGTCGATTCCACCGAATTGGCGATCGCGATTCCATCAAAACCGATATGAACTTCGGTGATGTCGGTGACACCATTGCTCTGACATTTTTTGAATTCTGAGCTTTTCATCGCCCGTGAAGAGTTGGTGATATCGGGAGTGTCCACGCCGATGCCGGAGCAAAACAACTTCATCCCGCCACCCGAGCCAGTGGACTCGATTTTCGGGGTGTTAAATTTTGTTTTTCTGCCGAATTTTTCGGCAACAACAGTGGCAAAGGGATAAACCGTCGATGAACCGACAATACTGATAGTGTCACGACCTGCCGCTTGCGCATGACCGACCGACAAAGTCATCAAAGCTGCATAGGCAGCGAGGGAAAATTTATTCATATGTCTGTACTCCTGATAAAAATTCATTTAGAGATTGGCATAGTGAATGAGTTAAATGACAAACTGATGACAATTTATGATTAAAAGACGCGCGTAGGAAAATGTGTCGGATGATGATTACGACGGCCCGGTCAATAGTCGGCCAGGTTAATCACATTGGCAATCGGTCGCTGCCGGGCAACACTGCGAAAACTGGGGAAGATAACCTTAACCCGGCTTCCCTGCCCTACCGTCGATTCAATATCGAGTAGGCCGCCATGGCGGATCGCCGCCTGCTGCACAATTGCCAGGCCGAGGCCATTGCCCGAAATCGACTCATCACTGTCATGACTACCCCGGTAATAGCGGTCGGCAACATGCGCCAGATCCTGCTCCTTAATTCCCGGCCCGTTGTCGCTCACCGTAAACTCCAGCTCACCGAGATTGTTCTGTTCCCAACTCACCCACACTGTTGCGTCTTTGCCGGCGTACTTGAGTGCATTTTCAATGAGGTTGACGCCGATGCTTTCGATTTCACCGGCGATGCCGGATATCATCAGACCCTCCGTTTCAGCATATTCAACTCTGCCTGGGTCAATAGCGACGTCGATGCTCTGCAATACATTCACCATAATGTCATCCACCGACAGTTTTTCCCCTTCCGCCGGTTCGAGTTGCCTACTTTCCAATTGCGACAGCAATAGCAGGTCCTGAATCAATTGCTCCATGCGCGATGCCTGGCGGCGCGCGATTTGTACCGACCGTTTCGCGCCTTCAGAAAGATTGGCCTCGTCGCCCAGCATCTCCAGGTGCCCGCTGATTACGGTCAATGGTGATTTCAATTCGTGCGAAGCATTGGCGACAAAATTTTCCAGATCCTGTTGCCGTTTGTGCTGATCGGTGATATTTCGCCCGCTTAACAGATATTGATTCCCGCCGAATTGCACCACCTTGAGTTGCACCACCCGATGATCATCGCCGTGCAATTCGATTTCCAGCCGCTCCTGACTTTCCGGCGCCTGCAAATAGGCGAGGAAACCCGGCACCCGGATCAAATTACCAATCGCCTGGCCGATATCATTTCGCGGGTCGATACCGAACAAATAAGCGGCCGGCTCGTTGCACCATTCGATCTCAAAATTCTGATTTAACAAAATGGTGGCATAGGGCAATGCAGAAATGGTGCGGTTGAGACGCGCCAGAATATCCTTGCTGCGTTTTTTGCGTTCATTGTTCACTTTCTTCTGGTAATAAATGTGACGAATAATCTGCCCGATAAAACCATTATCGTCATACACTTCGCTCACCTTGGCGCCCCGGCGCAGCCACTTTTCTAGCCGGCGCAAACGGTGAAATATAAATAATATATAGGCCAGCATGGCGATAAACATTGCGGTCAACCAGTAGCCGCTGACACCGCCCAACAGAATAAATCCGAAGACGGCGCCTATCAGTACAGGCCATTCATTGCGCAGGACAGTAAACATGAGGTGATTATGCTCGGGTCATGCCGGATTTCCAGAGAAGCGATAGCCGGCACCGCGAATCGTCACGATGCTATCGACCAGCCCCTGTTGCTTCAGTTTTCGACGCAGGCGCAGGATATGCACATCAACGGTGCGATCATCGATGAAGGCATTAATTCCCCACACCGCATTTAAAATATGGTCGCGGGTGAATACCTTGTTCGGGTTTTCCATGAAAAAACGCAGCAATTTAAACTCGGTTTTGGATAATTTCAGCGGTGTTTGATCGATAAACACTTCGTAGGTTTGCGTATTCAATTGTAAAGACCCTAGCGCTAATTGATGCAAATCTTCGCTATACGCCCCCGGCCGACGTAGCAAGGCCTTGATGCGGGCATGCATCTCGCGCAACGACATGGGTTTGGTCATATAGTCGTCGGCCCCGGCCTCGAGCCCGGCTATCTTGTCGACTTCCTGGGCTCGCGCCGTCAGCATTAACGACGGGATGTGCTGTAAGCCAGGCTGTCGACGCAACCAGCGGATCAATTCGATTCCGGACATATCGGGCAGCATCCAGTCGATAATCATGCAGTCGGGTCGAAAGGCCTCTATCTTGCGCATTGCCTCCCCCGCCTCGCGGCAGGCGCAAACCTGATAATCGGCCTGCACCAGCGATTGAGCGATCAGCTCACGGATATCGTTATCGTCCTCCACGATCAATATTTGCATCGATGCCATTCACTCCAGTTGAATGCGGTCATTTGTACCGGCGCATTATGTCAGTTTGATGACACAAAATCCGAATTTCGCGGACAGTGATGCTGGTTTTCGGCTCAGCCGCCTATTTGCAATCTGACACTGACAGGCCTAGGCTGGTCCGAATCTTTAAACCAAGCAGAAGGAATTTATCGATGAAAGATAATGGCAGCCTGTTAAATGACGTCAATATTGACGCCGTCGCCGGTCTGGCCGGAAAAATCCAGCAACAACCGGAAGTCGCCGATACGCTGTGGAATGCGACTGTGCACTGGAAGGGAGGTTTTCGATCAGAGGCCAACGTCCGTGATTTTGCTCCAATCGCATCGGATGAACCCGATGCGCTCGGGGGTACCGATTCGGGCCCTAACCCGGTCGAACAATTACTCGCAGCGCTGGGAAATTGTCTCGCGGTCGGCTATGCCGCAAACGCGACTGCCGCAGGGATAAAAATCAACACTATGCGCATCGACCTCGAAGGAAAGCTCGATTTACATACCTTCCTCGGGCTCAACGATGGCAACGCCGGATACAGCAATATTAGCGTCAAAGTCGATATCGACAGCTCGGCCAGTGCCGAACAATTGCAGGCATTGAACGACAAGGTCGTCAATTCGTCACCGGTCGGCCATACCTTGAGTCGGGCGGTGCCGGTCGAGATAACCCTGAAATAACGTTACTGTACTTATCCCTTTAGTTGGTCGTTTCAAACCCTTTTCGTTGTTACCCCAGGCCAACAAAAATCTGCCACTGCGGGCCTGATCGTACCGACCTGCGCTGCCCGCTGGGTCCGCAATTTTCCCTATCGTCATTGCGGCCGCCGAGCCGCAATCTCTTCACAGGCCAGTTCATCGGATAGATCCCGGCTCGGGGGCCAGGATGCCGATTGATTGGGGGCCGGGATAACACAGGACCAAACGTCATTGCGGCCGCCGAGCCGCAATCTTTAATAATAGTTGTACGTCACTAGATCCCGGGATAGTTGACCGCAAACCGCTAACCCCCTATCCAGATAGTAATCCCGTCTTGTACAATCGGCTGAAATCTGAGGACGGAAACTATGACCCAACCATGGCAGCTAAACGCGGTCGACATCGTCGATCAGATAACCGGCGGTAAGCTTAGCGCCGTCGAAACGACAAAAAACCTTCTGGAGCGGCTCAAGCAGGTGAACCCCGCCATCAACGCGGTAGTCCATGCCTTACCCGAAGAAGCGCTGGCTGCGGCCAGGCTGGTCGACGATAAGATCGCTGCCGGAGATGATCCGGGCATACTCGCAGGGGTGCCGGTGACAATAAAGGTAAATATCGACCAGGAAGACCTGCCCAACACTAACGGCCTGCGTATTCAAAAGGATCACATCACGCGCTACGACAGCCCGGTTGTGACCAATTTACGCAATGCCGGTGCGATCATCATCGGACGCACCAACACCCCGGCATTTTCCCTGCGCTGGTTTACGCGCAATTCGCTGCACGGGCATACGCTCAATCCACGTAATAAGGCACTCACTCCGGGAGGTTCTTCGGGTGGAGCTGCCGCAGCGGTGGCCGCAGGCATCTGCGCCATCGGCCACGGCACCGATATCGCGGGTTCGATCCGGTATCCGGCCTACGCTTGCGGTTTACACGGCATCCGACCCAGTTTCGGACGCGTTCCGGCGGTCAACCTGTCTCTGCCCGACCGCCACATCGGTGCGCAGCTGACTGCGGTTTCCGGTCCCATTGCGCGCAGTGTCGGTGATTTACGCATCGCCCTGAAGGCGATGTCGGCGGCCAGTGACCTCGACCCCTGGTGGGTTCCGATAGCCGAGAATTTACCAACGATGCGCAAGCGGGTTGCTTTGTGCCGCAATCCCGAAGGGCTGGAGACGACTGCCGACATCGACGCCGCATTGACCCAAAGCGCCGCGCAATTAAGCGAAGCGGGTTGGGAAGTCGTCGAAACGGATTGTCCACCGCTGCGCAAGGCGATGCACATGCAGCTGTTGTTATGGATGTCCGAATATCATCGCAATGGTGGGGAGGCGATAAAACGCGAAGATGACCCCGACGCCAATTTCGTCATGGCGCAACTGCTGGAATACTGCCCCGAAGTGAGCCGCGACGATTTGATGGATGCCCTGCAATACCGACTCGAACTGGCACGCGCATGGCAACTGTTTTCGAATGACTATCCGGTTTTGCTCTGCCCGGTATCGGGCGAGCTCCCTTTCCCCGACCTGCTCGATGTCGAATCACCAGCGGCATTCAAACGCGTCGCCGAAGCGCAGTTGCTACAGATCGGGCTACCTTTCATCGGCATGCCGGCGATGAGCGTTGCCACCGGCAGCGTCGACAATCAACCCATCGGTGTGCAGCTGGTCGGCGCGCGTTTTCGCGAAGATATTCTGTTCGACGCCGCCGCCGATATCGAAGCGCGTAACCCTGCGATAACGGCAACCGATCCTGTTTGAAAATAACGCATTGTGGGTGCACAATGCGAAACAATCAGTTCAGGGAAAGCTAAAATCACAGTTTTGATTTTCCGTCCTCTGGCGCAAAGTTTGAATAGCCAAGAGGTTATACAAAGGAGTACATACTATGGCAGGCGGATGGGCTCGCGATGGGGCCGTGCAGGATCAGATCGACGCCAGCATCGAAGATGCGGTAAAAGAGGCGCGCAGTAAACTGCCCTCGGGCAAAAGCCTGTCGCATTGTGAAGAATGCGATGCCACCATTCCCGAAGCCCGGCAAAAAGCTGTGCCCGGCGTACGCCTTTGCGTGAAATGCCAGTCTGAACTCGATCAACAACAAGCTACCAATGCCGGATTCAATCGGCGCGGCAGCAAAGACAGTCAACTACGATAAGAGCAACAACACGATGGCGACTCCCCTCGATTGCCCTGGCATTATCAATCATGCGCAATACCCGATCGATGACCCCGATCACCCGCAAAGACAGGTCATTGTCGACCACATAAAAACAGAGCTGGATAACGATGGCTGCGCGGTTATTCGAAATTTCTTCAGCGATGCCGGACTGAAGGCGTTGATCGCTGAGGCAGCTGAGCGGCTCGAGCAAACCTATTACTCGCCGAAGAAGCTGTGCAACATTTACCTCAACGAAGGCGACGCTGGCTTTCCAAAAGAACACCCGCGCAATGTCTTCATCCCGCGTACCAACGGATTTATCACCGCCGATTTATTTTCCGAGGCCACACACTCGTATCGTTTATACCACTGGGAAGCATTGAAACGTTTTCTCGCCGATTGCCTCGGCAAGGATGAGCTATTTATCTACGACGACCCGGTGTCGAATATGATCGTCAATGTGGGTAAGCCGGGCCAGCAGTTCAACTGGCACTTCGACACTAACGAATTCACCATTACGATGCTGTTGCAAGCAGCGCCTTCGGGTGGAATTTTCGAATACGTACCCGGCTTGCGCAACCAGCATGATGAATGTTACGACGAGGTCAAACAAGTGCTCGATGGCGACCGTAGTCGGGTCAGAAAACTCGAATTGAATGCCGGAGATTTACAGTTTTTCCTCGGTCGTTACGCCCTGCATCAAGTGACCGCAAACAGCGGTGACGACAACCGCCTGTTATTAATCATGTCGTTCACTGAACAACCCGGGGTAGTCGGAAGTATTGCCAGGGTCAAAGACCTTTACGGTAAAGTTACCGAGGCGCACATTGCCAATGCGGCTAAACCGGTACGCAACGATTCTCTAGTAGACTAGTCGCCCGTAGCTAGCCGCATCGGCCTGACCTGCTATCAGGCGACCTCGCCCAATTTATCCAGAATATTACCCCATCCGCCTTCGTGGTTGGCCCGCGATTCTTCGTCGGCAAATTTCACATGGGTAAGCTCGACTTCGGTGGTGTCGGAATCCCGGGCAACAAACAGTAACCTTACTTCGCTACCCTCGGTCGAGAAAGGCGACTCCCAACTGAAACCGAGTTTATTCGGTCGATCGATGCAATGGTAAGAACCGCTGTGCGGAATACTGTTATCCCCCACCTTCATCACGATAGTAAAGCGCCCGCCCTCGACGGGATTGTTATCAACCTCCGGTTGATCCATTCCTCCAGCGAGGTGGTTTGATTCAGATCGGCTTCGATCCAGTGTACCCGGCCCACTTTTCTGCGTTGCACCAGGTGGGCTTTTTCCAGCACTTTGATGTGTTTGGAAATGGCATTGAGTGAGATATCGTATTAATTGGCCAGATCGGTCACTCGACTCGGTCCCTGCTGACAAAGTTGGCTGAGTAATTCCCGACGCGTTGCATCGCTGAGCGCTTTAAACACCAGTGACAAGTTTTACTCGGTTTTTGTATTACTATAATCAACCATTTGGTTGAATTAATTCAACGACTCTAACTTTAGAAGAGAGCGTCAGAAACGAAGGTAATCGGTTTGCCACTGACGGGGTGTAAAAAACGCAGGCGCTCGGCATGCAACATCAATCGTTGCGCCGGCCGGCCGTAGAGCGCATCACCGATAATCGGTGCCGCCAAACCGAGATGATGCGCTGCATGCACACGCAGCTGGTGAGTGCGTCCCGTCACCGGGTAAAAATAAACCCGAGTAGAACTTTCATCGCTCGAAATGACTTTCATATGGGTCACCGCCGGCTTACCATGTTGATGGCAGACCCGTTGCCGGGGGCGATCATCGAGATCAACGCGTAGCGGCAAATCGATCGTGGCTCTACTCTCGGCCACCGGTTTTTCGAGCAAGGCAACATATCGTTTCTCAACGATCCGGTCGATAAACTGACGTTGCAGAATTTTATGCGTCGGCAGATTTTTTGCCACCAATAGCAATCCTGACGTCGCCATGTCCAGCCGGTGTACCAGCAATGGCCCTTCGGCCTGCGGATATCGTTGCTGCAGCCAACTGAACAGCGACCCGGCTGTTTGCTTCCCGGGTATCGACAACATTCCAGCCGGCTTTTCCACCACGAGAAAACCCTCATCTTCAAAAACCACCACCGGTTCACAGATTTCCGGGTTGGGCGCAAATGACGGCGGCTCGCGTTCGAACCCCTGCAACATAAAAGGCAGGATAAGCTCACACCTGCCCCGGCAAGGCGGATAGAAATGGCGATGGTGCCGAACCCCGTCGAGCGGCTCCCCACCCCACCAGAATTCGGCCAGCGCCAATGGTTTAACCCGATGTTCAACGGCATAATGGATCAGTTTCGGCGCCGCGCAATCGGCGCTGCCACCGGTCGGGGTTCGGTCACCGAAAAGATCCTTCAGCAATGCCGTGTCTCCGCGCGCATTTTTTAATCGATAGCCGGCGAAAACGCGTTGCTGCAACGACTGTGATATCCGTTTACGTTCAAATTTTAACTGCTCCAACGGAAGACTAAAGTCCCGTTCAAAACATTGTCCGGCCACTTCGAGTTTTTCCTGCCAGGCGAACTTCAAATCTTTTAAGCCCCGCTTATCGCGCTGGCTTGCTAATTCCAGTTCAGACAACGGTGACCTAACCACACTGTTGCCGCTATCAGCAATCCGTTGCTGCGCGCGACCCTGTTTTCTGATCTTATTTCGTTGCTTTAACGCGGTCATTTCATCTTCATGCTGTCGGCACATTTGTTCCAGCTGACGACCGGCTTCGACTCGTGCCGGCTGATTCATGAAGGCATCGATTTGCGCTGACAAATGTTCCAGTGTCGCTTCACCCTGATCGAGAAAACTATCGCGCTCATCAACATCAAACACCGGAGGAACAAAACCGGGCACCCGCCATTGCTGGTTTAACATGCCGGAAAAAGCGGACAGGTAGCCAATTTGACCTGCCTCGTCGACCACTACCAGCACAGCAAACATTTTGCCCTGCCCCGGCGCCACCAACCCTTCGGATAAGGCCGGAGTTTGTTTAAGTTTCGCCGATAGTAAATCCGCCGCTTCGATGGCCAGCGGATGCGGAACCGGCGCAAACGGATCGACCAGACGATGGGGTATCGCTTTCGTTTGAGGCTTAAAAATGGTTAATGTAGGCATTAGGATTGGGCAGTGGCAACTGACATTGCGATTGCCCGATTCTTTTACCAGCACAGCCGTATAAAATCCATAAACCATTGCATATTCTACTATTTGAGAACTTTCACTACCCTCATAGGGGTATACAAATATTAGATTTTACTAATATACTCGCTTTTTTATTTCACCCGCCTCTTCAGGAGTACCCATGTTTGATCCAATTAATATACCCTTCGGCGCAAAAATGCTGTTTAACGTCGTCAAATTAAAACCCGGTGTCGAGTTTGACGATGTCGAGCTATTGATCGGTGAAATGTGCCATGCGGTAAAGGAAACCTACAGCGATGACCAGGGCGGCTTTATCGCTGGGCAGGTGTTCAAGTATTCAGGATTTATTTCGGCAGAAGGATCATTGCACGAAGATCAGGCCGACGATCAAGGCCAGCAGGACCACATCGCTATCGTTACTTACTGGAAGTCTTTCGAGCAGCACGAAACCTCGCACGCCGACGAAACTTTTAAGCTGAAATTCGATGCCCTGGTGGAACATTGCAACGATGCCTACGAACTCGGTTACGACATGTTGTGGCAGGGAGCCGCCGAGTAAGCCCGGTTTAAAATATCGGCGAATAAATTCAACTGAGTTACTATTCCAGCCTGATCAACACAGGCACCGGTTTTGACTTCTTACAATCTCCCCATCGAAGACTGCCTCGATGAATTGAAACGTCGACTGAACGACAGCCACGAGGCAGTGCTCGAGGCTCCCCCTGGAGCCGGAAAAACCACGCTGGTTCCACTGGCGCTAATGGATCAGCCCTGGCTCGGCGACAACAAAATAGTGATGTTGCAACCGCGGCGGCTGGCGACAAAATCGTCCGCCTACCGCATCGCCGATTTAATCGATCAGTCACCGGGAGATACCATCGGTTACCGTATGCGCCTGGAATCAAAAACCGGAAAACGGGTTAAGGTAGAAATTGTCACCGAAGGCATTTTCACCCGCATGCTGCAGCAGGACCCGTCACTGGCCGGAGTCGGACTGGTGATCTTCGATGAGTTCCACGAACGTAACCTCGACTCCGATCTCGGGCTGGCATTATGCCTTCAGGGCCGGTCACTATTTCGTGACCAGGATAATCCGCTCAAAATCCTGATCATGTCGGCGACGCTCGATAGCGCAGGCATCGTCGAAATGCTAGGGAATGCACCGCTGATCCGCAGTGAGGGACGTGCCTTTCCAGTAGACATTATTTATGGTCGCGCGCGTCAGCCGAAAGAGTCGGTCATCGATCGCATGTTCGCCACCATCAAACTGGCGTTAAGCGATCAGCAGGAGGGCAGCATACTCGCCTTTGTGCCGGGGCAGGGCGAGATCCGTCAGCTGGAAAGCCGCTTAAGCGAATGGTTGAGCGAACGCGGGTTTAGCGATATCCATATTCGGCCGCTTTATGGCCACCTGACGATTGAAGAACAACAAAACGCTATTGCGCCCTTGTCGGGTAAATTAAGCGGGCAGCGCAAAGTGGTGTTGGCTACCAATATCGCCGAAACCAGCCTCACCATCGAAGGCATTGATATTGTCGTCGATTCCGGGCTGGCTCGAGAACCCCGGTTTGACCCTACTACCGGAATGAGCGGGCTGCATACGGTGAAAGTGTCGAAGGCATCGACGGTGCAACGCGCCGGTCGAGCAGGCAGGCTGGCCCCGGGATTGTGTTACCGATTGTGGTCGGAAGAACAACAAGGCCAGTTGCTAGCCCATTCAACGCCCGAAATTATGGCCGCCGACCTGGCACCGCTGGCGATGCAATTGTTGCAATGGGGAATCGATAATCCTGACGATCTGTGCTGGTTAAATCCACCACCAAACGGGCCCTGGCAGCAGGCGCTGGAGTTGTTGCAGTCGCTGGGGGCTATAGAAGAAAAACCGGCGGGCTGGGTATTAACCGATCACGGCCACAACATGGGGTCATTGCCCGTCCACCCACGGCTCGCACACTGTTTAATCCGCGGGGCTGAAATTGGCGAAGGCAAACTGGCAAGCTTTATCGCAAGCCTGCTATCAGAGCGCGACCCTCTGGCCGGAGAAAGCCCCGACATTGCCGATCGTATCGACTTGCTCAGCGGCAGCACAAAATGTGCAGCCCGGCATCAAGGTTGGTTACATCGATGCCGACAATTAGCGGCGCAATTTGAGCGCCAGCTGGAAAAATGCAAGTTGATCCGAAACATCGGCGTCAAACTCGCCCGAGAACAAACCACGGGTTACCTGCTCGCCTGCGCCTACCCGGATCGTATCGGCCGCCGACGGCACTCGGGTGGCTACCAACTGGCGAACGGGCGTAGTGCCCGATTTTATCACCCGCACCGGCTCGACAGCCTGGGCTGGCTGGTGGTCGCCGAAGTTAGCGGCAGCGTTGGTGGCCGCGGCGATATCATTCGATCGGCCGCAATCCTCGACGACGGTCTTTTTAACAGTCTGCTCAGTCCGATGATTAAAAACGAAACCATTGCCGAATGGGACAAAAAAAGCGGGCGCTTTATCGCCGAAGCACAGCTTAAGCTCGGTGCATTAGTGGTAAGTCGAAAACCCCTCGAAACCATTCCGCTTGAAATCAGAACCTCTGCCTTACTC
>JBLHOA010000087.1:0-12065 GCA_047622345.1 Gammaproteobacteria bacterium | reverse complement strand
TGGCCCTGTTCGAACGTGAGCTCGGCAAGTCGAGCTATGGGCTACACGGTTATATCCACCGGCCTTCGGAAATTTTAATGGCCTGCGAGGGCGAACAAATCGATCGCTATTTAATGCCCTGCGTCAGCGGTGAGAAAAAAGAAGTATTTGCGCTGACCGAGCCGGGCGCGGGTTCAGACATCCTGTCGATGGCGACCAAAGCGGTGCGCGAAGGCGACGAGTTTGTCATCAACGGGTCCAAGCATTTTATCTCCAGCCCGGTGATCCCCGATTTTGCCATTTTGTTTGCCTGGACCGGAGTCACTCAGACTAAACGCGGTGAACGCAAACTGGTGACCGCTTTTTTAATCGATAAGGACACTCCCGGCTTCGACATTCAACGCGGCCCGCGTTGTGCCGCGCAGCGCGCTTACCATACCTGGCAGTTGTCTTTCCAAAACTGCCGCGTGCATCAAAGTCAAATTCTCGGTGCCGAAGGGGAGGGTTTCGACCTCGCCGACAAATGGTTGAAAATGGGGCGGGTGTGGGTGGCCGCGGCGGCCTGCGGCAGGATGGAGCGCCTACTCGAGCTGGCGACGAAATACGCCACCGAACGCAAGCAGTTTGGTCAGGCGATTGGAAAGTTTCAGGGCACTTCGTTCAAACTCGCCGATATGGCCACTGATCTGCAGGCGTCCGACCTGCTCGTTATGCACGCGGCGGATAAGGCTGACCAGGGCATCATGGAAGGTAACGACGCCGCCATGGCCAAGTTGTTTGCGACCGAAGCGGTCGGGCGCGTGGCGGATAATACGATACAGATTTACGGCGGCATGGGTTTGATGGAAGAACTGCCGATCGAACGACTCTGGCGCGATGCCAGGCTCGACCGCATCTGGGATGGTACCTCGGAAATTCAGCGCCACATTATTTCGCGCAGCCTGTTACGCCAGTATGAAAGTTAATGTCGGCGCGATCTGAGAATTTACATCGCTTATTGAACCCCCGGCACATCGCCTTTATCGGTGGTGCCGATGCGGCGTTTAGCGCCGAACAATGCGCGCGCCATTTCGACGGCCCGGTCTGGGGAGTTAACCCGAAGCGCGAAACGCTCGGCGGGGTACCCTGTTTTGCCAGCGTTGCCGACCTGCCCGAGGCACCCGATGCGGTGTTTCTGGCCACCCCTCGCAGCGTTACCACGCAAACCATTCAACAACTGCGTGAGCGCGGAGCCGGTGGGGTTGCCTGCTATACCGCGGGTTACGGTGAACTCGGGCAAAGCGGTCGACTCGCCGAAGCCGAATTAATTACTGCCGCCGGGGATATGGCGCTGGTTGGGCCAAATTGTTACGGGCTGGTGAACTACACCAATGGCGCCACGCTGTGGCCCTTCGGGGCGGGTGATGCGCGTTGTCAGTCGGGTATTGCACTGATTATGCAAAGCGGCATGATTCCGGCGAACCTGACCATGAACGATCGCTCGGTGCCGATAAGCTTTGTTATTTCGGCGGGTAATCAGGCGGTGCTCGCGATCGAAGATTACATCGAAGTGATGGTTGCCGACGAGCGGGTCACCGCGATAGGGCTTTATATCGAAGGCATCAAGAACATCGATAAATTTGCCGCGGCCGCGATCAAGGCCTTGCAGGCGCGTAAGCCGATTGCCGTGCTCAAGGCGGGCAGTTCCAAACTGGCGTCGCAATTGGCGGTCAGCCATACCGGGTCACTCGCCGGTGCCGACCAGGCTTTTCAGGCGCTTTTTGATCAACTCGGAATGATTCGGGTCGCGTCGCCGGTGGAAATGCTGGAGACGCTGAAGTTTCTGTCGGTGTCAGGTGCGCCAAAAGGGAATCGTATTGCCGCGTTTACCTGTTCCGGTGGCGATGCCGCACTGGTCGCCGATTACTGCGAACACGTGGGACTCGAACTACCGCAACCATCGAAGCAGGCCAGTATCGATCTGGCCGGGTTATTACCCGACATCGCCACGGTGGCCAACCCGCTCGATTACACCACCCCGGTTTGGGGTAATACCGACATTATGCCCGCCGTGTTCAAACGCATGGTGCGCGACGGCTACGATGCCGCGGTGGTCATCCAGGACTTTCCGCCGCCGCATATTCACGCCGACAATAGTTTCTATCGTAACGACGCCAACTCCTTTGCCGGGGCAGTGACCGTGCTTGGCATACCCGGCGCGGTGTGCAGCGACCTGCCGGAAAACATTGATAAAGCATCGCGTGAAATAATGATTGCGGCCGGGGTTACTCCACTGCAAGGCATCGATTCCGGGCTGGATGCGCTCGCGAATGCCTGTCGTTATGGCACCATCCTCGAGCAACTCGGCGAGCAGGTTGACGAATTGCAGCGTCGATTTCTCGAGGTACCCGCTAAGAACCTGATCAGCCTCTGCGTCGATGAGTGGGAGGGCAAACAACGCCTGCAAGCGGTCGGGGTGGCGATTCCCAACGGCGCGCTTATCGCGGCAACCGATCTTGATCGGCTGGATTCTGACCTGAAGTTTCCGCTAGTGGTGAAGGCGGTTTCAGTCGAATTACCGCATAAGTCGGAAGCGGGGGCGGTACAATTGAACTTACAATCGGTCGCCGAGCTGAAAGCCGCGGTCGCTAAAATTCAGGCATCCGTGGCGAAAGTGCAACCGACGATTGTAATCGAGTCGTTTCTGGTCGAGTCGATGATCGACGATGTGATCGCCGAGTTAATGATTGGGGTCACCACTGATGCCCAGTTCGGACAATTGCTGGTGATTGCCAGCGGAGGAGTGCTGGTCGAGCTGATCGAAGACGCCGTAACGTTGATTCTACCGACCAGCGATGATCAGATTTCTGCGGCATTGCAACGTTTGAAAGGCTACAAATTGCTCACCGGTTTTCGCGGCAAGGCCAAAGCCGATATCGATGGCATTGTTGCCACCATTCGCACAATCGTTGATTTTGCCGAAGCGCATCGTGCTAGTCTTGTCGAAATGGACATCAACCCGTTAATGGTTACCCCGAAAGCCTGCATCGCCGCCGATGTGATGATCCGGGAGGTTACTGACAAGTCATGAAAAAGCGATTATGAAAAAGTGATTATGAAAAAACTACCCGCCTATACCACGCCGCTGGGTTACGCCTGGCATTATTTTTATCTGTTTATCTGCGCGCTGATATTTTTTATTTTGATCGCACCGATCCTGATTATTATCCCGCTGTCGTTTAACGCGGAATCCTTTTTTACCTTTACCGAGGCTATGCTGCGGCTCGATCCCGATGCCTTTTCACTGAAATGGTATCGCCAATTGCTGCAATCACCGTATCGACCCGGCGATACTTCCGAATGGGTTATCGCCGCACAGAACAGTTTTTTTGTCGCCACCGTGGTCACTATTCTGGCGACCAGTCTGGGTACGCTGGCAGCGATGGGTTTGAGTCGACCCGGCATGCCTTTTCGCAGGTCGGTGATGGCACTGCTACTGTCGCCGCTAATCGTGCCGATTATCATCACCGGGGTTGGCATGTTTTTGTTTTATTCGAAGTTGCATATGACCTATACCTATACCGGCTTGATTTTGACCCACACCGCGCTGGCAACGCCTTTTGTCGTGGTCACGGTTACGGCAACGCTGGTCGGCTTCGATAATAGCTATATCCGCGCTTCGTACGGGCTCGGGGCAAATCCTCTGACGACTTTTTTCCGGGTTGTTTTACCGTTGATTTTTCCAGGTGTTGTCACCGGTGCGCTGTTTGCCTTTGTCACTTCGCTCGACGAAGTGGTGGTGGCAACTTTTCTGGCCGGTCCGGAACAGACGACGCTGCCGATGCATATGCTCGCCGGACTGAGGCAGGAAATTAATCTGTCGATACTCGCGGTGGCAACAATATTGACGGTATTGTCGGTATTGTTATTGACCGTGGTGGAGCTGCTGCGACGCAGAAACGAAAAGTTGACCGCGAACCGGCCGGGGCTGGCCAGCCATTAAGATTTAATGCTGGCGATTTAAAGCACAGCTGAACCTTGCCCCAATCGGCACAAGTTTCAGTTCAGTAAAATTACCACCAGATTAGCGAATTAAGGTGTTGTCTCTGATGTCTTCCAACTTCTCTTCGAGGCTTTCTATTTCGGCGCGAAAAAATGCACTGCGCGGAGAGCTAGGGTCGCTGAAAGTTATATTTTCCAGTGATTCGGTCAATTCTTTGATTGCCTTCACCAGTCGGATTTCTTCGACGGTTAAATCGAAATTTCTTAGTTTATCGCTCAAAGCCAGGAGCCCCTCTCTTTTATAGTTTGCGACATCATAAACGGGTCGCTTGAATCATACAACCGAATGAAATTGCGGCGGCCTTCGTGGCTGCGTCAGTCAGTAGCGGCTCGAAATTCAATTTGTGAATTTAATTGTTAACCATTTCTGTTGGCGCATGATTAACCGGTTCGCAAGCCCCGTTGGTCACTATGCTGGTTTCACCCAGCGACATGGTCAGCCCGGTATTGTCATCGAGTAAAATCATGTGCAGGAAAAACACCATTCCAGCTTGCAGGATGTCGGGTTGATCTTTCCAGATCATCGGCCAGTCCATCCAGGTGGGTGGATAGGAAATGCCCATGGTGTAACCACAGGCTTTCAGCGAGGCATGGCGGTATCCTGAGGCGGTGAGTGAGTCGACGTGGGCCTGATAGAGGCTGCCGACCGAATTGCCGGCGGTGAGTGATGCCTTGCAGGCATCGAGTGCATCGCGGCAGGCATTGAACATACTCTGTTGTACCGGGCTTGCCTCGCCGGTGACGACCACGCTCATCGCGGCTGTATTATAGTGTCGATAAGATGAGGCGAACTCGTGTTGCACCTGATCGTTTTCACCGACGTGATTTTTACCGGTATGGTAACGCACCATTAACGCGTCTTCACCGGCGCCCATCGGCCAACGGCTGGCACTCGGGTCGCCGTCCTGCGACATAATGTGATGCAGCATCTCTCCATAGACATCGCCGAGAAAAACCCCAGGCACTGTTTTTTGATGCGCAATCGCCCAGGCTTCATCGCAAATCTGACCCGAGCGACGGACGTAAGCGAGTTCAGCTTTACTTTTAATCAATCTGATTTCGCGAACCAGGTCGGAGGCGTCGGAGGTTTTGCAAAAGCCGTCGAGCGCGGCGTCGACCAGTCGGCTGCGTTGCCCGGTGAGTCCGTAGGCGTGATACTCAATACCGATGCGCTGGTTTTCGGCGCCGTACTCCCGCATGATTTCGCGCAGGTCGATCGCCGGGTTGGCGCCGTCGCGGTCTTCCCAGATGCGGATGTCTTCAATAACCGAAGTGATGCGCGACTGGATGCGGTCGGCGGAGCGTGTCATCAGGAAAAGCCGGCCATCGGCATCGATGTACATGCCCTGGAACATGCTGTAGCCCGAAGTGTCGTAACCGGTCAGGTAATACATCGACTCCTGTTTAAAAATTAACAGGCCATCGAGTTTTTGCGCCTTGATCGCCGCGCAGACTTTGCGCTGCCGTTCGCTGAATTCTGCTTTGCTGAAATGTATGCTCATGGATTAGTCCTGGGTAAACTCTGAATAATTCATTCCCGGCGGTCCGACGTCTCGGTCGAACCCTGGACACCAGAAGTAGGCGCCCTGAGGCGAGCTCTGAATTGTCAGAGGATGGAAAAGCAATAGTGTGATTTTTGGTTTTCTTTCATTTTCAACAGTTTAGCAGCCGCTGAAAATGGTGGCACGTCCCTGTGCCACGGAAACTCTGAATTAGTCGGAGTTTCCCTAGTTTTTAATAATCAAGCCGTTATCAAAGGTTGTCAGTAACTCAGACCCTGTTTCAGTGATCAGCAGCATGTCGGCGTGGCGGAAACCGCCGATGCCCTCAACCGAAATCATCGGTTCTATCGATACGATCATATTCGCTTCCAGCGGCCGGTCATTATAGGGGCGCATTTCGCCGATTTCATCGCGGCCATACCAGCGGCTCATAATGCCGAAAGAATGCCCGGTGCCGAAGGTTCGGTCTTCAAGATAGCCGGCCTTTTCGAATATCGGGTCGACGACGTCATCGATTTGATTAAAACGTACGCCGGGTTTAAGCGCCTTGATACCGGCATGGTGGGCATCGATTTGTGCCTGTAGTGGTTTGCGCACGGTGTCCGGTAAGTCGCCGAAGTAAACGCTGCGCTCGAGTAAATGATAGTAACCGACGATCATCGGGAATACATTCAGGCTGAGCAGTTGATTGCGCTCGATCGGATTCCAGGTATTCGGACCATGCGCGACATAGCTACGTTCGACGCCGGTCTGACACCAGGAAAAAGTGTCTTCCTGAACTTCAAAGTCGGGAAATCGAACACGCATTTCATCCTCCATCGCCGCTACCGCCGCGCGCGCCACTTCAACCTCGGTGACACCGACGTCAATCGCAGCCATGAACGCTTCGGCTCCAACCACGGCCACCTGGGCGCCATTGCGAATCAATGCAATTTCTTCATCCGATTTGATGATCTGCGTTTCCATGATGGGCAGGGTTACATCGACAAACTCGCAGTCGGGCAGGGCGATTTTCAGACTCTGAAAAAAGCCGAGAGTTATGTACTCGTGTTCGATGCCGATACGACCGGAGGTAATGCCACGGTCGGCGAGCGCTTCGGCAATGAGCTTTATCGAACCATCGAGTGGGCTGCGCACATCCCAATAGATGCGGACATCGTCAAACCAGCTGTATTTCGCCGGCCGGTCGAATTCGATTCGCGGCGCAATCAATGCACCGTCACCATTGCGCGGCAGCACCGCAAAGTGCCCGCGACCAAAGGGGGTCATCCAGAAGTTGCTGTAGTACAAGGTGTTGTGAAACGAAGTGGCGATAATCGCTTCGACATCGCTTTGCTCCATTACCTGGCGCAGATCACGCTGACGTCGTTGCATCTCTTGTTCTGAAAATGTCTGCATAACTTGTTCCTGTAATTTTAAACCGATAGATCTGGATTCTTATATTCGAATAACTCGGGTACCGGTTTGAGCGGCAGGCGCTCATGCGGCAACGAATAAAACAATTTTGGGCGACTTTTGTCCAGCGATTTTTCGTAGCCGGGGCGCATCATCACCCCCGAACCGTTTCGCGCCGATTGATCCATCGCGCTTTTCAAGGCGGTAGCCGCTTTCAAATCCCAGTCCATTTTATAATAGCGCGGCGCGCGTTTGCCCGGATGGCGTAGCCATAGATAGATGGCGACGCCTTCATCGATACTCGCGGCAAGGACAATCGAATCACCTTTTTCGGATTCGAAAGACAGGCTTTCTATCGGTAGCGGGTATCCGAGCAGGCTCATCAACGCATTGTAATTGAGTGCAACCAGCGCAACCAGCAACAGAACCGCTGCGGCGCGTAGCTTAAGTTGCTTGCGCGACCACACCGCAAGCAGGGCGAGCAGGCAGCCGACCAGCACAAACAGCAGATAGAATAGGGGGATGTCGGCCATTATTTCGACCCCGCTTCACGCAGTCGCTTAAACAGGCTGTGCAGGCTGCCGCGAATCAAATTGCCGTCTTCGCTGAGTTTAAATCGTGCCATGGTTGATTCCTGGCCCTGATGGCGAATTTGTACCTGGGTAAACAGCAGCGGGATGATTAAGCTGACCCCATCGCGCACCACCTTGGTGCTGACAACGGCCTCTACCTGAAATGGCGGCGGCACTTTCGGGTCAATACGGTAGGCATGCACATTGACCACATATTCACCGCTTTGAATGCCACGTGAATAGGCGCTTTCATGATTGATGCTGGATAAGTCCATGGTTTTGCCGAGGTCATCGCGCAGCAGGTTAAACACGGCGCCACCTTTATTCGAATAGCCAACCGGGGTATCGCCCGGGGCCTGCACCCACAGGTCCATGTCGGCGTCCATTTCGTTCGGCCAGGTGATTTCGACGACTACATCGCCGGGTGCCGGTGCTTCGGACAGATTCTTGCGCCCCTCGGGGGCGATGTGCGGCAGCAATAAAACAATGACCGCGAGAAACCCGAGCAGGGCGAGGCTGAGTACGTCGCGAAAGAGTGTGTCACCCGATTGTGCTTCATCCTGAAACGGGTCGAGCACTAGATGATTTCCTGGTAGTTGTCGATGCTGGCGACTTCGGAGCGTTCGATAATCGCGTTCACCAGATTCACCGTGCCGGTCGCAAGTACGTGGTAACACATGCTCAGCCAGACGTGAGTCACTGCGCCTACCAGGGTTGTATAGAGAGCGACTGACATGCCCTGGATTAAGGTCGATACCATCGGCGCGACCGAGGCAATGTCGGCAACGCGCTCGGCATCGACCCCGCTGAGCGAAATGATAAAACCGATTACGGTACCTATAAGCCCGAGAATAATGAGGTTGTTTGAGATGGCGCGGATAAAACTGATGCGTGAATAAAGTCTTGAGCGCAGGCATTCGGCTATCGAGGCTCGCGAGTCATTTTGAGTTTTGCTGGTCAGGTCGAGATACCATTGCGCGCGCGACGGGCCGAATTGTTCGGGTTCCATGATTGCGTTCAGTTCAGCGGAACAGCGAATTACTTTAAAGGTACAAATGACCCAGCCGACAACAAAAACCCCGGCGATCATCAGGCTGATCCCGGTAACATCCTGCTCGATTAAAATGCCGATCCAGCCCTCAAGCCAGATGTAGAACAGAATCGCCAGTGCCGCGATGTTTAATATGATGTAGCGCAGTAACAACAAATAAGCCCGACGCATATTCAATAACCCTGATTTTTTCGAGCGCTATTCTAAGCACAAATTCGCAGACAAAGGCAACCCGGCTGGGATTTTGCAGTATCTGTAATGAGAAAATGCAGCGATAAAATTTCCAGCCAATTAATCTAAAATTCTCGTTATTTATTGCGTTGTCGGCGTATCGGGCATTGCTCCCTCGATCAAATTGAGCAACAATGACCGGCAGGAGAAGGGGGTTGAGTTAAAAAAAACGTCATTGCCGATCGGTAAATGACGTCACCCTCATAAATAAATAATTCAAAACATCATGGTGCACTATGGCAGACAGTAATCAGGACGCATACGTCCGTTTCCAAAAGGTTCAGAAAAGTTACGACGGAGAAATACTGGTCGTTAAAGACTTTAATCTTGATGTCGCGGCAGGTGAGTTTTTAACCATGCTCGGGCCATCCGGTTCGGGTAAGACAACCTGTTTGATGATGCTTGCTGGATTTGAAACCGCTACCAGCGGTGAAATTATCCTCGACGGCACTTCCATTAACAATGTACCGCCCTGGAAACGCGAAATCGGTATGGTATTTCAAAACTACGCCTTGTTTCCCCATTTGACCGTTGCCGAAAATCTGGCCTATCCGTTGACCGTACGTGGTATGGGTCGGTCTGAAATTGAAGACCGCGTTAAAAAGGTACTCGATATGGTGCAGCTTAGTGATTTCGGCGGACGCCGCCCCGGACAGCTATCCGGCGGTCAGCAGCAGCGAGTTGCGGTAGCGCGCGCGCTTGGCTTTGAACCCAAACTGGTATTGATGGATGAGCCTCTGGGCGCGTTGGACAAGCAGTTGCGCGAGCAAATGCAGTACGAAATCAAACACATACATGAAAATCTGGGTGTTACTGTAGTCTATGTTACCCACGATCAATCCGAGGCCCTGACTATGTCAAACCGGGTTTGCGTTTTCGACGATGGCGTTGTGCAACAGGTGGCCGCACCCGATGTCCTCTATGAAAAGCCGGATAATGCCTTTGTCGCGCAATTTATCGGTGAAAATAATACCTTGATGGGTGAAGTTCTTGAAGTGACCGGCGACAAGTGTGACGTCAAGCTTGCCACCGGTGAAGTAATTAAATCGACTGCGGTAAACATTGACGGTGTCGGTACGCGGACTTCGTTGTCGCTGCGCCCCGAGCGAGTTTCAATCAAACCCGAAGCCGGCAGTTGCCCGAATAATGTACAGGGCACGGTGGTCGAGCTGATTTACCTGGGCGACCATATTCGTGCGCGCCTCGAGCTTTGCGGTCAGGATCAATTTATCGTCAAGGTGCCCAATTCAGCGACCCATACACAATTAGTGGAAGGCGAAAAAGTCGACGTCGGCTGGCAGGTTGAAGATTGCCGGGCACTGGATGCCTGATCCCGATGTTAAAACACAATCAAGCCGAAAAATTTGAAAACGCTGATAATGCGATAGCGACCAGGAGTTTACTGTGAATACAATCGTAGAGAATCAACCCGCGCCGATTATGATTAACGGGGTGCCGTTGAAGGAGCAGCTCGCCAAGGCCGAACGTAAAAAAAGAATCACCGCTTTTTTGATGGTAGCGCCGCTGTTGGGCTTCATTATTTTTACCTTCGTCATTCCCATCGGCAGCATGCTGTTTCGTAGTGTCGATAACCCCAGGATGACAGAGCTGGTGCCCGAACTGGTGGAGGCGCTGGAAAGCTGGGATGGTCAGGAACTACCCCCGGAAGAAATTTTTGCCACCGCCTTTTCCCAATTGCAAAAAGCGATCGATTCCTCCGATATCGGTAAAATCGCCACCCATGTTAACTACAGCATGAAAGGTGCGCGTAGTTTGATGATGAAGTCCAGACGCACTTTCAAAAAGATCAAAGGTCCGCCGTATCGTGAACAAATGATAACGGCCGACAAGCGCTGGGGTGATATTAAAACCTGGCGCATCATCAAAAACGTCAGTAAACCGATTACCACGGATTTCTTTCTTAATGCGGTCGATAAAACCCGGGATGACCTGGGAAATGTAATCGATCAGCCGGAAGAAAAGCAGATTTACACGACCTTGTTTCTGCGCACCCTTTGGGTAAGTGCATTGGTGACCCTGCTCACGCTGATTCTCGGCTATCCGATAGCCTATCTCATTTCGACGACGCCGCCGAAGGTCAGCAACCTGTTGATTATTATGGTGCTGCTGCCTTTCTGGACATCGCTGTTGGTGCGAACTACTTCGTGGATTGTGTTGTTGCAAACCCAGGGCGTGCTGAATGACATCATGGTCTGGCTGGGTATTCTGTCCGAGGACGGGCGCATACAAATGATATACAACTTGAATGGCACCCTGGTAGCAATGACCCAAATCCTGCTGCCCTTTATGGTACTGCCGATGTACAGCGTAATGAAAACAATTCCGTTGTCACAATTGCGGGCATCGCAATCGTTGGGCGCCACCCCGTTTACCACGTTTTTCCGGATTTTCTGGCCGCAGTCGATTCCGGGCATTGGTGCCGGTGGTTTGCTCGTATTTGTATTGTCGGTGGGTTACTACATTACCCCCGCGTTGGTCGGCGGAAGTTCCGGACAAATGATCAGTAATCAAATCGCCTTTCACATGCGCAGTTCATTGAACTGGGGTCTGGCAGCGGCACTGGGCACGATCATGCTGGCCGGAGTAATGGTGCTCTACTGGCTGTACGACCGAATTGTCGGTATCGACAACATGAAACTGGGTTAGGGGCGAACTATTATGGCATTACCTGCATATACAGGAACCCTGGGCCGGGTCTGGCATTACACCTTTCTAGTTATTTGTGGAGTGGTGTTCTTTGTGTTGATGGCTCCGATCATGGTCATCATACCGCTGTCATTTAACGCAGAACCCTATTTTACCTTTACCGAGGCGATGGTTCGCCTCGACCCGGCGGCGTTTTCCACGCGTTGGTATGAGGATGTACTCGGTATCGGTGAAGGAACCGGGGCAAATCGAGGTCACGAATGGGCATTTGCCGCGCGTAATAGCATTGTTATTGCGATTTTTGCGACTTTGCTGGCGACCACGATTGGAACGCTGGCCGCGGTTGGCTTAAGTCGTCCGCACATGCCATTTCGACGTCCCATCATGGCGTTGCTGATTTCGCCGCTGATCGTGCCCATTATTATTACCGCAGCCGGAATGTTCTTCTTTTATTCCAAGGTGGGGCTGGCTTATTCGCATCTCGGGGTCGTCCTCGCGCATGCCGCCATCGGTACGCCGTTTGTGGTGATAACGGTAACCGCGACCCTGGTCGGTTTCGATGAAACATTAATTCGGGCCTCGTCCAGTCTTGGGGCCAAACCGCTGGGAACCTTCTTCAAGGTCATC
>JBLHOA010000086.1:0-12068 GCA_047622345.1 Gammaproteobacteria bacterium | reverse complement strand
ACTACCGATGCACTCGGCTTGGTACGATTGCGAATGAATATTGACTGTTCCGGTATGGCCAGATGAACCCGGGCTTTTTCAACCGCCCGAATCGATTCCACCGAACGTACCAGCTCGGCTTCGAGGGCGTGATTGTAACGGGCAGTTTCGATAAACTGGCTGGTGCCGAGCCCCTGATCCTGCTGCAGCATTTCCAGACCCTGGGATGAGCCATCGGAAAGTCCCTGCGATGCGAGTAGCAATCTGGCCTCGGAAATCCGGCTTTGATCAACCAGCAAGGTACCGCTGTTTGCTTCCAGTTTGAAATCGATGTCTTTCGACATTAAGGCATCGACTATCTGCGCCGAATCCTTGCCGGACATATTCTGATATAAGGGGGCAAAGTTAGGCTCCGCGCTCCACATCACTACGACCGTGCCGATAGCGACTGCGGCGGCGAGGCCGACCAGACGGGAAAGGTGCCTGACAAAACGGGATTGCGCGACCGCATCGATCGGGTTAATGGTTCTGGCGGCGGCGATCATTCCCTGGCCAATGGCCGGCATCATCTGTTGGTTGGCAATTGCTTCAGCCATCATTTACACCGGCATATTCATGACATCCTGATAAGCGGTCAAAAGCTTATTTCGGACTTCGGTTAAGGCCTGGAAAGACACCCGGGATTTTTGAATAGCGATCATCATTTCGGAGACATCAATCTGCTCACCCATCTCAAAAGCCTTGCTCATATTTCCTGCCTGCATTTGCGTGTCGTTGACCTGATTAATCGCCTGTTGCATCAATGTTCCGAAACTCTGTGATGACTCGGCATTAATCTCGACCGGTGGTGGCTGGTTTCGAGACATCGATTCCAGCGCTTTCATCTGACTTAGTAAATGATTTTGACTGTTACTAATCACGCTTGACTCCTATGGTCGGTTTGTTGACGCCTAACGTGCTTTTTCACGATAGCGGGTTAAAACTGTTAACTTTTTGACCTTTTTAGAACCTGACTGGCCTTTTCTGCCTGCTCTTTAGACTTGTGAGCAACAATCGAGCCAACTTTATTGAAATGAAAATAACTCTTGCCGATTTCGGCTACCCAGCTCTACTTTGCAGGATGGCAAACCAGGCTAATGGGTTGAAAGGCAGCTGGCATTATTCCGGTACCGGCGCCCCGGCATCACGTAGCCTGGCCAGTTTGTAGCGCAGTGTGCGTGGGCTGATTCCCAGTTTTTCGGCCGTTTTCTTCCGACTGCCCTTAAACCCTCGCAAGGTTTCAATGATGACTTCGGTTTCGCGATCACGAAGATCAGCCTGCAACAAACGGCCGGCGTCTAATGGGCCATCTACGGAAAGCGAGGCCGGGGCAACCGCCGCTTCGAGCATGATATCTTCCGGTTGAATTTCATTGCTATGTTTCAGTATCAACGCCCGCTGAATGACATTATCGAGTTCACGAACATTGCCAGGCCATAGATGCTGACAAAGCACTTCACCGGCCGCTTCCGACAATTTAATCGATTCCCCGGCCGCCCTGCTGTATTGCAGCAGTATTTTTCGCGCTATCGGAATAATATCGCCGCTGCGATGCCGTAAAGCGGGAATGGTGATCGGGAACACGTTCAATCGATAAAATAAGTCTTCACGAAACCTTTTTTGCTCTACTTCAGTTTTCAAATCACGATTGCTGGTTGCGATGATGCGCACATCGAGTTCAATTACGCGGGTACTACCCAGACGCTCGACTTCTTTTTCCTGCAACACTCGTAATATTTTGGCCTGTAAACCTAAATCCATTTCGGTGATTTCATCGAGCAACAGGGTGCCGCCCTGAGCCTGTTCAAATTTACCGATGGTCGATTTATGCGCACCGGTAAAGGCACCCTTTTCATAGCCGAACAAAACCGCTTCCAGCATATTTTCAGGTATTGCCGCGCAATTGATCGCCACAAACGGTTCACGGTTACGTGACGAATTTCGATGAATAAACCGCGAATAAACCTCTTTGCCGACCCCGCTCTCTCCGTTCAAAAGCACCGATACATCCGTTTGCGAAACCCGGGTTGCCATTTTCAGAGTCTCCATGCTGGTAACATCTTCGGCAATTAAGTCCTGGTCGTCGTGCAACGGCGCATTCATCTGCTTTTTAACCGTGCTTACCAGGTTATTGACTTCGAAAGGTTTGACCAGATAGTCGACCGCACCGGCCTGAATCGCATCAACCGCCTGCGGAATAGAGCCATACGCCGTCATTAAAATAACGGGGACATCGATTTGTTTCTGGCGAATGCTGGACAGCAGTTCGTAACCATTAACCGGGCTCATCTGCACATCGCTTAACACCAGCGAAGCCGAATGGCTGGCCAGATAACTTTCGGCTGCGCGCCCGTTTTCAACATCGTGAAAACTGATTTGATTCAGCGCTAAGGTATCGCAAATCGCTTCCCGTAATTCGGCGTCGTCTTCAACTACTAGTACATCGACCATTTAATCTCTCCTTACTGTTTGTTTTTAGGGCAACTCTGATTAATTCAGAACTTACAATGCAAAATCCAGACTTGTTCTGAGCTTCTCGAATTATTAACTTACCTGAATTTTCATACCTTGCCGGCAAGGCAGGAAAATTCGAAAGCGACAACCATTGCCGGGGCGCGAATACACCGCTATTCTTCCCTGGTGTGACTCGATTACCGATTTAACCACCGCCAGACCCAGTCCGGTGCCATCGGTCTTTGTACTGAAAAAAGGATCAAACAGGTGGGCACGCGTATGCCTGTCCATTCCGCAACCATTGTCCTGCAATGAAATTGACAGTAGCCCATGGCGGGTAATTTCAAGCTTAATTCGAATTAACGGATTTTTCTTACTAGCCTGTAAGGCGTTCATACACAGGTTTGCCAGCGCACCCAACAAGGCATCTTTATTGCCCTGCAACTCGGCGCCACACTCCTGACCGCTGATTTGCAGGCAGGCATGACGAAGGTCGGTTTGCGGGAGCAGTTGATCCTCCAGCTCGGCGAATAATTCCGCAACACCAAATCGGGTGGTTATAAATTGCCCACCGTGAGCAAATACCAGCATGTCATTGATCATTTTTTCAATATGCTTTATCCCGGACAGAGCCTTCTGACTGAATGATCGGCCGGTTTGCGGATCGGGTACACCAGCCACCAGTTGTGACAGGTACAACATTGAAGCCGCCAGAGGGGTGCGCAATTGATGCGCCAGGCTAGCCATCATTTTACCCATGGTCATCAAATGCAGGTTTTGCTGGGCGGTACGCTGCAGCTCCCGGGTTTGAGTAACATCGCTCAATAACAAAATTTGCCCCGGGGCATAACCCAATGGGCAGGTAGAAATGCTGAACTGTCGACCATCGGCAGTTTTCAGTTCGCCCTGGTCGAGCTCGGATAGAAATACACGTTGGACGATATCGCGCCAACTTTCGCCCGCTAAAGGTTCACCGAGTAATTGTCGGGCGCTTTGGTTGGTTTCCGCCACCCTGCCGCGAGGGTCCAGCACCACAACCCCACCCGGAATCGCATTTAATAATGCGTTTAAGTGTTCAATGCGAAGTTGATCGGAATTGGGTGTTGTCTGAGCGGTGATTGGCGCACAGCTGTGTGCGGTTTGATTTATTTCGTCGAAACTAGCATTGAGGCTCTCGGACAGTTGATTGAACTGTTGAAATGCCTGCAGCAGGTCACGATTTGATATTTGATTTAATTTATCCACCCCAATACAGGTGCACAAGCCAAACCAACTCTATGAAGTCTTTTTAAATCAGATGCTTAGGTATTTCGCATAAATCGAAACGCCATATTTATGACGTTATTCGGCGCGTTCAATCTCGTATTTGCGCATTTTTTCGACGAGTGTGGTGCGGCGCATGTTAAGCATATTGGCTGCTCGCGCAACAACGTTGTCGGTTTTCGACAAGGCATTTGCGATTAAAGAAATTTCGATATCGGTAAGATATTTTTTCATATCGATGCCGCTGGTAGGCAATTGACTGATATCAATAGCGGAAGAAATCGCTTGTGTGGAGTCCTTCGCCGTTTCGAGTTCTTCGATGACTCCGGCACTTTGATACTTCTCGGGTATATCTTTCGAATCGACAACCCCGTGCGGGTAAAGAATAGCCAGCCGCTCGATCAAATTGCCCAGTTCGCGTACGTTACCCGGCCAGGCATATTGTTGCAGCATAAGAATTGCGCGTTTGCTCAAGCGTACCGAACCGCGATTTTCGCGTTCGATGCGGGCAATCAATTCATGAATTAATAACGGAATGTCTTCGATTCGATCGCGCAAAGGCGAAACTTCGATGGGGAAAACATTCAACCGATAGAACAGATCTTCACGAAAAAGGCCATCCTCGATCAAGCCTTCAAGGCCTCGATGGGTTGCCGCGATTACGCGTACGTCCGCTTTGATCGATTTATTACTGCCGACTTTCTCGTAACAACGCTCCTGCAAAACGCGTAGTAACTTTACTTGCATCGGTAATGGCATGTCGCCGATTTCGTCGAGAAAAATTACCCCCCCTTCGGCAAGTCCGAAACGTCCCTGACGAGCACTAATGGCTCCGGTAAAGGCCCCTTTTTCATGGCCGAATAACTCACTTTCCAGCAGATCAGCGGGTATGGCTCCACAGTTAATCGGGATAAAGGGTTTATCGTTGCGTGAAGACTGCGCATGAATATTTCGCGCGATCACTTCTTTGCCGGTTCCCGAATCGCCAAGTATTAATACCGAGGCGTTGGTGTCGGAAACCTGATCGATCATTAAATTGATCCGCTCAATCGCATTGCTGCTGCCAATCAATGGCTGACATTCGCGCGAATACATGCGTCGTTCGCGTTTGTTATGTTTGCGTGCCTGGTCGAGTACCTGCGACAGGGAATAGTAATCAGACTGAAAGCAGAGCCCAGAAATAAATGGCAGTTGCACCACTATTTCCAATGAATTCAATTCGGTTTCATCGGCGATCAAAACCACGGGGTACTGACAATTATCGTCTTTATTCCGTACCAGGAAATAATCTGCAATTTCGTCACCACCAATACTGAAAATGGCCAGATAATTGTAGAGTTCCTGACGAGGGATATCGGCTAATTGTTCCGGGGTGATGAGTTTTGCCTCGACCTTGATGAAACCAAGTACTGCAAGAAAAGAATGTCCACGCGTGTAGTTGGAATCAACGACAAGTACTTCGTCGCTATCTCGACTTTCACTAAAATCCATTCGGATGTACCCCATTTTTTTATCCAGCTATAGTCGATAAAAAGCCAGTCTGTTCTGTGCTTATAAAGAGTCTAGTTCAAGCTGCCAAAAAAACGTCGGAAATATGTGATTATTTTCACTTTTTTTAAATATTATTTGTACTAACGCCATTATTCGGGCGTCTAATTATTTTTATAGGCGTGATTGAGTTTACTTGCGGTTCGCCCGCGGGCTTGTTGTAAAACCACTTCGGCTTTTAATTTTTCAAGTTTTTCAACCACTTGAGTATTGCGTTGTTGTAAATACCGAATCTTTATCGCATCGATGTCGTCAATATTCCGGGTAAAAACCTGCTGGATTAATTTTTGACGTTTCGAATCGATGTCTTCGACCAGATGAAAATTTTGTCCGTCCAGCAGCGCCAGAATATCATCGGTTAGCGAAATCGCCTGTTGCAAACTGGACTGATGACCCATATCGTCGATACCTCAGGTAGATGCCTTGTTTATTTGTGCGGGAACCTGTACCCAGGCCGACTTTATTTCCAGTAACAAACGACTCACTTCCTCGAGTTTTTCGATGTCATTGCTGATATTTGCCTGAGTCAAAGTGACGCTCATATATTGATAGAGTCGTGACAGATTAACGGCCAGGTCTCCACCACGTTCATGACTGACGCAGCCTTCAAGCCCACCAACAATTAATACGGCCTTACTGATCAACTCGGCCTTCGCCGCAACATCCGAACGCGCGATAGCACCCTTTGCCTGGGCAATTCGAGTCAAGGCGCCATCCAGCATCTGCGTAATCAGCGAATGCGGATCGGCATACATTGCGCCACTATAGACATCATTATTTGCGTAGGCTGCTGCTTTATTAGGTACGGTCATAGGGTTCTCTCCTGGTTAATTATTAATAAGCTGGCCGGAACCTGGCAAACTCTCGATTTGTTGGGCTAGAAAATTGCCGGTGCTCTGAAACCGTGACAAGAGCAGGTCGAGCGCTGAAAACTGGGCGACCAGCCGGGCCTCGACCGAGTCCATGCGTAAATTGAGTGTCAGGCGCTGGTCGGCAATGCCTTTCAGCGACTTATCGAGCCCCTCTTCGCGAGCGGCAATACTGCCGCTACTGAAATTTAGATAATCATCCAGTAACTCGTTGAGGGATTCGACAAATCCTCTGGAGAAATCGAGGCTACCGCGAGAGCCGATACTACCTCCGAGTACTTCAATGCTAAGTCCATTGGACAAACTTAAACTTTGCCCAACGCCCGTTGCGGTCGCACCACCAATGGTGCCGGCAACATCCACCCCTGTAGATCCGCTGGCTACACTGAGCCCGAAATCACTGACACTATTGGTATCAACGGCGCTTATTTCAACTTCAGAGCTCGAGCCGTAGGCATTCGAAGTAAATACGAAGCTGTCATTACTACTGTCATAACTGACAGCAACGCTTAAGTTAGCACTGGACAGGGTCGATGCAGAATTGATTTGCGATTGAATTTCCGCCGCAAGATCAGCGGCAGTGGCGTAGGTTCCCTGGGTCAGGCTAAGCACTCCCGTTGAAATGCCATCGATTGATATCGTCAAATTGTCATTATTAGCATCGACAATCAGGCTGTTCACCCCGGCAGCACCATCCAATTGCCCTTGTGTTGAAATGCTGGTGATATTGATGGCGTATTTCCCGGGCAAACTTTCTTTACTACTGGCATTCAAACTGATCAAGCTATCGCTTGTCTGACCTACCGGGGCAAATAAAGCCAGGGCTCCAGTCGGATTAGCTTCAATGGCACTATTGAATCGGGATTCATCGATAGCCAGGGTGCCGTCGGACTGCGTGTTAATGCCGATGTTGGTGAGTGCCGTTATCGAACCGCTCAGACCATCCACTTCGGAAGTAATAATTCTCCGCAGTCCATTGGTAAAGGTGCGCAAACCGGCATCACCAAATAACAGCCCCGATTGCTCGGTGGTAGAACCCGGAGATGCCAGATCGTTCAAACCGATTATCATTTTATTGTAGGACTCAATCACTGATTTAATCGAACTACTAATTTGCGAACTACTTTCGGTAACCGATAAAGTAAACGCGCTGGTTGTTACTTCTTTCAGATTGAGAGTAACGCCTTCGATAACTTCGTTTAACGAATTTGTGTCTGAGGTTATTGCCAGACCATTGACCGATATATTCGCGTTGGCGGCGGCCTGAGTTTCGCTCAAATTGGTCGCCACGGCGTTATAGGCGAGCGACGATAATCCAGCGGCATCGGTGTCGTTACCATCGCCACTATCGCTAACACTGATTTCCAGTGCATTTTCAACTCCACTAAAATCGGAGGTCAGGGTTAAACGATAACCACTACCATCATTGACGATGGCGGCCGTTACGCCGAAATCATTACTATTAATATGATCTTTTAATCCAGCCAGAGTGTTGTTACTACTATCGACCGTAATGGTTTGCACCTGCCGATCTGCATTCACCGCAAACCCACCAAAACCGGGGCCGGTGATGCTGCCAAAGCGGAGCTGGATGCTTCCGGTACCGACCGAATCGGTTACCGAAGAATAAGCGGTCGAAGCCAGGGACTGGCTTGCGGCCAAGTTGTTTACTTCGATATTGTAGCTACCCACTTCGGCGTCATTATCGACGGTTACACCCAGAGCTGCAGTATTGGAATTGGCAAAGGCACGGGTATTGTAACTGCTGGTATCAGCAAGACCGGCAAGACTGGTCTGGAATCCGGACAGGGCCGATTTCATCAATCCGATACCGGATAAGTCGGCGACCAGCTGCGACTCCCTTCGATTCAGGCTGTTTTCAATCGGGCTACGCTCGGCGGCCACCAGTGAGTCCACCAGATTACCAAGGTCGAGTCCCGAACCGATCCCTAAAGATGAAATACCTGCCATAACTAATACCTGTTAAATTAAGTGAATAAATAGTGGACTGCAAGAAGCAGGCCACTATTCAACTTAAACTTCTGCGGAAAACAGAGCACCTTTCAGCGACTCAATATTTTGCGAGAGTGCAAGTACTTCTTTGGAGGGAATCTGGCGAATAATTTCCGCCGTTTTAGAATCAAGAACGGTAATCACCATTTCCCCGCTATCTTCGTCAACAGAAAATTGCAGGTCTCGCTGTACCGTACTGGCCAGTGCAGTGAGACGGCTGACCGAACTTTCCAATCTATCCTTAATCGCTTCCTGGTCGACTGGCTCAGCTCCCTTACTTTCCTTCACTGCAGCCACGGGTTGCGGCTTCACCTGGTCATTGACCTTGACTAACTTGATATCGGCTCCCGTTGATGGCGGTACTGACCGCCCTGCGTTTGCCGATGTACTTAAAATATTGCTATTCATCTTTATAACCTCATCTCAAGCTCAAAATACCGGGAGTAACATCACTCCCGGTATTTCTGAACATTGAACTTTCAGCTGGCATCTCTACCTGAGAATCTACTGAAGGAGCGACAACACGTTCTGAGGTAAAGCGTTTGCCTGGGCTAACATTGCGATACCGGCCTGTTGCAGGATCTGGTTCTTGGAGAGATTCGCAGTTTCTGCTGCAAAGTCTGCATCCTGAATCTGACTGCGTGCGCTTGATGCGTTTTCAGAAATGTTCGCCAGGTTGGCGATGGTCGATGTCAGACGATTCTGAATCGAACCAAGGTCGGCTCGAGTTGAATCCACCTGAGATAATGCTCCATCGATTATGCCGATCGCTGACTGTGACCCCGATACCGTACTAATGTCAATCGAAGCAGCTGACGCCAAGGTAGACGTTTCAGTTGTGATCTGACCGTTCAAGGTGACATCGGTAGTCGCAACCGAGAAAGCCCCTGCGCTGGACAATTGAACTTCACCCATCAAACGGGTTGAGTCAGCGGCGCCGCTGGTAAGCGTAATGGCATCACCATTGCTGGCGTTGTCGTAGTCACGCGATGTAACCGTTACCGCACCACCGCCACTGTTGCTGAAACCTTCGATGATAACGTCATCACCCGCTTCATTGATCAAGTCAATGCTATCACCCGAGGCACTAACCGTTGCCTGAACACCGGTAGTTCCTGATTCCGCGTTAATTGCATTGGCCAAGGTAGCCAGATCGGCTGTCGAGGTAATGGTGGCACTGATAGTTGCCGAGTTAGTCGACGTTCCGGTATCACCGCTAAGGGTAAAGGAAACAGCTCCGGCATTAGCCAGCCCACTCATAGTCGCTACGGTTCTTGCATCAGCGGTTATTGCTGTAGATGATGACGCGCCGTTAATTAGAGATGCGATTTCGCGTGACGAATCGCCCGCAGCTGCGGTAACCGTAGTAGTGCCGCTACCGGTTAGGGTAATTGCGCCGGCAGTAACATTATTCGCCGCAGCAGTAGTGGCTGTGGCAGTACCACGACCAAGACCGGCATTGGCACCAGCACCTTCAAGATCGGTACGATAAACACCGATCTGATTAGCATCGTTATCGGAAAGCGCGAAGCTGATGGTCTGGTTTGCGTCGGCACCTACCTGAAAATGGGCCTGGCCGAATGTTCCGTCGAACAGATTACGACCACCGAAAGAAGTAGTGTCCGCTATCCGCGTTATTTCAGCCTGCAGCTGCGAAACTTCAGCCTGCAGTGCGCCCCGATCAGCGTCGGAGTTTGATCCGTTGGCTGACTGGATAGACAGTTCACGCATACGTTGCAGGATGTTGGTGGTTTCCTGCAACGCACCTTCAGCGGTTTGCGCAAGCGAGATACCGTCGTTGGCGTTACGTACCGCCTGATTCAAGCCTCTGATCTGAGAGGTAAGACGATCTGCGATCGCCAAACCGGCCGCATCATCACGAGCCGAGTTGATTCTCATACCTGATGACAAACGCTGCAGCGACGTGGACAGTGAATTCTGTGATGAATTCAAAGACCGTTGCGCATTCAGCGAGGCTACGTTCGTATTTATAAATTGTGGCATTACTTTTTCTCCTAACTAGACTGCGCAATTCGCGCCGGGTCTTAACAAAAATGATGTGATATCTGCACTGCAAATCTCACTCTCAGGAAGGCTAACGGCCGAGCACAAAATATCTTTAATAGTTTTTTTTGCTACGTGAAATTATGCGCTATGCAGCTAAGGGTAAAAAGTTGAGAGCTATGCCCGCTAATCGTTTATCAACGATGCTGTCAGCATGAAGGTGATATAAATGAAGGAAGCCCTGAATTAATCAGAGTGCCCTGAAGTTACGTTATTTATCGTGGAATGCGCCAGTAACTCATCAAAAGACATCTCCAGCAAGCGGGACAATTCGTCAATGACGCTTCCGTAACGCTCCGCCCTGTCTCGATAGGTAGTGCTCACCGCCTGGCGAACCTGAGCTGCGCTTGTCGTCGAAACTCTACGTTTGGATTGGAAGTAGTTTAGAAAGACTGGATCCCACTGCAGGCCACAGAAGTCGAATAGTTCGGCCCACAGCCCGGACTTCGCATCGGTCAGCTCGCAGTAATCGACAATTAAAAACCGTGTTGGAAAGCGTCGCTGCAATCGCGAGCATATTTTTTCATGCCAGCGATAATACAAAACGGTAGCGGCGAGATTGTAACTGTAACCATGTTCAGCATTTTTCAAAAAGTGCTGCCGATATAACGATAAACATGCCTCCAATGGCGTCTTCATCGGAATCAACATGCGCATCTGTGGAAAGCCCTGTAACAGAGCAACGGCGAAATTGAAATTGTTCGGAGTTTTATCGATAACCACCTGAGATTTGGTCTGCCCAATGCCAAGATATTTTTCAATGCCACGGGAGAAAAGTTCGCCTGCTAAATCATCGTCTTTTAGTTGGGGCTCAAACCATTTTCGATACTGTTCTCCCACGAACGAACTCTCGCCTTTGGAAGTAACACCGGGGTGCTCGAGCAGAACCGATTCGAGCAAGGTGCTTCCCGAACGCGGCAGTCCGGCTACGAAAACCGGTCGACAGTCGCAATGCTCGGGCTCCACAATCGACGACGGCATGGCTTCAATTTGTTGATAAAGCCGATCCAGGCTCCGATGCAACGGTAGCAAATCGAAAGCAACCCGTTTCCATACCAGCGCATTCGCTTTATTCAAATACTCCCAGGCCAAAGCATATTGCTGAACCCTTTCATAGCCATTGTAAATTGCAAAAAACAGATTTTCCCGTTCCTGAATATCCTCGATCCAGTCAAGATCGGCAACCGCCGCTTCGATATCCGGGAGCGTCGGTTTTAATCCTGGTGCAGTCAGGATATGCCAGTGAGCCTTGCCACGGGTCAATTCAGCCCCGCTACACAGTGCCGGTGGATAGGTTACGATTTGTTTGAAATATTGGAGCGCTTCAAGTTCCTCACCACGGCTGCGCAGAATAACAGCCTTTCGATGCAGTGCGGCAGTATTGGTCAAATCGTCTGCCAGCAACGGGTCTAATAGTGTTAGTGCCTTACCCAGTTGACCCAGTTGCTCAAGACAGCCCGCCGCATCGATCTGCATCTGGCTAACCAGCGAATCCAACGGTGCTACCCTCGCCGCCTTCAGATAATAATCGACAGCCGCCTCAAAATGTTCTTCAGCGCGCAAAGCCATAGCCATAATTTGCAGCGCATTGAAATTCGCATTATCTCTGCGAAGTATCTTCCGACAACAGGCTTTCGCCTGCTTTTTATCGCCCGCCTTATAGGCCGCTACCGCCGCTTCGGTTTGCCGTTCGAAAACTACAGAGGCTCGACCATTCACCGAGGCGGTTTACCGAAGAAAATTGAATAAAGATGAGCTGGTGATACGTGCAAATACCGCCTGTGCTGCATCCAGCGTCGTTTGTTCCAGCGTGAGCTGGCTGATCGCTGCGGCCAGATC
>JBLHOA010000085.1:0-12215 GCA_047622345.1 Gammaproteobacteria bacterium | reverse complement strand
AATGGTGTTTCAACGCCGCTGCAACATGTAGTAACACCAGTGCTAGCAAGGCATAAGCCAGATATTGATGAACCAGGCCCACCTGATCCGGTTGTTGCAGTATCGAAGTAATGGTTGCCGGCACCGAAACCAGGCCAAATACATCGATCACCTCGCCATCGGAGGTTGGTATCAAATAGCCGCTGATTAAAATGACTGCGATTACACTGTAAAAAATCCAGTGCAGCAAACTCGCCAACCGCTGTTCGAGGGCATTCACGCCGTTCGTCGGCTCCGGTTTTTTATCGATACACTTCCACAGCAGGTTAAAGGCGAAAGCCGGAATTAACAGCATGCCGAGGCTTTTATGAATAAAGGGTAGTGTCGTATAAAGCGCATCGTAATAAGTCAGTTCAACCATATACAGGCCAAACGCCGACAGGCTCAAAATTGTCAGCGTATTAATCCAGTGCAAGACAATGGTAATCAGTCCGTAACGGTTATTGCCGTTGAAGATTTCGATTCAATTATTGTCTAGCTTCCCTGTATTTCATGCTTTGATTGGAATTCTGATTCCGGGTTCCTTCAATCCCGATTAATTGACAATGTGAAGATCAACACTCCGGTTTTCGTTACGGCTGTACCAGGCGTGGTGAACGGTGGCGGTACCCTGCTCGTAAAAAAGTTCGAGGCTGTGGCGAATCACCGGGAAAGCGAGGTCATCCCAGGGGATATCCCGTTGTTCGAACAAAGCTACTTCAAGGCTTTCAACCCCGGGGGATACATCATCACTTAGCAGGTCTCCGTGAAACATTAAATGCACCTGGGAAATATAAGGCATGCTGAACACGCCGAATAATTGTAAGGCTCCCGATTGCGCATTGGCCTCCTCCATCGCTTCGCGTGCCGCCGCCTCAGATACGGTTTCATTATTCTCCATGAATCCGCCCGGCAAGGTCCAACGCCCGTGACGAGGCTCTATCGCCCGTTTGCACAATAAAACTTTGCTGCCACTGGTAAGAATGACACCGCAGACATTGTTGGGGTTCTGGTAATGAATAATGTCGCAGTGATCGCAAACATAACGCTCACGATTGTCATCGTCGGGAACTTTCAATTGTACGGCATTCCCACATTGGCTACAGAATTTCATAGTTGACTCAATTTAAGCGACTGGCGCAGAACCGGGCGGATCGATTCCATGCCCTGTTCCATAAAGCCGAGTATGGCTTCCATACTGATCGGTTGTTCATCGATCCCGGCCGCTTTATTCACCACCAGGGCCAGCGCCGCATAGTCAATATCGAGTTCTCTAGCCAACACGGCTTCGGGCATTCCAGTCATACCGACAACATCACAACCGTCCCTGCCCAGGCGCTGCACTTCGGCCGCGGTTTCCAGACGAGGGCCATTGGTACAGGCGTAGACAGCCGAAGCCACCAACGGTATACCAAGCGAAAAAGCCGCTTCGCTGATGATCCCACGTACGCTGGCACTATAAGGCTGGGTAAAGTCGATGTGCCGGACCCGACCATCGTCACCATCGAAAAAGGTCGCTTCACGTCCGCTACTGTAATCGATGAGTTGATCGGGAACGACCAGCGTCAACGGCAGCATTGCTGCAGTGATACCACCTACTGCATTGACCGATATTATCTGCTCAACCCCTAATTCTTTCAGCGCCCAGATGTTCGCACGGTAGTTGATCTTATGCGGAGGTACTCGGTGGTCCGGACCGTGCCGGGAAAGGAATACCAACGGCATGCCATCCCATTTGCCAAGAAGAATATCCGCCGAAGTCTCGCCGAAGGGTGTTGCCGTCGGCGCCTGAGTTTCAAGCTCAAACCCTAAGCCTGGACTGTACAGCCCGCTACCCCCGATAATTGCCAGGCGCCCCATGGCTAATCGGTTTTTTCGGGAATCGAGTAAATACTCGAGAAGTTTCTAAAGTGACCATTCAAGTCCATTCCGACCCCGTAAAGATAACAGTCATGGCTTTCTAGACCGACGTAGTCGGGAGCTATATCGGCTTTCTTTCGTTCGTGGGTTTTACGGATCAAAAATACACTGGTACATTTTCTGGCGCCGTGTTTGTAGCAATAGGAAGTCACTTCTTCGAGGGTGTAACCCTGATCAAAAATGTCGTCCACGATGATGACATTACGATCGCGAATCTCGTTTTGCGGGTAAGCCTTCCACAATACATCTTTACCCAGCGTCGCCAGTCGGTAACGAGTAGCGTGGACATAATCGATGGTCAAAGGGAAATCCCAGTGCCTTAACAGTTGCCCGGTCAAATACAGCCCACCGTTCATCACACAGAGCACCAGCGGAAAATCATTCTTACCATCGGCAGTCACCCGTTCGGCCAGATTGGCGATGCCCTGATCGACAGCAGCATCGTCAAACATCAAGGTCGAGTCCTGGTGAATTTCCTGCGCTCGGCTTAGCATCATAGTCATCGCTTTAACTCACTACTTTAACGGGCTCAGCAAGATGCAGAGTCGAGGTCGGGAAGGCGATTTCAGCCTGATTGTTTTCGATTATTGCCGCAATTTTTAACATCACATCCTGCTTAACCTGATGGAATTTTACCCATTGGGTTGTTTTCGTAAAGCTGTAGATAAAAAAGTCGACCGAACTATCGGCAAATTCGTTGAAGTTCACCATCATCGTTTTTTCACTATCAATTTCTTCGTGTGCCATCAGCATGGCCTTAACTTCATCGACTATCTGGTTCATATTGGTTAAGTCGGAATAGCGCAGCCCAATGGATTCGTAAATTCGACGGTTCGCCATGCGCGAAGGGTTTTCAACAATGATACTGGTAAACACCGAATTGGGAATATACATGGGTTGTGATTCAAAATTGCGCACTACCGATACCCGCCAGCCAATTTTTTCGACCGTTCCTTCTATTTTCCGATCGGGTGAGCGAATCCAGTCACCGATGGTAAAAGGTCGATCAAGATAAACGATCAGCCCACCGAAAAAATTGGCGAGCAGATCCTTGGCGGCAAAACCGACGGCAATGCCGCCAACACCACCCATCGCAAGCACCCCCGAAATGCTGAAACCGAGCGTCTGTAAAATCATCAGCGCGGCGGTGATCATTACCGTCAGGCGAACCAACTTGCTCAAAGCTTCGATAGTAAGCACATCAACCTGATCGGCTTTTTCGGAAAACTCCTGTTCGGCCCCGCGAATTACCCCGAGGACGAACCAGGTCAGGCAGAGTAAAACACCGAGATTACGCACATGGTCGTAGAGCGCGAACAACTCGTTTAGATTATGCGCATTGATGATATCGACCGCGACGTTAAGCCCCAACAACCACACTACCCACCCCACCGGGCGCACCAGGGCCTGGACGACTATGTTATCCCAGTTGGTTTGGGTATTTCTGGTTTGCGCGCGTATTCTGCGCAATAGCCGTTTGATAAAATAATTGACGATAGCGGTTACCAGAACCACCGCAAAAACCTGACCCGCCCAGATCCATTCAGGACCAAAGGCGCCGAAATAGGTATTAAGTTGCTGCATTATTCGAATAAATCTCCACTTGTCGACAACCCGCCATGGCGGTTAAATAGTTCCAGTTCGTTGACCGCCTGATGCCAGCTATCACTGCTGAATAAACCGGCTGAATCGGCCGCGGGCTTTCCATGCAGACGTATCATGCGTAACTGTGAGGTCGGGTTACTGTAATCTTTTAAAGAATCGAGCACCTCGTCGGCACCTTCAGGATTGTTACACACCAGCAAAACGTCACAACCTGCCGCCAATGCCTGCTGCGCCCGCTCGGGGTAAGAGCCCGCGGACTCAGCACCACTCATACTCAAGTCGTCGCTGAACACGACACCTTCAAATTCAAGCTGGTCGCGTAAAACCTCTTTTATCCAGCGCTGCGAATACCCCGCCGCAAGAATATCGACCTGGTCATAAATGACATGCGCCATCATCACCGAGGCCAGATGGGTTGCCATCACGCGCCGGAACGGTACCAGATCGAGTGCTTCGATATCAGTGAAGCTTCGCGGGTCGAAGGGCATCACATGATGCGAATCGCCCTCGACCGAGCCGTGCCCGGGAAAATGCTTGCCCACCGCTTCCATGCCCGCCTTCCTCATGCCGCGAATCCAGGCATTGGCCAGATGCGTAATCGCATCCGGGTCACGATGAAAAGCGCGGTCGCCGATGACGCTGCTGATCGGGTTACCGATATCGAGTACCGGGGCAAAACTGAGGTCCAGTCCGTAATGTAGCAATTCGGCTGCCATCAGCCAGGCAAAAGTCTCCGTTAATTCAATCGCGCGTGCCTGATCCCGGTCATATACCAAACCCAGTTGCGCCATTGCCGGTATGGGTTGAAAGCCATTACGGAAACGCTGCACGCGGCCGCCTTCCTGATCAACGGCGATCAGAACCTCAGATTGCCGGAGTTCGCGGATTTCGGCGACCAGTGCCGACAGTTGCGCGGGTGATTCGTAGTTCCGACTGAACAGGATGACACCACCGACCTGCGGATGGAGCAGGCGATTGCGATCATCATCGCAAAGCGCGAGCCCCGCAACATCGAGCATAACCGGGCCGAGGTTCATTGATCATCCTCGATGAGCACAACCGCATGAACCGCGATGCCCTCTTCTCGACCGATGTAGCCGAGCTTTTCGGTGGTTGTCGCCTTGATGTTAATAGAATTTAACTGGCAGCCCAGATCTTCGGCAAGCTGCTGTTTCATCGCGTCGATATGCGCGGCCATCTTCGGCGCCTGCGCAATGATAGTAATGTCCGCATTAGCCAGTTGGTAACGATCTGCGTCGAGCAATAATTTGATTTCGCGTAGAAATTCGCGACTGTTTCGGTCTTTATTTTCTTCCGAATTATCGGGAAATAAACCCCCGATATCGCCGCGAGCAAGCGCACCGAGCAAAGCGTCGCAGAGTGCGTGGATTAAAACATCGCCATCTGAATGCGCGAGCAAGGCTTTATTGCAGGGGATTGATACTCCGCCGAGGACAATACCTTCTCCGGGAACTAACGCATGTACGTCGTACCCATGTCCTATTCTGATTGAAGCCATAGCGATTGTATTCCTGTCAGCTAAACCGATGGTGACACCGGGCTACTCGTTCAACATTACTGCTACTACGAATAATACCGAGACTGCGAATAATACGGGTATCGAATTGCCCCGTCACATTAAATAGCCACATTAATGATCATATAAATTTGTGCCGAGGCTCAGCTCGCAGCATTAGAGCCTGGATAAGACATGTAGATTAAACAACAACATGCTAAACAACAGCAATGCACCGGCTTGATGCAAGGCGCCTAGTATCACCGGCACCTGCAACAGCAGGGTCGATATTCCGAGCAGGAACTGGATGATGACCATCATGCCCACCAGTTTGAAGCTGCGTTGCACCTTTGGCTGGGTAAAATTCTGCCTACCCTTGATATACCAGATCAACAGTAACACCGAGGTCAGGGTCGCCAGCCAGCGATGTTCGAATTGCACTGTCACCAGGTTTTCAAATGGATTGAGGTACCAGGGGGACAGTGCAGCGATGCCATCGGGAATTAATTGCCCCCCCATCAGTGGAAAGGTATTAAAGATTAAACCCGCCTTCAAGCCGGCAACAAAACCACCCGAGACAATGGTAATAATCAGTAAAATTATCAGCAGCAACAACATTTTTCGCCATCGCCCAAAGGTAGATTCGGCCAGACGCCGGTAGCGCTCAGTCGCGCGCAAGTCAAAAATGGTCCACAAAATAAACCCGTAAATAAGTATGGCACTGAGCAGGTGTGCGCTTAATCGGTACTGACTGACATGCGGATTACTGACCAACCCGCTTTTCACCATGTACCAGCCGAGCAGACCCTGAAACCCACCGAGGAAAAACATAATAATAAGTCGCGGGGTCAAACCGACCGGAATTAACTTACGAAACCAGAAGTACAGAAACGGCAGGAAGAAAACCAGTCCAATCAGTCGACCCAGCATGCGATGGCTATATTCAAACCAGAAGATAGACTTGAAGCCCGCCAGCGTCATAGTCGAGTTTATTTTCTGAAATTCGGGTGATTGCTGATAACGTTGAAACTCCGCCATCCATTGATCAACATTCAGCGGCGGCAATACCCCCGCCGGATGCCAGCTGACCATCGATAGACCGGACCCGGTCAGGCGGGTCACTCCACCGAGGATAACCATGCCGAAAACCAGCAACAAACAGAGTTTTAACCAGTTAACGATTACAGTTGTATCGTCGATTATTACAGGCATAGATTTTGATATTCCGGAATGATAGAGATGGATGGGACTTTTATGGCTGGTTGGTTACCGCGATAAAACGTTTCGTATTTTGCCGACCATTGGCGAAGGCGTCGAGCTTGCCGTCCATTTTACCTGCTAGTTGATTCAAACGCTCTAGCGTTGGCGGATGCGTTTTCAGAATTACCGCCATCTCAGCCGAACCCGGGTTAATACTGTCGATGGTAGTCAATACATCGAGCAAGGCAAACGGATCATAGCCCGCCCGCGCTGCCAACACGACAGCGACAAGATCGGCTTCGTATTCGAGGTTCCGATCGAGCCCGGTAGCATAAAGCTGCACCCCGGCATTCACCATCTTTTCCAGCTTTTCGCGATTGGTGGCATCACCCACGGCAGATAGGGCAATATCCGACCAGAATTCGCGTTTCATCGTTTTTTGTAATGCCTTTAAGTGATGCTTGTCGGCAACATGCGCTATTTCATGCGCCAAAACGGCGGCTAACTGGGCTTCGTTTTGTAACACCTGAAATAGGCCGAGCGTAATCACGATATAGCCACCCGGTGCCGCGAAAGCGTTAATTCCGTCCGATTGAATGACCCCGAAACGCCACGGCAGACTCTTTCTTTTCGACTGCGATGCAACCCAGTAACCGACATCGTTGATGTATTGCTGCAACGGCGCGTCGTCAACCAGTGCGGCGGCGCCGAGTAAGCCCGAAATCAGGTTTCCGCCGATTTCGATCTCTTCTTTTTGTGACACTTTGCCGCGCACCTGATCGATCTTGACCTTGGATTTCTCGGCACTGTCCTTCGACTTTTCGATTTTTTCCTGCAGCTTTTTCAAATCGTCCAGGCCGAATGCGAATCCCGGCTCGATAGAAAACAGTCCGATTGACAAGATCATTACGAGATACATTATTCGGGGAAAAGCCAGCATCATTTGCTTCCCAGGTAGGCAATCGATTGCGCCTGCAGTCGTCCCTGTCGCCTAAATTCGACCATGCGCTTACTTGAACTGGCAAAGGTTTTCATCTTCGCCAACTGCTCAAAATCCGGTTTCGCCGATTTTATTTCGCTTTCGCTAAGGCCGCGCACACCAATGGTGGCGGTCGAAGAGCTGGTACTACCACCGCTGTTTTTGAAAAACCCACTGGCCTTACGCGACAGGGTTGCAAGCCCCGATAAAAAACCCCGCGAATCGGGTTCAGTTTTGACGTCGGCAACGGGCAATTGGCTGGCTTCGCGTACCTGGTAACCCCGTACCCAGCCGAGGATTGCCTTTTCATCTGAAAAAATCTGTTTCCAGCCTCCCTGGCGTTCGAACACGCTAACCTTACTTCCCGCCGGCATCTGCCCCACGCGTCCTGAAACTGAAGAAGCATCGGCGTAGACCGTTGCAAGCCGCACAATCACTGCCTGCTGCTCCGCTGCAGGACTAACGCTAACCGCGAAAAATAACAATATGATCAGAGTACGGAATTTCATCGGGCGCCATTATAACCATAGCGCGCGCGTAAAATGCGTAAAGTTTAGCGCTATTTCCATTCTTAAAAGGAAACGCAGAAATAGCCAGGCACAGAACTGGCCGATTCGATTCAGCTGGCTGGTAACTCCGAAGGTAAGTGGGAATCGGGGCAAGTCGCTGACAAATGACAGGCAAAAAAAAGGCGCCTATGCGGCGCCCCTCTCGTCCTCGCTGCTATAATTATATTTATCGTGCAGCATCTCCTCCAGTTTCTATGCCTTGATTTTCGAACGCTTAAAAGAGCTGAATTTTGCTTGTGGCCAAGGCGACTGATTCAATCAGTCTGTAGTAGACCACAGCACTTTCCAAGATACTACAAAATTTTTACAATTATTTTTCCGACACTTATTCAGTGCGATGAAGGGTAGTAATACCCGGCTGAGCATTACCGATTCGGGTTCCAGTTATCGCGCTCGGCCCCGGCAATACATCGCCCAAACATCCCCGCTAATTTGCCAATAATGGCTCTACATCGCTATTTGCGGCCTGCCAGCATCCGCTCTGGTTTGCGCACTAATCAAGGCTTGATCATTTGAGGTCGATCGATCAAGCGTGCTAAAGTTTGCCGTAAACCGAGTGAAGTCTGAAGGAATTTTAAAGCCCGGGAATAACCGCAGCACTGGAGTTTAAATGATGACAGGACCCTATCGTGGAAGTTGCCTTTGCGGCGAAATTGCCTTCGAGGTCGATGAGTTAGGCAGCACTATCGGCAATTGTCATTGCTCGATGTGCCGAAAATTCCATGGCCCGGCATACGCCACCCTTGCCGAAGTCGAAGCTGAACATTTCCGCTGGTTACGTGGCAAAGAATCACTCAAAATACTGAGCTACGAAAGTCCGACCCGGAACATTGTACGGCTGGGCACTCTCACCCGGCAAACAGAAGGTTTTACTCGGCTGTATATCGGTCGTCGTATACGCCCAGTTTATTAAAGTTAATCATGCCGCGTATTTCTTTGACGTATTCGTCGCCGCGCTCTGAATACGATTTCAAACCTGCTGCCAGATCCACACCATCGGCGTCTTTATTTTTTGCACGAATATCACGCAGGCCCTTGTAAGCATTACTCGTATTTAAATTATGGATATAACCGGCGACACTTTTGGCGGGCGAATCAAACACTCTCACTTCGTGCGTGGCACCGTCGTTACGTTGCTTGGGCACAAGCCCACAGCCTTTTGAGAAACACCATTGCCCGAAGAGATTGTTTGCCTTTGTCGCAAATCGGGAAGTGCCCCAGGCCGATTCATTGGCGGCTTGCGCGAGCACCAGCGAGGGTGGTATAGGTTGTGCCCGTTTCAGTAACCTGGCTATCAGTTCGGCGTCGGTCGAGTCTTCTGTTGGAATTTTATAGCGTATGCTGGTTTCGACTATCCAGTCGTGGTCGCTGGCATAGTCTTTATTCTCATGTAGATCCGATAACTTGTCGGCCGTTTTGGCAATCTTGTCATTGGCGTCCTCGGCATGCCGGTAGATAAATTCGAAGAAATATCTTTTCTTCACTTTAACGTCGACCAGCGCGGCAAAGTCGGGGAGTTCATCCGATTCAAGAAATTCATCCATGTGGGCTGAACTGACCAATATTTTTTTAACGCTGACCTTCGCCGATGTCGAGAAAGCCCCGTTTAAAGCAAAGTAGAGGGCCACTGCCACCAATACGGCGATTGCGGCATATCCCAGCAGGAGTTTATTTTTTTTGATCATATCCATCATTTAATCGGCTTGAATTTAGTTCTCCCATCCCTAGACGTCGACCCGTTGTAATAAGTCACAAATAAATTAATCGAAAAAGTAGCGCATTATCGGGCACTGCACTGCCAGCAAATGATTTTAGGGTTCAGGAGGGGTTGGCGACTTTTCATTTATGGCTCAGTATACGAAGCCATTTCAGAGATTCAATTGTTCGGTATAAACTATAGCCCTTGCACCGCCGAATCGTTAATGCGGACATTGCCCACAGCCAGTTGAGGAAACCAGAATGAGCACAGAAACCAGGCCCCGCAAGGCCCATGCGGTTGGCATTAATCATCTGGCGCTCGAAGTCGGTGATATAGATCAGGCGCTCGATTTTTACGCCCAGTTTATTGTTTTCGACATTCATGCCAGAAGTGAGGATATGGCCTTCATTTATTTTGGCGACCAATTCATCAATTTCACTGTTAATAACAATCGCTTGGCCGACGTCGACCGACATTTCGGTATCGCGGTCGACGACTACGAGCTGGCAAAGCAGACGCTGATCGATATGGATGTCAATTTTCTCGAAGGTCCGTTTCTGGACTTCCTCGACCCCTGGGGAAATCGCGTGGAAATTACCACCTACGTCGACATTCAATTCAGCAAAACAAAAGAAGTATTACAGGGAATGGGGCTGGGGCATCTGAAAAAATCAGACCTTGCCCTGTCCGAACTGAAGGCCAAGGGAATGGCGCCCGAGGATTAATGGGGAAGTGCTGCGATCGCAGCTACGACAATCCAGTGCCTTGTCAATTTACGGAAAATTATATGTCAGAATACAAGGTAACCATCAGTTGGCAACGAGCTGAAGGCGAAGACTTCGTCAAGTCCGCATACAGTCGAGGACACGAATGGAAATTTGACGGCGGGGCCGTCGTTCCGGCGTCATCATCGCCTCATATTGTTCCCCTGCCCTATTCGGTCGAGGCCAATGTCGACCCTGAAGAAGCTTTTGTGGCATCGCTATCCAGCTGCCATATGCTATTTTTCCTGTCGATTGCGGCGAAACGACGCCTCTCCGTGGAAAGCTACGTCGATGAAGCAAGCGGAATTATGGAACAGAACGTGGAGCAACGCCTGGCGATGACCCGAGTCATTTTACGACCCAGGGTAAGCTTTGCTGGCGACAAACACCCCAGCCGCGAGCAACTCGAAAAAATGCATGACCAAGCCCATCACCAGTGTTTTATCGCCAATTCGGTGTTGACTGAAGTGATTACTGAAATCCCAGAATAAGCTCAGAATAAGCTCAGAACTTTTTTTATACCTGAGACCTATTGAAAAATACAAAGATGAAAGATTTATCGATCAAACTCGACAATCGTCCGGGTGCGCTGGCCGAAATGGGCGCAGTATTGGGTCAGGCAGGGGTCAGTGTCGAGGGTGGGGATGCCTGGGTTGTCGACGGGGTTGGGGTCGCCCATTTGCTATTTCACGATGCGGCTGCCGCGCGCAAGGCACTGGAAGCCGCGGGTATTAGCGTGGTTGCCGAAAGCGAGGTACTGGTGCAACGTTTGCGTCAGGATGTTCCCGGCCAGCTCGGGCTACTCACCGGGCACAGGGCCGGCCGCGGGCGTCAATATCGAAGTCCTATACAGCGACCACGATCATCTGGACAAGGGAAAACAGGTGTCCGAAGACTAGTCGCGTGAAATGAATATCTAAACGCAAATCAGTAGCAGTCGTAACACCTAAGTACCCGCTCAAAATCGAGGCCGAGGCTGCCGGAATTTCTTTCGATTTAACAACCGCCTGACAATCATCGTATCCAGTTTTAGGTCGAAGCATCGAGAAGGCAACCGGCACTTAGCTGCCCTCGAAAACCCAACGCGCCAGGGCTACTAAAGCGCATTACTCAATGGGGAAAAAAGTTTCTGTGGTTGCTTAAAAATCTGCGTATACCTTGACCAGGTCACAGTTTTCCCGACGGATTGTATACGATGATTTGCCCGACTGGCTAAGAAGGGACACAGGCAAATGGAGGCTTCAGACAGACCCGCAAAAACGGTCAAGGGAAAATCTGAGATTGCCAGTAAGTCAGGCGAACTCAGTCTGTTCGACCGACGGGTGTTAATTCTGGTCAATGGTGAAAACAGTATCAGTCTAATTCAGGATTTGTCACAGATGGAAAATGTCATCGACATACTCCAAACCCTCCATCGCAAAGGCTATATCGAAGGCCTTGTCGATAGCGATAAAATGCAGACCTTAGCCTCAAGCACGTCTGCCGGAATACGCAACCCGCCCGTCGCTGGTGAATTCTCATCAATATTCGGGTATCCGCGTAGCGTAGGGACAGGGGCAAAACCAGATTTAAAATTGCTAACTTCGTGTTTACCCAGAAATTTGCCTGTTAACTCTGGACTTGCTCTGGAGAATTAAAGGCTTGGGAAAGTGAAATTCATATTTGCCACTTCGCTTCCAGATAGCGCTCATTCAGGAATAAATTGGTACTATCGCTGTCGGCACCAAGTGTCCGTTCGCATTTATTCAATCAGCGGCAAAAATCACCCAAAGGTTACATTTTCTATTTTCTCAGTTTGGTGGAAACGAGCCTGATGCTACTAGCCGAGATCTAACGAAAGCTAGGACGTGGACTTTATCATTCCAGCAACCCGGCCTTACGGTAACCTTCCATCCAGTTATCGGCATCTTCTTGACGTTTGCACAACCGAATATGATTAGCTGCG
>JBLHOA010000084.1:0-12454 GCA_047622345.1 Gammaproteobacteria bacterium | reverse complement strand
TCGAACGCGGATTTCGCGAAGGCACCGAACGCTATGGACTATTTCTCGACTATCTCATGTCCGAACAGTTACACGGTTTCAGCTATAGCAAAGTGGTGCTCGCCTTCGTCCCTCCCGATGCCCCCCCGGGGCCTCCATCCGAAGGTTTTTTCGACCAACCCGCGCTGATCGCCCGATTTGAAAACGGCAAAAAAGCGATCGAAAACAAAATCTGGCACGAAGATATGCAGCGTTGGGATGACGAAATCAAACCCGATTCGATTCGGCGAAACCGCCAACTACAACAGGTACAACCCGAAACGCTGGATAGCGAAGCGTTAATCCAGCATCTCGTCGATTGTTACGAAAATCTTAATGAAATGACCTATCGACACCACCTGTTTACCATTCCCAGCCTGATTCCAGTTGGGCTCTATATCGGTAAGGCTTGCGAATGGACCGGGGCCGACGCAGGCGAAGCGCTCAACCTGTTAAAGGGGTCTTCTCCGGTTTCGCTTGGACTCGCTGCCGCCGAGTTGACCGAGATTGGTTGCCTGCTGCGCCAGGAAAAAATCGATCGCGATCGATTCAAGGGCCTGTCCCCCACCGATGAGCTTGAATCCCTGTCCAAATTACCCAACCCTATCGGCATCGCCATTGAACAATATATAGATATCGTCGGATACCAATTGACCTCGGGGTACGACATTACCGAGCGCTTCGCATTGGAAATGCCCGAAATTCTGGTGGGCAATATCTGGAGTTCCCGCAAGGAAAAAGACAGCCGCGCAGAACTCGATGCCCATCAGCAACGGGTCACCGATTTTCGCAACCGCGTACCTGCCGTGCATCGTGCAGAGTTCGATTCGTTACTGCAGGAAGCCCGTTTCATCAACCGCTTACGCGACGAGCGCGGGGTTTATAATGAATCACGAGCGCTCGGCCTTTCGCGCCGGGCCGTGCTCGAGGCCGGAAGTCGTCTGCAAAATTCGGGTCGCCTGAACAATGCAGCGGCGATGTTACAGGCTTCGCACGAAGAAATGCTGGCTATGCTCGCAGGTAACGATAAGCCCGATCAAGCTGAGCTCGATGATCGCGAGGACTGGTACCAAACACGCACCACCGAAGATGCACCCTTATTTCTCGGTCCAGCGCCATCACCGCCACCACCACTCGAAGCGCTGCCCGAAAATGCGCGCCTCGCGCAGTCGGCGATTGGGGCGGCTTTGGGCAACCTGTTCGACCCGCCGGTTGAAGCAGACCAATCCGACAACCGGATCAAAGGTGTATCGGTGAGCTCGGAAAGCTATGAAGGTATCGCTCGAATTATCAACAACCCCGATGATTTTCATCGTCTGCAGCAAGGCGACGTGCTGGTCACACGAAATACCTCGGCGAGTTTTAATGTGGTATTACCGATGCTCGGGGCCATAGTCACCGACCGCGGCGGACAGCTTTCGCATGCGGCTATAATTGCACGCGAATACGGCATTCCCGCCGTGGTCAGCACACGCAATGCTACTCGCGTTATAGAGGATGGCGCCCGCGTTCGCGTCGACGGAAAATCCGGCACTGTTACGGTGCTCTCATAAATCCGGTAGCATTGATCGAAGCCGATGCCGAATCACAATTCGGCGGCAAGGCGGTCAACCTTGGCATTGCGCTGCGCGCTGGGTTGAGTGTCCCAACAGGCTTTGCCCTGGCCTACGACTGTGTCGGACGAATTGTACAAAACAATGCGACCGCCTTAATCGAATTAAACAAGGCATTTGTACAGATGCGAACTCCAATCGCGGTGCGCTCGTCGGCGATTGGCGAAGACTCCGAGAACGCGAGCTTTGCCGGGCAGCACATGACCCTGCTCAACATTACCGATTTTGCCCAGTTGAAGTCGGCCATTGATGAAATTGTTAAATCCGCATCAACCCCCTCGGCCTTATCCTACCGCGCCAAACTCGGCATCGACGCCGCGCCGCAGATGGCGGTGGTGCTACAGGAACTATTCAAACCCGAAGCCGCCGGAGTCATGTTTACGCGTAACCCGATAAATTCGGAACCGGAACGCGTTATCGAAGCGGCCTGGGGGCTCGGCGAAGTCGTGGTTGCTGGACTGGTGATCCCCGACTACTACCGCATCAGCCCTGCTGGCGAAATTCTTGAACGACGTGTTGGCGAAAAAGATATCGAATTTCGGTTACTCGACGCAGGCGGCATCGAAGAAGTCGATGTCCCTGCTGAACGCATCAATGCCCGCATCCTCGACGATGACACTCTGGGCAAGCTCCACTTGATGGCGCAACAATGCGAAACGATTTATGGCACTGGTCTTGATATCGAATGGGGCCTGGCCGACGGAAAACTGATGCTGTTGCAATGTCGTTCGATTACTACTTAACTTGCCTGCCGACTGATTTAGCGTGACCCCGGAACCCTTGCAACAAGAATCCCCACATAAAACCTCCCCTGGATTTATCAGCGCATTGGTGCTCGGTGCCGCGCTGACTCCACTCAATTCGACCATGATCGCAATTGCCCTGCCCGCCATCGGCGAAAGTTTTGCCATCAGTGCCAGTGACCTCACCTTCTGGCTTGTATCGACCTATCTTCTGGTCAATATCATCCTGCAAAGTCCGGCAGGAAAACTCGGCGATATGCTCGGTCGCAGGCGCGCTTTTGCCATCGGGCAGACGCTATTCGCAAGCGGCGCGGTAATCGCCATACTCGTGCCACAACTCAGCGCCTTAATCATTGCACGCCTGCTGATGGCGGCCGGTGGTGCCATGTTGATTCCAAACGCGATGGCCCTGCTGCGCATCGTCATCCATAAAGATCGACGCTCACGCGCCTTCGGCTATTTCGGCGCATTTTTGAGTGCTTCCGCAGCCATTGGCCCTTTGATTGGTGGCCTGTTAACGCAGTTCTTCAGCTGGAAGGCAATCTTCCTGGTGAATCTACCCTTGCTGCTGATTTCATGGTTACTAGTAAAATTCGATACTTCCTATCAACCGCCCAAAAAGGATGCTTCGGCCGAGCAACCAGGCTTTGATTACATTGGTATGCTGCTGCTCGCCATTGGTCTTGGCATACTGGTCGCCGGTCTGCGTAGCGACGGGTACTGGCCGCTGGCGGCAATTGCTGCAGGTGGGCTCGGTCTCTATCTGTTTGTGCGCTGGGAGCGGCATACCCCGCATCCATTAATTGATCTGCAGCTGTTCCGAAGCATTCCCTTCGTCGTTGGCGGCTCCATTGTCGGGCTGCAAAACCTGGGTATGTACGCATTACTGTTCCAACTGCCGTTTTTACTCAAGGCAGTACTGCAACTAAGCCCGGCTGAAACCGGACAGGTGTTACTTACTATGACCCTGTTCATGGTTTTATTCGCGCCTATCGGCGGACGTCTGGGTGAATCTCTGGGAGCGCGCAGCACCATCATCGGCGGATTAACCTTTAGCGTTATTGGCCTGACGACCCTGCTCTATACCATCGGTGATGCGTCACAGATTTGGATGTACCTCGCGCTGGCATGCGTCGGCGCCGGAATCGGCACTGTTTCCGGACCCGCACAGGCCGCGGGTTTATCGGCCGTGCAACACGATCAAAGCGGGGTCGGTGCGGGTATTTTATCGACCATGCGTTACCTCGGTGGAATTGCCGGAATCGCAATTATTTCAGCCATTCTCACTGCAACCGACACTGCGGGAATGCTCGAACAGAGCAAATTTTGTTTTCAAATTTATATCGGGTTTACCCTATTTGCGATAATGCTGGCCTGTTTATTGCCGCGGCGGGATCTGGTTGGAGTTTAGAAAGCCTAAGATACCGAACCGGACTTGAAATCAGAGAACGACTAGTTCCGATCTCAACATTTCCAGTCGATAGGCAAGAGAAAGTGTTTCAAAAAAATTCTCCGATCTGCACGCCAGATCCAATTGCTGCAGATTCGGCAGCAACGCATGTCGGATTACTTTCATCACCAACCCGCAAGGCAGGCTTACCATTGATAAAGACGTTCGGGCTTTTTAAGGCCTCGCGGGGCTGAACATAATTGTAGTGTCTAGAGTTTGGTTCTGAGAGTTTGCAGCATTCCTGAATCGTTTAAGCACCGAGCTTTCTTTCAGGTCACGGAACTCACCCGCGTCGTAAAAGGTACCGTAACAACTCTGACAGGATTCGTATTGATATCAAATTGATCCCTATCGACCATCGGCACCATGCTCACCGCACACTGCGGGCATTTGATGTTCTGATTTCCTTTGTACTTCCCACCGACCTGATCGCTACCGATATCGATGGCTTCGGAACCTTTAATTTTGATCAGATCTTCCTTTTCCAGCATATCGAACCATAGGCCCTGACAACCGAGGCAGCGCTCGACCTCGATGTTATCGAAAGTTACTTTCTCAAACTCGGCATTACATTTTGGACAATTCATGGTCGGCTCCTGAAAATCCCAGTATGATTTTAAAATGGCTTTGAAGGGGACAGATTAAAATCTGTCTCGCGGGCTCCCAACTCAAAGTTTCCGCAAAATCGTCAATCCATCCCCGATCGGAACCAGCGATAGTTCAAACCGCCCGGTCGCCTGTTGATGCAACCAGCGATTGAGTTCACGTAAAGCAACGGTATCTTCCTTTTGATCGCTTTCGTCGGCTACCGAACCACTCCAGAGCACATTATCAATGGTAATCAGGCCACCGGGCCGGATCAATTTCAGGCAGGCTTTTACGTAGTCCTTATAACCGCCCTTGTCGGCATCGATGTAGGCGAAATCGAATTGATTATTCTGCCCGTCATCGATTAAACCCTGCAAGGTCTCACTCGCCGGGGCCAGCTGTAAATCGATACGATTATCGACCCCCGCCCCCTGCCAGTGCTCGCGTGCGATCGTAGTGAATGCTTCGCTGACATCACAACAGATCATTTCGAGTTCAGGTATACCAAGGGTCAGGCGCAGGCTGGTATAGCCAGTAAAGGTACCAACTTCGATACCTTTGCGAGCGCCGAGCATGTTGAACAACAACAGCAACAGTTGCACCTGTTCGGGTGAGCTGATCATCATCGACTCGGGCAGGGCCATGGTCTGCTCGCGCAATGTTTTGCAGGCCAGGGGTTCGTGCAGTGACACGTCGAGCAGGTATTGTTGTAGTTCGTCGTTAAGACCGATCGAGGCAAAAGACATAAATGCAGCTCCAGTTCATTGCAGGAAATCCGAGGGATTTAAAACCCTGTGATATTTGGGGTTGCGTTTACTGCACTCGACCCCCATCTTGATGTATTAATAAATATTCTGACCCAGGTCGAAGGACAACACAATGGCGCTGCATTTAATCAGTTTCAAAACCTGCCCGTTTGTGCAACGCGCAGTAATTACCTTGAAATCGAAAAATATCGACTTTGACATTACCTATATCGACCTGGCCGATCCGCCTGACTGGTTTCTCGAGCTATCCCCACTTGGCAAGGTACCGGTACTCAAGGTCGACGAGGAAGTGCTGTTCGAATCAGCGGTAATCAACGAATACCTCGACGACATCACCGACGGTAAATTCCAACCCGCCGACCCACTCGCACGAGCCAAAAACCGCGCCTGGATCGAGTTCGCCTCGAACATGCTCGGCAACCTCTACATGATGAAGATGAGTAAGTCTGAGGCTGACTACATCAAGTACCGCGAACGCCTGGTATCACACTTGAATCGGATTGAAGATCGACTCGGCGATGGCCCCTGGTTTAACGGCGCCGATTTTTCGCTGGCCGATACTGCGTTTGCACCTTTGTTCAAGCAAGACTCGGTCGCCAAGGGACAAATGTCGGTTATCGATGCGACCAGTATGCCGAAAACTTCCGCCTGGGCCCAACGACTGCTCGCCCTGCCCGCGGTGCAAGCCTCGGTTGTCGATGAGTTCGAAGAACTGTATCTGGCGGCAATGCAGAAAAACGGGTCGTATAGTTTAAATCAACTCGCCGCCTGATCGGCAACTGTAAAGGAATCCACGATGGCAAGCTGGCTGAAAGCTAAGGTAATCGAAAACCGACGTTGGACCGATGAATTGACTTCGTTGATTATCGACGCGCCGCTGGGTGCATTCGAATCGGGTCAATTCATCCGCATCGGCGTTGAAGATGGCGACGAAGTCCTCGCCCGTCCCTACTCGCTGGTGAATACCGCGCAGGAAAAATACCTCGAAGTGTATTTCAACATCGTCGACGAAGGCCCACTCTCGCCGAAGTTATTCGCCTTGCAGGCCGGTGATGACGTCATGGTCGCCGACAACCCGAACGGTTTTTTAACCGTCAGCGAAGTGCCCGAATGCAAGCACCTGTGGTTGATGGCAACCGGTACCGGTATCGGTCCTTTCCTGTCGATTTTAAAAAGCGACGCGGTTTGGAAGAAGTTCGAAAAAGTAATACTGGTATTTTCGGTACGCACGCTGGCGGAAATGGCCTACCGCGAAGAAATCGACAAGATCGTTGCTGCGCACCCGGAACAGTTCTGTTTTATCCCGACGATTACCCGTGAAGATAACCCCGATGCGCTGAAAGCGCGTATGCCCGCGAGCATGCAAAACGGCGACCTGGAAAAACGCGCCGGGGTCGAACTCAATGCGGAAAATTCGCACGTGATGATGTGCGGCAGTTCGGAAATGATCAAAGATGTCAGCGAGGGCCTGGTCGCGCGCGGGATGAAAAAACACCGTAGGCGTGATCCGGGGCATTTCACTACCGAGAAGTATCACTAGTCGCCGATCGGTACCCTGCCGCAATAGTAACTTAGGTAACCTCTGATCAATTCATTCCCGGCGGTCCGATGTAGTGCTCTAGCCCGGGACACTAGAAGTCGGCGCCCTGAGGCAGGCTCTAGTCATAGTTCTGGCGAATGCTCAATAGACTACAAACTTGTCAGGCAGGGAAATTCCCGATAAAGCCCAGCGTCAGCGCGCAAACAAAGCTGATAACCCCGATCCAGGCGGTAATGCCGAGTTCGCGTCGCAACCCGCGCCCGTCGGTGACCATGCCGGTACGTACGCGCAGTTTCTAGCCCGAAATCGACTACACACAAACCAGGTTGCACAGCAGCGCGAGTAACATCAACACCACAGCAGAGGTCAGAAACACTGGGGCTATCGATGCAAAACCCGGCTTATTACCGAAGATGGTCAGCAACACAAAAGTACCGATAATCAACGAGGTGAACCACTTGTGGAATTCCTTGCGGTCGTTCAGCCATTCGATGATGAATTCCTCGTTGGCTTCGGTGATTAAGTAGAGATCGCGCTCTTCTGCATCGCTCATCAGCTTAGTCCTCATTTACGCTTCAGAATATCGATTAACGAAAGCGTCATCCGTGCGGTGGCGCCCCAGAGTAGTTCGCCGTCGTAATGGTCGAAATAAACCGTCGGCCATGAACGGTTTGAATCAGGGTGGTGGCGCTCTTCGCTGCGATAATTGCCGGGTTCGGCGAGCCAGCTTAATGGGATCGTAAACGCGTGTGCGACTTCGCTGGTTTCGAGGGTCAATGCATAGGGCCAGTCGACGACGCCAACATAGGGGCGCACCTGAAATTCACTGATGGTGTGGTGGTGGTTGATATAGCCGAGCACATTCACGTCGCTGGCGGCGATGCCGACTTCTTCTTCGGTTTCGCGTAACGCAGTGGCTAACAGTGACTCGTCTTCGGGCTCACGCTTGCCCCCGGCGAAGGCTACCTGCCCACTGTGTCGGTCGCCATCGAACTGACTGCGTCGGATGTAGAGGATATGCCAGGCATCGTCGATGCGCAGGAACGGCACCAGCACCGCCGCTTCGCGCGCGCTATCGCTTATAATCTCCGGTGGGACATCATAGGTTGGCTCACCCTGCGCGTGCAGCAGGGCTTGAATGTCATCGATGCTGTAATCGTCGAGGTCAGCCATTATTTTCGATCTGGCGTTTTCTGGCCGCATCGACAATCGCCAGGCGCTGTTCATTATTCGCCCAGCCCCAGTCACCAATTTCTTCGAGGCTGCGGAAACAACCCTGGCAGATGTTGTCATCGCCCAGTTCGCAGATATTCACGCAAGGTGATTTAATCACTTCAGTATCCATGCTCACCGCGTTCGAATTCGGGGTGTTGCTGGAAGTAATCGATCGCCTGCCCGACCTGGGCCAGTAGTTTTGCCTTATCTTTGCCGAGCACACCTTTCAGGATCAAATGGTTCGAGGCATGGTCGCTGCGAAAGATGGTGCTCTGTAAATCGGTCGCTTCGATCAGGGTTTTGATTTCGCCACAAAGTTCGAGCGTGGTCAATTCTTCAAACTGGTTATCGTAACCTGCTTCAAATTTCTCGCGGTCGCGATAAAAGGTAAGCACCAGCGTGGCCAGGTAATGCGGCTGCGTTTCGTTAGCCAGCCGCGCCGAGGCTAAGGCATGCTCATGGCTCAGCGCCTTGCCGCCGATGCCGTTCAAAATCATCACCGAAGTTTTCATCCCGGCCGATTTGGCGCGTACCAATGCTTCGACCGTACTGGCATAGGTTTCGCCCTTGTCGATTCGCTGTAATACGGTGTCATCGCCGCTTTCGGCGCCGACGTAAATCATTTTTAGCCCCAAAGCTTCAAGTTCAAGCAGGTCATCATCGCTCTTGTTTTTCAAATTGCTCGGCAAACAATAGGACGACACCCGGCTCACCGACGGCAAACTGGTTTTAATTTCCTGCAAAATAGTGCGCAGGCGGCGCATCGATAACACCAGCGCGTCACCATCGGCCAGAAATACACGGCGTGGCTCCTGCCCGGTTTCGGCGCAGCGGCGGATTTCAGCAAGCACTTCGTCTTCGGCGCGCGGGCGAAATTTCTTTTGCGGGTCGGTGTACATGGTGCAATAGGTACAGCGGTTCCAGCTGCAGCCATTGGTGATCTGGAAAATCAGCGACCGGCCTTCGCTGGGCGGGCGAAACACGGGTTCGACGTATTCGACGGGAAAACTCTGAAACATAGACGGTTTAATCTGAATGCACTTGTAGAATAGTAAGTATATGGGACTTGCATCGCCGAAAGAAAAGGGTATTTTTAGCGAATGATTAAATTAAACGATGTTATCGACCTGGATCGCTACCCGCTGGACCGTCTCGAGTCGGAAGAAGGTCGCAGTTGGTTAGCCTCAATTCACCAACGCCTCGGTGACGATGGTTCCTGCACCCTGCCGCAATTTGCCCGGGAATCGGCGCTGGTTACTCTGATCGAACAGGCGCAGTCGGTCGCCCATCTGGCCTACCCGGGTCCGACCGAAGTCAGCCCCTATTTTTTCAATTACGCTCTCGGACAGGGCCAGACCTACCCGGCCGATCACCCGCTTTATCGCAAGGGTAAACGTAATCTGGCGCAGGTTGCCGGTGATTTGATCCCGGCTGACTATTTATTAGCGCAAATTCATCAACACCCGTTAATGCGTGAATTTCTGGGCGCATTACTAGGGCATCCTGTTTACGTCAATACCGACCCCTATCAGGGTTTGAATATTTCGGTGATGAACGAGGGCGGTTGCCAACAATGGCATTTTGACGGCAGTAAGATGGTTACAACGCTGTTATTACAACCCCCGGAATCCGGCGGTCGATTTGATTATTGCCCACATATCCGCAGCGAGCAGGATGAAAATTATACCGCGGTGCAGGCGGTGCTCGATGGCGACATCAGTCCGATCAAGTCGATCGAATTGAAGGCCGGAACCTTATCATTGTTCCAGGGGCATTATTCGATGCACCGGGTAAGCGAAGTGGTCGGCACTCGACAACGCTTACAGGCCATCCTCGGCTATTCGGCGGTTCCCGATTACCGCGGCAAGTTCGATTCGAGTTTGCTGCATTACGGTCCGCGCGTGGCCGAAATTGAAGCACAGAATCCGGTCTACCCGAAATAGCCTAAAATTCGCCCGAACTGCCAAATATCTATTTGTCAGACAAATAAAAAAAAGCTAGCATTGCCATCCAATTTTTTAACCTTCCGGTAACTGATTTTGAGCCTGATTTACGATGAGCATGCCGTGTTCAACCCATTTTTGAGTGTTTCACGCCGTACCCGCGCAACCCCTTTCACCCGACGCGTTACCGCCGCCGGGGTCAAAGCGTACACAGTTTATAACCACATGTTGCTGCCGACCGTGTTCGAATCTTTCGAAGCCGATTATTGGCACCTGTGCGAAAAAGTTCAGGTCTGGGATGTCGCCGCCGAACGCCAGGTTGAAATCATCGGTCCTGACAGTGACCGGTTGGTGCAACTGATGACCCCGCGCGATATCCGCAAGGCGCAGGACGGCCAATGTTTTTATATCCCACTTTGCGACGAGAAAGGACAGTTAGTGAATGACCCGATCGCGATCCGCCTCAGCACCGGTCGCTGGTGGATATCGATCGCCGACAGCGATGTCAGGCTCTGGGCGAAGGGTCTAGCCACCGGCTACGGACTCGATGTTGAAGTTTTTGAACCCGATGTCAGTCCGCTGGCCATTCAAGGGCCGCTCGCCGAAGACCTGGTCGCGCGCGTATTTGATGAGTCGATTCGCGACATCCGCTTCTTTCGTGGACGCATGATGAAATGGCGCGAGCACGAATTCTTTGTCGCGCGCTCGGGTTGGAGCAAGCAAGGTGGATTTGAAATTTACTTAAGCGACTCCAGCGTCGGCGAAGCCCTGTGGGATGACTGTTTCGCTAAAGGTGCCGACCTCGACGTTCGCGCCGGTTGCCCTAATCTGATCGAGCGAATCGAAAACGGATTAATTTCATTCGGTAACGATGTCGATTTCAGCAACAACCCCTATGAATCTGCTCTGGGCCGGTTTATCGACCTTGATGCCGATATCGAATCCTTAAGCCTGCCGGCATTGCGGATTTTGAAGGACAGCCACGAACAGCGCCTGGTTGGACTTGTCTTCGATCACGCCGTAACCTTTGACCAAACCGATGTTGAAGTTGAAGGCCGCAAGGTCGGCGAAGTCCGGTCGCATTGCTGGTCACCGCGCTATCAAAAGAATCTGGCCTTCGCCATGGTCGAACGCGAGTTCGATGTTGCTGGCGGCCGTGCCAGCAGTAATGGCATCGAAGCGACCATTCAAGGGCTGCCATTCGATCCGGAAGTATTAAAATAACCCAGGGGAAAATCATGAGTCGTTCGTCGTTTTTAAAACCCGATACCGTCGCCCTGCATACCGGCTATGTGCCCGAGAGCGACCACGGCTCGCGTGCGGTACCCATTTACCAGACCACTTCCTACGTTTTTGAAAGCGTCAGCGAAGGCTCCTCCTTATTCAATGTCGAGCAAGGCGGGCATATATACAGTCGCATTACCAACCCGACCGTCGCCGTGCTGGAACAGCGCATCGCCGCCCTCGAAGGTGGTAGCGGTACGATATGCACCGCCTCGGGAATGAGCGCGCTGTTTACCGTATTTATCACCTTATGCTCTGCTGGCGATCATATCGTCTCCTCGGCACAGATTTACGGCTCAACCGCGACCCTGCTTAAACACACGATCAAGCGCCTTGGCATCGAATGCAGCTTTGTTCCGATCAACGACGGGCAGGCATTACGCGAGGCCATCCAGGCGAACACCAAAATGGTGTTTTGCGAATCGATCGGTAACCCGGGCCTTGAAATTGCCGACATCGGCGCTATCAGCACTATTGCCCACGAATCGGGGATTCCAGTCGTGGTCGACGCTACCTTCGCTACGCCCAGTCTGTGCCGTCCGATCGATCATGGCGCCGACGTTGTTGTGCACTCGGTAACCAAATGGATGGGCGGGCATGGCGTCGCCATCGGCGGTGCAATCGTCGATGGTGGACAATTTGACTGGGAGAAAAGCGGGCGCTTTCCTGAGCTGACCGAACCTTATGCGCCCTTCCACGGAATCAAGTTCTGGGAAGAGTTCGGTCCCTCGGCGCTGGCGATGAAAATGCGCGCCGAGTCGATGCGCGATGTCGGCGCGGCGATGAGCCCGCACAATGCATTCCTGATTTTACAGGGTATCGAAACCCTGAGTCTGCGCATGAAGCAGCACGTGGCCAACGCTAAAACACTGCTCGGCTGGTTGCAACAACAGGAAGCCGTCACCTGGGTGAATTACCCTGAACTCGAATCCAACCCCAGCCACGCGCTAGCGGCAACCCTGTTCCCCGACGGTGCCGGTTCGATGGTTTGTTTCGGTGTCATCGGTGGGCGCGCTGGCGGAGTGGCCTTTATTAATGCACTACAACTGGCGTCGAATCTGGCCAATGTCGGAGACTCGCGCACTCTAGTTTTACACCCTGCGAGTACCACGCATTCGCGCTTGACCGCCGACGACATGCAGGCCGCCGGCATTAGCGAAGACATGGTACGGGTGTCGGTCGGCATCGAAGACATCGTTGACATCAAAGCCGATTTTGCACGCGGGTTCAGCGCGGCTAAACGTATTGCAGGAGACGCCTGATGTATTTCGACGTTCGTGGCAATAAAACCTA
>JBLHOA010000083.1:0-12755 GCA_047622345.1 Gammaproteobacteria bacterium | reverse complement strand
AACGGATGTCGCTGCGTGTCGTACGTAAATCACTTTCAGCCGCTGCATTGATCCAGAAATAAACATCAAACACCAATGAATTATCGCCGAAATCTTCAAAAATAACTGATGGTGCGGGGTCTGTGAACATCCCCTGTTGTTCATTCGCTGCCTGCAGCATCAACTCACGCACTCGCAAAACAGGCGATCCATAGGCCACCCCCACCCTGACTGAGGTTCGGGTTTTTTTATCGATCAGGGTCCAGTTAACCACTGTATTTTCCAGCAAAAAGCTATTCGGTAGCAGCATGTGAACACCATCGGTCCGGCGGATGCGCGTTGAACGGGTGTTGATCGCTTCCACGGTTCCCGCTTTTTCTCCAATCTCGAGAAAGTCACCGATGCGAATCGGACGCTCCCACATCAGTATCCATCCGCTGATGAAATTGTTGATAATATTCTGCGCACCGAAACCGACGCCGATGGCAACCGCACCCGAAACAAAGGCAAAGGCGGTCAACGGCACATTGAGCATATCCAGTGTCGTTATAGTGAGCACGGCAATGGCAATTATGTAATAAATCCGCCGCATTAAATGCACCAGATCAGGTTGAATATGGCGCGCTAACATTCGGTTGGTAATCACCTGCGCCAGCCAACGGATAATAATAATCCCGACGATTGCGGTCGCCGGAATGATCAGCAACTGACCCAGCGTAAACTCCTGCTCGGATAAAGTGAATAGGACAGTATTTAAGTTCATTTGCTTTTTCCTTTTTTTAAGGGATCAAATCCACACAAATAATTTGCCATTTTACTGCTTCGATAGCGAAGTAACGAGGCATGAATGGCACTGTTTTCTAATACCCTTATAGTGATAAGAGAAACAGATCATTCCCGAGTTTTCAAACTCGACACCACAAGTCCAAGGACGAAGCCGGTAGCGAGCAATGCTACTACCAGTAACGCCCTTGGCCAGCTGAAACTCCAGACGAGCAACTGAATTTCGACTATGGCGCTATTCTGCACGGCAAAGACAACGACTAATAATAAAATTATCAGCGTAAAAATCGACTTGATTTTATGCATTAAAACCTTCCCGTTAGCGTAGTGGAAGACTCGCCAAAGCGTCTTCAATAATCGGAACTGATTTCGAAGTTAAGCCTTAACCTTTACCGCGAGTTTTCGCCGAACCAGCACCCTTACTCTGGCTTTCCAGGCTTTTAATAATCATTTCAGCAATGTCCTTACCGGTCGCGCCTTCAATACCTTCGAGCCCGGGGCTGGAATTAACTTCCATTACCACAGGGCCATGGTTTGACCGCAGCAGGTCGACACCGGCAACATTAAGACCCATAATTTTTGCGGCGCGAACGGCAGTAGAGCGCTCTTCGGGTGTGATTTTAATCAAACTGGAAGAACCACCGCGATGCAGGTTCGAACGGAATTCGCCAGGCTGCCCCTGTCGTTTCATCGCCGCAACAACCTTGTCGTTAATGACCAGGCAGCGAATGTCGGAACCACCGGCCTCTTTGATAAACTCCTGCACCAGAATATCGGCTTTAACCCCCATAAAGCCCTCGATTACGCTCTCTGCCGCCTTCTGCGTTTCTGCCAGAACCACGCCGATACCCTGTGTTCCCTGCAATAACTTGACTACTAACGGAGCGCCGCCAACCATCTTGATCATGTCCTTAATATCGTCAGGCTTGTTGGCATAACCGGTTAATGGCATGCCGATACCCTTGCGTGACAATAATTGCAGCGAGCGTAGCTTATCGCGCGAGCGGGAGATGGCCACCGACTCATTCAAGGGCACCACACCCATCATTTCAAACTGACGTAGAACAGCGGTACCGTAGCTGGTAACCGATGCACCGATTCGGGGTATAACGGCCTCTACGCCTTCGACCGGCTTACCTTTGTAGTGGATCGAAGGCTTGTGCGAGGCAATATTCATGTACGCACGCAGCACATCGATAACCACTACTTCATGGCCTCGAGCTTCGGCCGCTTCGATAATTCGGCACGATGAATATAATTTCCGGTTCCTTGAAAGCAATGCAATTTTCATAGTTGTCGTCCGTAGTTGCTGCGGACCGCTGCTAAAACAGGGCCCGATTGATAGGTTGAAATGCAACCCGGGCAGTCAGTTGTGACTAACCCGGATAATATTCTTAGACGAAGGCCGAAGGGCAAAAGTCACAGAATAGATCGAGCGCTCAATAATGGGCAAGGGTATATCGCCATTTCCTGTTGCAGACGCTAGACGGATTCAAAGGTCACTACTATGAGAAAACAGGGTTTACACTGAATTCATAGTAATTCACTATTATCGGAATGATGAATCCATTCTTAGCTATTGTACGATTTGCATTGCTTCCCATATTGCTGGGGTTAACCAGTGCTTGCAATCAAATTGACAACGACGATCAAAAACCCAGCCGTAGTCTCCAACAAATTATTGAATCCGGGAAACTGGTGGTGTTATCGCGCAACGCACCGACATCGATTTATGTCGATCGTTATGGGAAAAATGCAGGGCCGGAATATGATCTGGTAGAAGCTTTTGCCGCCTCGTTAAAGCTGAAAGTTGAGTACAAAATAAAACCGTCGATCAAGGAAATCATCGCCGGAATCGAAGCCGGTGAAGCGGATCTGGCGGCGGCAGGTTTGACCATAACCCGGCAACGCGCCGAAAAAATTCTCTTTGGTCCGGCCTATCAAACCGTCACCCAGCAGGTCGTTTGCCGCCGCGATAATGTCCAACCCGAATCCATAGCAGAATTATCTGACTTAAAAATCGCCGTGATCGCGGTCAGCAGCTACGTCGAAAGACTGAAAACATTGCAGGTCGAAAACCCGCTATTGAAGTGGCGGGAAACCGACCAGGAAAGCACCGAGCAATTGCTACGTGCCGTGTGGAATCGAAAACTCGATTGCACCGTCGCCGATTCCAATATTGTCGATATCAACCGACGCTATTATCCGGAACTGATCACGCCGTTTAACCTGAACGAGTCCGAGTCACTGGGCTGGATGATGTCGCAGGAACGCGATGACCTGCAGCAAGCAGTAGCGACATGGCTCATCGAGTTTGAAAAAAATGATCACTTAACGGCCCTGCTCGATAAGCATTACGGATTTTTTGAAGTGTTTGACTATGTCGACACCCGCCGCTTTATTGCCCGCATTAATAAGCGTTATCCACGATATGCCACCTATTTCAAAGAGGGCGCCAAAAAATACAAGCTATCGCATCTACTACTGGCCGCTCAGGCTTATCAGGAATCGCACTGGGTCGGGAATGCGCGCAGTCCAACCGGGGTCAGGGGAATCATGATGTTAACCCTCGACACCGCCAAAGCGATGGGAGTGAAAAGCCGTCTGGACCCCAAACAAAGCATTTTCGGGGGAGCCAAATACCTTTCCCAGATTATTTACAGACGTTTTGCCGATGACGTCAAAGAACCCGATAGAACCTGGTTGGCGCTGGCTGCCTATAACGTCGGTCGGGCCCACCTGCACGATGCCCAGACGCTGGCGCGTGATAAAGGACTAAACCCCTATCTGTGGAACGATATTAAACAGGTGCTGCCGTTGTTAGCGGATAAGAAATACTATAAAAATTTAAAGTATGGCTATGCCCGCGGTACCGAACCCGTTCGCTATGTTCAGCGCATACGCGAGTACCAGCATATTTTAAAAAATTTAATTCCGAAGTGAATCGAGCCTCAGTGGGAGCACAGTCCTGGTCGGCAAGGGCAGCATTCCTTCGCTGTACAGATCGCCGGAAAGTCGTGTAGACTCGATCGCATAACGATAAATAACCGACAGTACTCAAGCGGACATAACTAGAGCGTGGATTCTCCCCCCAATATATCGGCCCTGGTGGTCGACGACTTACACAAAAGCTTCGGCGCTGTCGAAGTGCTCAAAGGCGTGCATCTGGATGCCCATGAAGGCGATGTCATCTCGATGCTGGGGGCTTCGGGTTCGGGTAAAAGTACCTTTCTGCGCTGCATCAACCTGCTCGAAACGCCAAACAGTGGCACCGTCACCGTGCATGGAGAGACCATCCGTATGCACAAGGATAAATACGGCGACCAGGTCCCCGAAGATATGAGCCAGGTTGTTCGCATGCGCGCCAAACTCGGCATGGTATTTCAAAATTTTAATTTATGGGCACATATGACGGTGCTCGAAAATGTTAGCGAAGCATTGCTGCACGTGCTCAAGCTGCCTCGTGCTGAAGCCCTGGATCGTGCCGAGACGACCTTGCACAAGGTAGGCATGTACGATCGACGTGACTACTACCCGGCGCATATATCCGGTGGTCAGCAGCAACGCGCCGCAATCGCAAGGGCGCTGGCGATGGAACCCGAAGTCATGCTATTCGACGAACCGACCTCGGCCTTAGACCCCGAACTGGTCGGTGAAGTTTTAATAGTGATGCGTAATCTCGCCGACGAAGGGTCAACCATGATAGTGGTTACTCACGAAGTTGGTTTTGCCCGTGATGTGTCGAATAAAGTCATTTTCCTGCACGAAGGCCTGATTGAAGCCGAAGGCCCTCCGGAGCAAATGTTCGGTCATTCTGAATCGGATCGTTTCCGTCAGTTTCTGACGCGTTCGATGCAATAATTTACATGATCACAAGAAATCCAAATCGAAACACGATGCGGAATTATAACTACGATACCTTTGGAGGTAATTCACCATGAGCATGAAAAAACTACTACTGCTATTTTTTGCACTGACCATGACCTGTGTTTCGGCGCAGGCGGCATCACTTCGAGTTGGCGTTGAAGGCGCTTATCCCCCGTTCTCCTGGAAGGAAGCCGACGGTTCGTTAAAAGGCTTTGATATTGATATCGCTTACGAAATCTGCAAACGCCTGGGCCGCGACTGTGTTCTCATCGAACAGGAATGGGATGGCATGATTCCAGCATTACTGGCGAAAAAATTCGATACCATTATTGCATCGATGTCGATCACCGAAGAACGTAAGAAGAAGGTCGATTTTACCGGCAAGTATTACAACACGCCTCCGGGTGTTGTCGCCAAAGCGGATGCCGGTTTTGCACGCACTAATGCGGGCCTGAAGGGCAAACGCCTCGGTGTACAACGTGCAACAACGCATCAGTGTACGGCCGAAAAGATGTTCCCTGATGCTGAACTGGTGTTGTACGCAAGTCAGGATGAAATCTTTCAGGATCTGGCGAATGGCCGTCTGGATGCACAAATCTCCGATTCGCTGCAGGCATTGGAAGGCTTCCTAAAACTCGATATGGGCAAGGGTTATGCTTTTCTCGGCGACATGATCGATGATGAAAAATGTCAGGGTATTGGCGCTGGTTTTGCCGTGCGCAAGAAAGACACCGACCTGCGTGACAAGATGAGTAACGCGATTAAAGCAATGCGCGCCGATGGTACTTACAAGCGTATCAACGACAAGTATTTCGAAATCGACATTTACGGCGGCTAGACCCAGTCTATGCGGACTCATCCGTTTTCAACCGGCCTGATCCTCTGCGATCAGGCCGGTTGAGCCTTTAATAGCCCATGGATTCTATCTGGGAATATCGTAACCTGCTGTTCGAAGGCACTATCGTCACTATTCAGCTGGCGATTTTTTCGTTATTGCTATCGGTCTTCCTCGGGCTCATCGGGGCTACCGCAAAACTATCGTCTAATCGCCTGTGGCGAAAATTTGCCGATCTCTATACCACGCTGGTTCGAGGCGTCCCCGATCTGGTGCTGATGATGCTGCTGTTTTATGGTGGCCAGCAATTGCTTAACGATTTCGGCGAACTCACCGGTTGGTGGGAGTATCTCGAACTCAATCAATTTACCGCCGGTGTGTTTGCCATCGGCTTTGTCTTCGGCGCCTATATGACCGAAACTTTTCGAGGCGCCATTCTTGCGATACCGCCGGGGCAACTCGAAGCCGGGGTCGCCTGTGGGATGACCCCATTCAAAATTTTCATGCGCATCACCTGGCCCCAGATGGTGCGCTATGCCCTACCCAGTTTTACCAACAACTGGTTGGTGCTGGTTAAGGCCACTGCGCTGGTTTCGGTAATCGGCCTGCATGATCTGGTGTGGAATGCCTCGAGTGCCGGTCGCTCGATTCGAGAACCATTCACCTTCATGTTCGCGGTATTCATTATTTATCTGCTGCTTACCGCCCTTTCCGACGTCGGTCTACGCTGGCTCGAACGCAAATACTCCGCTGGCGTGCGTAAGGCAACCTGATGGAAGTGGAAACCGATCGCAGTTTCTGGGAATACCTCGCCTATATCAGCGAACACCATTCGCCGCTCGACTTTGTCCTGGTCTGGGATCACATTGATCGTTTTCTGTGGGGTGCATTGTTAACCCTGGAAATCACCGTACTCGCACTGTTTCTCGGTGGTTTACTGTCGATACCTATGGCCATTGCGCGCGCCTATAAACATCGCTGGTTGAACCCGCCGATCTGGTGTTTTACCTATGTTTTCCGCGGTACACCATTACTGGTACAAACCTACCTGGTTTATTACGGGCTACCTCAATTTGACTGGATACGTGAAAGCGTTCTCTGGGACCCGGTACTCTCTAATGCCTGGTGGTGTGCCTTGATAGTTTTTACCCTGAATACGGCAGGCTATACCACCGAGTTTCTACGTGGATCGATTGAAACCACCCCCTTCGGCGAAGTAGAAGCCGCCAAAGCATGCGGTATGTCACCCTGGGTGATGATGCGCCGCATTATCCTGCCCAGTGCCTTCCGCCGGGCATTGCCGGCCTATTCCAACGAAGTGATTTTTATGCTGCACAGCTCGGTCGTACTGAGCACGATAACCCTGCAGGATCTGCTCGGCGCCGGTCGCTGGCTGAACGGTCGCTACTACCTCGCTTACGAAGGCTTCATCACCGCGATGCTGTTTTACATGGTAATGGTGTTCTTTATCAGCCAGGGATTCCGCTGGTGGGAAAAACACTGGTTGGCGCACCTTCGCCCGACTGAAAATATTGAAGCTGACTCCGCAGTAAAATTACGAGGCCAATCGCAGTAAACCGCCAGCCCCGATCGATTCAATCGGCGGGTAATTACAATCGATCTAATAAACCCGATCCGGGTTAACCCCAGGTTATTTTGCCTGCCAGGCTACAACCGTTTGACGTTGTTCACCAAGCCCTTCGATACCCAGCGAAATGACGTCACCGGGTTGCAACCAGGGGTGCGGATCCCGACCGAGCGCGACCCCGGGTGGCGTACCGGTGGTGATAATATCGCCCGGCATCAAAGTCATAAACTGGCTCAGATAACTCACCAGATACACGCAATTGAAAATCATCGTCGCGGTGTTCCCGCTTTGCATACGCTTGCCATTGACGTCCAGCCACATCTCCAGCTTCTGCACATCATCGATCTCGTCGGCGGTAACCATCCAGGGGCCGGTCGGACCGAATGTGTCACAACCCTTACCTTTGGACCACTGACTGCCGCCGCGATCGATTTGAAAGGCGCGTTCGGAGACATCATTGACCACGCAATAACCAGCTATCGCCTGCGCGGCCTGCTGCTCATCCACATACTGCGCCTTACTGCCGATGACGATGGCAATTTCGGCTTCCCAATCGAGTTTAGTGGAATTTTTGGGTTGGATAATATCGTCATTCGGCCCGCAGATGCTGGTGTCGGTTTTGTAGAACACAATCGGTTCTTCGGGAATCGGCGAACCGGTTTCTTTGGCATGGTCGCTATAGTTAAGGCCGATGGCGACAAACTTACCCGGTGTGGCAATACAGGAACCCAGTCGGGGTTTGCCCGTGACCAGCGGCAACGAAGCAGGATCGATAGCGCGTAAATGCGACAGCGATTGTTCACCCAAGGCGGTTCCGTCGATATCATCGATGACCGCGGATAAATCTCGAATTACTCCCGAAGCATCGATCAGGCCGGGTTTTTCCTGACCGGGTTCACCAAAGCGTACTAATTTCATTTATGAATTCTCTATTTAACAGGACAATCATTCGTGCTTGATCGATCTTCTTGCGAGTCGCGAGTATATTACGAATACCGGCAAAAACCAGCTCGCTTTGCTCAGTAAGCCCTCGATCACAGTTCTCGCTAGTGGGATTCAGTCGCCGCGAATACCGGTTTACATCGCTGTTTACCAGGGTTAGGATTTCGCGCAGCGGATCATGCCTGCGCAAAAAATGAACCTGACCCCTAAATCTCGCAACCCGGACATAAATTCAACCGATGTCAGAACAAAGCCCGCTTAAGCAGTTGCTCGATACCCTGCCGCAGATCGGCCGGGTTGAGTGGATAGGAATCAGACCATCGCGCGGTGAAGCGATGATAGAACTCGATTTGGTACAAATCGAGATCGGCAAGGGTCTAGAAGGTGATCGCTTCGCTGGGCGCGCAGCGAATCCCCGACAGGTGACGTTGATTCAACAGGAACATCTCGCCGTTATCGCCGCCTGCGCCGGGCTGGAATCGGTGCCTCCGCAATGGCTGCGCCGCAATATCGTCGTCGCCGGAATCAACCTGCTGGCGCTAAAAGATAAACGGTTCCGAATCGGTGCGGCGCTACTCGAATATACCGGCCTCTGTCATCCCTGCAGCAAAATGGAACGCCAGCTCGGTGCCGGTGGTTACAATGCTATGCGTGGGCACGGCGGCATAACCGCTGCAGTAATAGCAAGCGGCACAGTAGGCCGCCTCGATCCGGTGTTATACAGTAGCGAATGAAGATGATTTTAAAGCCCCTTCTTGTTCCCGGCAGGATCAAGCATCCTCGCCAATTGGGCTGGCCATAATCGGGATAACCCGCTTCCTGCCAAGCCGTGGATGTAGTTTCGTCGCCACGTAGGCGCAACCCAACAAACCAACCGCAGCCAGGCTGAACATCATTTGCAGCGGTGCTACGATGAGCAGCAGACTGGCCGTTCCCGGAGTCAGTATTCCGGATACATCACGGTAGGTGGCATATACCGCCGACATTTCGGTGCGCTGCGCCGGCTTTACCGCCATTAAAAAAGGTAAGCCCGCACTCATATCGAGCAAAATCAAAAAAAATGAACCGACTACCAGCAACCCGATAGCGACGCCTGGGCTGACGAAATTCAGCGAAGCCAGCAAAAAGAAGCTGCCGCTACCTACGAAACCGAGTAATAACGCTTTCTTGACGAACCCCCGCATCACTTTCAGCATCAATGGGGTTAGAAACAAAAATGCATTTGATAGCGACAGCAGGATACCGCCGAGTTGTTCGCTATAGCCATTTTCAACCGCATAGATTGGCAGATAGACGACATACACCCACCAACCACAGGAACGGATTACGGCAAAGGTCCAACCAGCGACTAGACGTGGCTGACGTATAAATTTGCCGAGGTAGGCAAAAGGGTTAGGTGGTTTTGTTTTTGCCTTTTGAATCGCTTTGCCATTACCCAGGCGCAACCGCCAGAAGGTAAACAGCAGGCAGGCGGCGGCTAACCCGGCCAGAATAAAGGGTGCCGGCTTCCAGATACCCATCAACCAGATTCCGAGAAACGGCCCTAAGGTCCACGCCGCACCACTATAAAACAGACGCAGGGTTTCGCATTCACCAAGCCGCGCGCGATTTATGTAATCCATCACGTAAGCGTTAAAGCAAACGGTCATCACCACCACCGACACAGTCATTAAACCGAGCCCGACCGCGAGCATCCAGGAATCGGCAAAAATCCCGATAACCGCTCCCGCAATATAGCTAAGCACTGAAAAGGTATACAGCCAGCGGCGCGGCAAAAAACGGCTGGCCAGTGGCACTACCAATGCTGCAATAAACGACAGAACCCCGATGATGAAATAGATTTCTGAGACTAGTTTGGCATCGGTGAAAACACGGTACATCGCAATCGGCAACACCGAAATCAAAATGCTTCGGGCAGAACTTTCCAATGCTGACAACCAGGCGAAAGCTTTAACACCTGGAACTGGGATGTTATCTACAACAGCGGGGTTTCGATTTCCATACATCGCGGTGGCTCGACGAACAATGGCGACAAGTATAGAGGCATAAATTTATTATATTAGGCCAGTTGAATGAATTTTTTCGATCACAGGGTATCGTTTTTCCGATATCTAAATTAATAGCCGCAGGGCCTTTGATCACTCAGCAAAAGTAAGCACCAATTAACTAATGAACGTAAAACGATGAACTATTTATCGGCGATGAAGGACTTAACATCTTCCAGCGCCGCGACATGGCAATAAATCATGTTGATCACTTCCAGTTCATGCCGATGCAGCTGCTCGGTCGCAGCCGCGCAGCAATCGTCGACCACGACCACATTAAAACTTTCATCGGCCAGGCTGCGTACCGTCGATGAAATACACTGATCGGTGAAGATGCCGGCAATGACAACATTTGATATCCCCATGTTGTGCAAAATCAGACGCAGGTTGGTGCCGGTAAGCGCGCTATCAGTGGTCTTGATTATGGTAATTTCATCGTCCGTGGGCGTTAGCTGCGGGACAATCTGCGAGTCGGCGCGATCCTTTGGTAACAGCAGGTAGTTAAAGCCCGGTTTTTTCTGGCTCAAGGAGCGATCGCGGCCATCGCTTTTCAAACAGGCAATGCGGGCAAAAATTACTTCCACTTTTTTACTTCGGCAGTGATCGACCAGTCTCACCGTATTGGGAATAACGACTTCGTTCATGCGCGCAAAAAATGGTTGCCAACGATCGCTTTCCAACTTGTTATCTTTCACCTCAAGGTAGGTATTTTGAATATCGATGACCAGTAACGCCGTTTTTTCCGGGTCCAGCACAATATCTTCTGGCGCTTCGGCATTGGCATAATAAAAAGAGCGGTAAGCGGTTTTCCAGTTCATTTGACGCAACCCATTGAAGTAACGAAGTTGAATTTATCATATCTCTGAGCAGGAATAGAACTACAACGCAGCCAGCCTGAAAACACGAGCGATTGACTTTATGAAGGATAGTTGGTTCCAGCGCACCGGAAAAGCAGTCCAGGTCGGGTAATTTCCTGAATTCTGTTATTCTCTGGCGGCCTTGCATTGTGACCGGTCGAAACAATCGTCAACTGGATTGGAACAGGGTGGTAATCATACTCACCGGAAAATCGTTGGCACGACCTGCCCCGGGGCTGTGCTAGGGTAATTCAGTCGCCTGAAAGTACCGGCGGTCGGCGGGGGGAGCTGCACCATTTTCCAGTAAACCCGCAGCAGGCTGAGAATGTCAGGTATGCAATCACTGGACTTATCTTCTACCCAGCCCGCGAGTTTTTTAATGGCATTCAGTGGGGACTTCAAATCATGCGAGGCGATATAGGCAAAGCGTTCCAGTTCATTATTCGATTTGAGCAAACGCTCAGCATTAAGATTAAGATCTTCGGTGATTTGATCAGCATAGCCGAGCGCTTTTCGATTGGCCGTTGACACAAACAGCATCAATAACATCAGGTCGATAGCTATACCGCCGAACAAGATGAACAAGATGAACAACGGCTGATTATTGGTCGTCGCATCACCAAAATTTAAATTGGTAGAAATTTCAAAAACCCATTCCCGACCATACAGATCAACTTTTACCTGCTCGGTAAAATCAGGGGCTATATCAACACTAGAGTGGGTGATATAGCCCGAATCTTCGTATAGCAGTTCGCTGTCATCGGTAATTGATATCGAAATGTATCGATTTGCACTGGCCTGCGTACCCTGCATTAATTTATTCATTATGAACAGGGCATAGGTAACCCCGACAATATTGTCATAACGTTCCTGGTCGGTCGCGGGGCTGCCTACCCGCCTCCCCGCTTATAAAAAGGCACATACAAGAGAACCCCCGGGGTCTTTTTTGAATCCTGCACCCGCGTAATGGGACTGGTTATTTGCGCCTTCCCGGTTAACCGGGCCCTTTCAATACCTTCATACCGGTTCGACTCGAATGCCACGTCGAGTCCGATCGCCTGGCGGTTTGCATATTCGGGTTCGATATTGGTAATCGGCCAGAACTCGGATTGACTGTGTTGCGGACGAATGTTGAACTGCGGTTGCCAGTCGATCTCCTTCACTAAAAAGTGCTCAAGGTTTCGGGCTTAACGTGAAAAATCACGCCGATCCCGTTGATGCCGGGATAAGTCTAATCGATGGTGGCACTGTTGGCATAGCGCAACCACCTGGGATAATCGACTTCGCCACCATTACTGTCTATCAGTGATTTGGCGCTACTCAGAGCATTTTCGTAAAGTCGCATGCGCTCACGAACCTGATTAATAACCCGGGTAACTTCGTTCCTGAAAAGCACCTGATTGGTTTTTGCGACCTGCGCGCTCGAGATATACGAGGCCCGACAGGGTTAACAATATCGATAAGCACACGATCAACCAATGGTCGCGCGAAGCAGTTTTTCCCGGGGGCTATCATCAACAGCACTCGTTCGTTTCGAACTCAGGCATAAAATGCGTCGCAAATCGATACCCCTGTTCAAGCAAGTTTTTCATTGTTAGCAATTCCATACCATCAGATCAGACGGGTTTTGAATTTAGGTAACTGGCAAGTATCTACGTGGGGTATCGACCAATTCAGTCATTACTTTAAGGTGATGTGTGTTCAACCACAGGAGGCAAACTATCAGCATAGGAATGAACTGAGCTTGTCCGATGCTCAAATTAATTTAATCCCTGCGGCTGATACCCTTGCTAAATGTGAGCCTGATTGTTATTAAGAAGGTATTCATCGGTCCCGCGCAAAATGTTATGCCCTGATTT
>JBLHOA010000082.1:0-12756 GCA_047622345.1 Gammaproteobacteria bacterium | reverse complement strand
TACGTACTGCCGGCCGTATCCGAAGACTCCGGGGCGAATGTCGCCGGCTCCAGCAAGTACCTCGAAGAAGTCTATGGAGTCGACTACCTGCTGTTCGAGGTTATGGTTCCTGCGCAAAGCCCGCTGGTAGGACAGGTGCTCGACAACATCGAAAACGCCAACAAAATCCGCGTGATTGCCTATAAAGCGTCGGGTGACAGCCTGCGCGTCAGTCAGGGCGATATTTCCCGGGAAATCGAAATCGGCGAAAACTCACATCTTGGCATTTTATGCTCCCCAGCACATTTGAAAGACTTCGTCGACGCCTACGGGCTGACCATTCAGAAAGGTTTACGTGTTTTTTCCGAAGTACTCGCTTCCACTCAGGCGGGTATCGCCGAAATAGTTATCCCTCCCGGCTCTTCATTAATCGGTAAAAGCGCGCGCGACCTCTGGCTACGAAAATCCTACGGGCTGGCGATGGTTGCATTACATCGCGACGGGGAGACTATTTTTGAGGGCGAAAACCTGCGCAGCATGCCATTTGAATCGGGTGATACGATTCTGGCACACACTTCATGGAAAGCACTGGCTTACATCGAGAAGGACCGTAATTTCGTCATCGTCACCTCGGAATATCCTCGCGAAGAAACGCGACCGAATAAAGTCGGCTGGGCCGGATTTTTCTTTGCTCTGGCCCTGTTCATGGTGCTGTTTACCGATTTACGCCTCTCGGTTGCGCTGATGACCGGTGCTATCGGCATGGTAATTTCGGGGGTACTGAAAATGGAAGAAGCCTATGAGTCGGTATCCTGGGGCACGGTATTCCTGCTCGCCAGTTTGATTCCTCTTGGCCTTGCGGTTGAAACCAGTGGTACTGCGAAATGGATTGCCGAACAAACCTTGTTGGTGGTCGGTGACATGCCGATATGGGTAATCCAGGCATCGGTGGCTATTCTGGCGACCTTTTTTACCCTGGTAATGTCGAATGTGGGTGCGACCGTGCTACTTGTGCCACTAGCCGTTAATATCGCCATCGGCGTCGGTGCCAACCCGGCAGTATTCGCCCTCACCGTAGCGCTGGCAACTTCGAATTCATTCATTATCCCCACCCATCAGGTAAACGCCCTGATTAAGGGCCCGGGGGGTTACCGCGTACGCGACTTTATACGCGCAGGGTCTTTCATGTCGATACTGTTTATCATTGTAATGATGGTAATGCTTAATATCATTTTTTAATTTGGCCAGATAACTATAGCGCCAGCAAAGTCCTCGCTATTTCAGCGCAAACATTAAATCCCAAACCCCATGCCCCAATCGCCGACCGCGCGCTTCGAATTTGGTCAAAGGTCGATATTCGGGACACTCAGTATAACCCTGGCTATCACCGCAATTATTGAACCGTGGATCGCCTAGAAACTCCCCGGCGATATGCTCGGCGTAGTTCTCCCAATCGGTTGCGGCGTGAAATACAGCACCCGGCTTGAGGGCGTTGGAAATCAAATCCCGGAATTGCTGGTTGACAATGCGGCGCTTGTGGTGACGTTTCTTATGCCAGGGATCTGGAAAAAACAGCAACAGCCGGTCGAGCGATGCGGGTTTAATCATTTGCGTCAACACTTCAACCGCATCGCTGCAAACTAAGCGAATATTGCTCAGTTGCAGCTTGTGAATATTGTTAAGACAGCGCCCGATTCCGGGCTCGTGCACTTCGATGCCGATGTACAGACTTTGCGTATCTGCCGAAGCCATGGCAATAAGCGCGTCGCCATTACCGATGCCGATTTCGAGCTTGAGCGAAGTAAAACCCGTCGGCAATTCAATCGGCTGCGCGCAACTTTCGATACCATAGAACTGCCAGTAATGTTCGATTGCGTTTTTCTGTGAAGGCGTCAGCCGCCCGCTGCGGCGCACAAAACTTCGGATAGACCGGTTTTTCAATTCAATGTCGGGCATAGCTTACTCGGGCTTACTCGGCTAATTAACAGCTATTTCCAGGGCGTCCCCGGGGAGTGGTTTCCAGGCCTTCATTCAAGGCCTGGCCAGTGTTGGTTACCATCATTTATGTGATCCTTGTCTCATCTTACTGGTTGTTGTTTTCAGCGGATTCTAGCGACTTCTACCGTTTGTCGGTGCTTTTAATTATCCTATCTTGTTTCGGCAGCTTTTTGCCTCAGATTGTTTAGGATACGGATATGAAAAAGAATTCTGGATACACACTGATCGAATTAATGGTCACCGTTGCACTGATTGGCATCGTCATGGCCGTCGGCATTCCGTCGATGAGCGACTTTATCAAAAACGATCGCTTATCAACACATATTAATATTCTGGTCGGCCATCTGGCACTGGCGAGAAGCACGTCGGTAACCGGGCATCAACAGGTCGTCATTTGCGCGAGCAGTAATCAAACCAGTTGCAATTCGACCAATTGGGCTAATGGCTGGTTGGTATTTGTCGATCGCGACACCAATTCGGACGTTTCTGCCGGTGACGATTTGTTGCGCGTGAAAGACGCCTTAACCGGCGACAATACCTTAGTGAGCTCGGCGGGCAGCGTAATTGTTTATGACGCTCGCGGCTTTACCCCGGCTTCGTCGGGCGTTTTTTCGCTCTGCGATGACCGCGGCGCCACTAATGTCGCCAATGTCAAATCGATATCCATTTCGAACACCGGGCGGGTTCGCAAAGGTGGGAGCGTCTCATGCACATAAAACAAAAGCAGGCGGGCGTCTCGCTTGTCGAATCGATGATTGCGCTATTAGTAATATCAATCGGCCTGCTCGGAATTGCCGCGCTGCAAATTACCGCGATGAAGCAGAATTCATCCGCGCTGAATCACAGCCAGGCGGTATGGATAGCCTACGACATGGCCGACCGCATTCGAGCCAACATCACCGAGTTTGATGGCTATAGAATCGTCGACACCAAAACAAATAATTTCACCCAGGACTGCATGGGCAGCGCTTGTAGCACCGGGAATTTAATAAAATCCGACGCCGCCGACTGGAAAACCCAGATACAAAACCTTCCTGGTGGGCGCGGCCTCATAACCGGCGATGCGACCCAAATTGTTATTGCGGTGATGTGGGATGACGAAGGTACCGGCGCTACCGGTACTGGCTGTGGTAACAACCCCGCGGTCGACTTAACCTGCTACACGGTAACTTTGGTCCAATGAATAATCGTCCAATGAAAAAACATAGCCATCAACTCGGCATTTCGCTGGTCGAAATACTCGTCTCTCTGGTCATCAGCCTGTTTCTGGTCGGCGGCATTTTCCAGGTCTATCTGGGCAATAAAACTTCTTATAATTTCACTTCGGCAATTTCGCGCATTCAGGAAAATGGACGCTACGCGATGGACACCATGAGCCAGGATTTACGCATGGCGGGTTTCTTCGGTTGCGCACTGTTTGACCCGACCGATCCCAGCAATATTGTTAACAACTTGAACCCTGCAGGCGCGGGTTATGACCCCGACCTGCACGACTTCCTGTTGGAGGGGGCGATTAGCGGCACTGAAAACGATGGCTTAAACGGCTCCGATAGCGTCACATTACGCGGCTCCAAACCGAATCAGGTGAATGTACTTCCTCCGTATAACGTATCTTCTTCGGCTAATCTCCACGTCACCCCCAATAATCACGTTGTCCAAGGGGATATTGTCATGGTCAGTAACTGCCGAGGCGCCGATATATTTCAGATAACGAATATCTCGAACAACCTCGCTGCGGCGACAAACCCGGCAGTTCACAATACCGGTAACACTACTTCCCCCGGCAATTACAACCCTGATAGTTGCAAAGGCGGAGCTGGTGCGCATTGTCTGTCGCAGACTTACGGCGCCGACTCATCACTGTTTGAACTGCAATCAGTCACCTATTCTATTGCCGCCGGCGCCAGTGGCGAACCGGCCCTTTGGCGATCGGAAAACGGCGTCAATGCTGAACTGGTCGAAGGCATCGAGCAATTGCAGATACTCTACGGCATCGATACCGATGACGATGATTTCCCGAACCAGTACGTCACCATTACAAGCGCCGCGGTGCCCGATATGCTCGAGGTTATTTCGCTGCGCATCATGCTGCTGGCCCGCTCGGATGAAGATTTCATATCCGACGAAAATCAGAAATACACTTTTAACGGGGCCGACCTGACCGCAGGTGATAGACGCTTACGTCAGATTTTCACTACTACTATTGCCTTACGCAATCGCATAGGTTCAGGCACATGAATACCTTCAATAACAAACAGCAATCCGGCGCCACACTGATCGTCAGCCTGGTTATCCTGGTGTCCTTAACCATACTAGGGGTAACGTCGATGCAGGCCACGCGCACCGAAGTCAGCATGGCGGGTAACCTGCGCGAATCGGGATTAACCTTCAACGCCGCCGAAGCCGGGTTACGCGCCGCGGAATCCTTTGTCGATACCTCAATCTCAAAAACGGTTTATACCGACCCCTCGACCGGTCTTTACAATAAAACTGACGAAGATCCCAACTATTCGGATGCCGCGACCTGGACCTCAGGGCAGAATGCCGGCACATCGCTCGCGCATGTCAGCGCGCAACCTAAATTTGTCGTCAAGTACCTCGGCGATCGATCACAAAACGAAGTCGCCGCCGTCAATATCGGCGGCTACGGCAGCAGCCAGCCGGGAATGACCGTATCAAATTTCAGAGTTACCGCCCGTGGGGTTGGACAAACCGGAAATTCATACCGTTATGTTCAGTCCTATTTCGGCAAGGAATTCTAGTTCCAGGAGAACTGAAATGATTCAATTTTCAAAAACAGCATTAAAGACCATGGCGTTGAGCGCGTTGCTGACCATCATGCCGATCCACAATGCCTATGCAGCGCCCGGTGTCTTGCCGAACGCGCCGTTATTTTTATCCAGCACGGTTGAACCGAATGTGTTTTTTACGCTGGATGATTCCCTGAGTATGGAATTTGTGGTGATGGCTGACGCTATTAGCGGAGGTTACGGAACAATTGGTGGCTCACCAGTGATGGGTGGTGTCAACTTTATCGGCGTTTTGACCTTTTATCACCCAACCTGGACGGAAAACGGCAAGAATATCTTTTTTATAACGATGCCTCCGTCGACTAACGTCGACCCGGTCAACTTCCCCGAATGGAATGACACCTGGATTTGGCGCACCCACCAGGGCAATTCAATTTACTATAACCCGAATCAGGTTTACAAACCCTGGCCCGGCGTCAAGGCCGACGGTGTTACCCCGATGTACACCGACGCAGACGAAACTCAGGTATGGCAGGATCCCAACAAAACCAATCCTGCGACGGATAATTTTGTCGATCTGACCGCAACCCTTGACTATAGCTATACCAATCCTTACACCAGTACAACCTATACCTATCCAGCCAGCCTCTACCTCCCAAGCTATTATGTATGGGCCGACGATGGCGATGGCGTACTTGAACCTACCGACGGTAAAACCCTGGTTACGATTCCCGCCGGTAGCGCCGAAATGCAGAATTTCGCCAATTGGTTCCAGTATTACCGGTCGCGCATGCATACCACTAAGGCGGCAATTGGTGCCACCATTAACGGCGCCGATTTCACCCGCATGGGCCTTGACGTCTACAACACCGGCCATCGTAAAAACCTGGAATCGATGACCGATGCGACTAATCAGCGCCTGCTATTGACCGAGTTTTACAATACCGTTGAAAACGGCTCTACTCCGGCGAGAACGGCCCTCGATCGAGTGGGAAAGTATTTCGAATCGACTACCACACCTACCGCTATATTACCGGCGGCTGATGGCGGCGAATGTCAGCAGAATTTTAATATCATGCTTACCGACGGTTTCTGGAACGGCACCGCTGCATCCCCGGCAGTCGCGAACGCCGATGCAGATGATGCCTCGAATCCATTCGATGGTGGCACTTACGCCGATACCTATAGCGACACCCTGGCGGACGTTGCTATGCATTATTACAAAAGAGACTTGCGTGGCGACCTTGCCGACAAAGTACCTACCCAGGATGGTGTCGATGAGGCCGACCATCAGCACCTGGTCAATTACGGCGTGGGACTTGGGGTCATAGGTACGCTTCCTGAAGGCACCGACCCGTCAACAGGAATTGTCTGGCCGGAACCAGTGACAGACACTTCAACCACCGTCGACGATCTGTGGCATGCAACTTATAACAGTCGCGGTGAATACCTCAGCGCACAGACGGCGGATGAACTTCAGGATTCGCTGACCGCGGCAATTCGCAATATTTCTGCCCGTACGGCAACGGCCGCCGCGGTTGCGGTTAACTCGGCCCAGCTTAATACCGAATCGGTGGTTTATCTGGCGCAATTTAACTCCGACCGATGGATTGGTGAATTGCTGGCGTTGAAAATTCTGGACCCCGATACCGGCGAGCTCCAGGATGAATCCAGCGCGAAATGGAAGGCATCTACCTATTTGAATAACCCCCTCTTCGACCCCGATACGCGCACCGTCATTACCAATCATTCCTCACCCCCGGAAAATGATGGCGTTGCCTTTCGTTGGGATGATATTTCGAGTGATATGCAAAGTGACTTACGCATCAATCCGGCTGGAGGCACCGACTCGACCACGGTAGGCGAGGCCAGGTTGGACTTTATCCGTGGCGACAGCACTAACGAAGGATCGGGTACCGCAACGAATTTTCGCGAGCGCATTTCAAAATTAGGGGACATGGTCAATTCCGGACCTGTATTCGTTGGCGCTCCAACATTGAACTGGCCCGACTTCGCACCTTTCCCGACCGGCAGCGATGCCTATTCCACATTCAAGACTGACGCCAGTGTTGTCGACCGGCAAAAGATGGTTTATGTAGGGGCCAACGATGGCATGCTGCACGCATTTAATGATGACAACGGCGTTGAAGAATTCGCCTATGTGCCGGAAATGCTCCTTTCCACCGCTAGCGGTGAAGGATTGCATTATTTATCCGACCCGGGCTATAACCATAAATTTTATGTAGACCAGACTCCGACCATTTCCGATGTCTTTATTACTTCGGGTGGCAGCCAGGAATGGCACACCGTGCTGGTTGGTGCAATGCGTGGTGGCGCCCGCGGAATATTTGGATTGGACATAACCAACCCCTCACTGTTCCAGGAAGCAAACGCCGACAAGATGGTGCTATGGGAGTTTACCAGTAATGACGACGCCGACCTGGGCTATACCTATAGCCGCCCGGCGATTGCCTATACCAACGCCGGAACTTGGGTAGCCATATTCGGCAATGGCTACAATGATCTCGGCACTGGTGAAGCCAGTTTGTTTATTGTCGAAATTGAAGGCGGTGTCGATGGCACCTGGCAGGCTGCCGATTATAAGAAAATCACCACCGGTGTCGGTACCGCGGGAGATCGTAATGGTCTTGCCGCGCCTGCGCTCGCCGACATCGATGGCAATGGTACGGTTGACCGTGTCTATGCCGGTGATTTGAAAGGCAATTTGTGGGTCTTCGACCTTGAAAGCACTAACGCGGGAAGTTGGGCCGTGGCTTACAAAAGCGGTTCAACGCCGACACCATTATTTACCGCGGTCGACTCGACTGTGATTTCCCCGGCCCCTGCGATCCAGCAGCAGATTACTGCGAAGCCGGTACTGGCCAGGCATCCTACCCAGCCTGATTCGAATTCGAATGCACCGAATATAATGGTTTATTTCGGTACCGGGCAGTATCTGGTAGATAGCGATAATATGAACACCGAGAAGCAGGCTTTTTACGGGGTCTGGGATGCCGGCGACAAGGCACTGGACTATGCCGATTTAATCGAACAAACCTTCGATGGCAGCTTTACCGTGCCGGTATTAACCCGGAATCCGGTCGATTACTCAACCGATCATGGCTGGTATTTTCTGTTACCCGATAGCGGTGAACGCGCCGTAACTTCGCCGATTGCCCGAGCTGATACGGTGTTCTTCAATACTTTTGTTCCGGTTGATGACCCCTGTCAGGTCGGTGGCTATGGCTACAAGTATGCGGTCGACATGACTACCGGTGGCTCACCGTTGGAGCCAACCTTTGACGCCAATGGTGATGGTGTCATCGATGAAAACGATACCGTGAGCAATGGCTCATCGGACAGTACTCTGGTTGCCGTTAAGCAGGAAGGCTTCCTGCCCGAACCGGTATTTATCGAAGACCTGGCTTTCACCGGTAAAGAAGCAACCAACGTTAAGGCTTTAAAAGACATCCCCGTTGGCCGGTTTTCCTGGCAGGAGTTAATACAATGAGACTTTTTTTACCTGCAATGAAACCATTGCTGATTGCCCTGGCGTTGTTAGCGCCATGGAACGCGGCACAGGCTTTGGAGAAATTTCAACAAGTCGGCACAATCGCCAGCATAGACTCAAGCACGGTCAGATTGACCGGAGACATCTCTAACTACCGTTTGCGCAGCTCGATAGATATTAAAAAGCCTGATGCCGACAATGCCACCGCTGGCGATTTTAGCGCTGGAAATACCGTTTATCTGAAGGGTAATATTTTGAATGGAGTTTATTACGTTGACTCGATGATTCAAATTCCCAACTCAGATGGTCAACTCTGAGAAATATTATGAAAAGAAATAGAGCAAAGGGTTTCACCCTGATCGAGTTAATGATTGTAGTGGCTATCATCGGCATTTTAACCTCGGTGGCCATGGCCTTTTACGGCAACAGCGTTATTGCAGCGAATCGTACTGAAGCACGTGCCGCGCTCAATAGCATCGCCGGTAGTCTGGAAAAATGCCGGGCACTTTACGGCGTATACAATAGTGCCAGCTGTACAGTGCCAGCATCCGTGACAACCGAAACCGGTCTTTACACGGTGGCGGCTGTACGCGCTGGATCCACTTTTACACTCACCGCTACTCCGGCCAAATCGCCGCAAACCGACGACGCTGCCTGCACCACCTTGACCCTGACCAACACCGGGATCAAAGGCTCAACCGGGAGTGATTCCACCGAGTGCTGGTAAAGCCGGGACATCATAGAAATATACACGGAGTCGTAATATCGGCTCCGTGTTAGGTTTTAGTCCTGTTATAATCCGCGTTTTCACCACTTAGCCAGGCACCCATGAGTAAAAAAGCAGTTGCCCTGATTTCCGGGGGGCTTGATTCGTTGTTGGCGGCCAAACTCATTCAACAACAGGGCATCGAAGTTGAAGGCATTAACTTTTATACTGGCTTTTGTGTGGAAGGCCATACCCATGCGATCCGTAAACAAGACCAGAAAAAAGTAAAACGCAACAATGCGTTATGGGTGGCCGAACAGCTCGGTATCAAACTGCATATCGTCGATATCGTCGAAGAATATAAGGATGTGGTAATCAATCCAAAACACGGATACGGCGCCAATTTGAATCCCTGCCTCGACTGCAAAATTTTCATGGTGCAAAAAGCACATGAATGGATTAAAGAAAACGACTTTGACTTTATTATTACCGGTGAAGTGATTGGTCAGCGGCCGATGTCGCAACGCAAGAAAACGATGCCGGTGATCGCGCAGGAATCGGGGGCGGATGACCTGCTGCTCCGACCGTTATGCGCGCAGAATTTAGAACCAACCCGTCCCGAACTCGAAGGCTGGGTTGATCGCAGTCAGTTAAAAAATATCACTGGCCGTTCGCGCAAACCGCAAATTGAGCTGGCGCAACATTTCGGCTTTGAGGACTATGCGCAACCCGCCGGTGGTTGTTGTTTTTTGACCGATGAAAATTATGCGGTGCGCTTACAGGATCTCTGGGATAACCGTGGCAGCCGGCAATATGAGCTGGATGATATTATGCTGCTCAAGGTCGGGCGCCACATCCGACCCAGCGATAGTTATAAGTTAATCATTGCTCGCGAAGAAGGCGAAACCCGCTTCCTGAGCGGTTATAAACGACAGTATCAAACTATCAAAACGGTCAGCCACGCCGGGCCTTTGACCGTAATCGAGGGTGCCGATTTAAACCAGGACCAAATTGAACTCGCCTGTGCGATTACGGCGCGCTACAGCAAAGGGCGCGATGCCGATTCGGTTGAATTGCTTTTCATCGACAAAAATCAATCCGAACAGTCGATTAATATCAAACCCTATCCGGTGGCAGATATCCCCCATCACTGGCTCTTAAAATGAGCGCAGTGAATGAAGAAGTGATTGAGGTTGATGCGCGTCGACTGCTTTGCCCGATGCCGGTGATTCGCCTGCAGGATTGTATCAACAAACAACCACCCGACACCCAGGTCAGAGTTATTTGCACCGACCCGGGTACGATGAGCGATATTCCCGCCTGGTGCCGAATCAACGGGCATCAACTTATTTCCAGCGAACAGGACGATTACGACTATGTTTTTCTAGTCAAGAAATCATCGGATGGAAAGTGAAAGCCGCTATCAGATCACTCGACGGGTAACACTGGTTGGTGCCACGGTTAATTGTATCCTCGCTGGGTTGCAGATTATTTTCGGCATCATTGGTCACTCACAGGCTTTATTGGCCGATGGTATCCATACCCTGTCCGACCTGAGTACCGACATGATTGTGCTGCTGGCTTCCGGGCGTGCGGCAAAAGAGGCCGACGAAGACCACCCTTTCGGCCACGGTCGAATCGAAACTCTCGCGACATTACTGCTGGCCGCCATTCTTGCCCTGGTCGGAGCTGGAATTGGCTTTGGCGGGTTCGAATCGATTTTGAATCCGGAACAGCCCGATATACAGGCGATTACCTTACTATTCGCAGCTTTGGCCATTGTCGCTAAAGAAGGGCTCTATCGATACACCATAAAAGCCGCGCGACAATGTCATTCCAGCCTGCTGGAATCCAACGCATTGCATCATCGTTCCGATGCGCTGTCTTCGATAGTGGTTTTAATCGGGATTGCAGGCCAATTGGTCGGTTTCCCATACATGGATGCTATCGCGGCAATGATCGTAGGCTTGATGATTATCATTATCGGGTTAGGTCTGGGCAAAAAAGCGCTTTCTGAACTGATCGATACCGGCCTTGATGCCGAACTGGTTGCGGATATTCGACACTCGATGCTCGGCGACCGTAGCGTAGAAGCGGTACATACCTTGCGCACCCGCTCGATGGGGGGGCTGGGTTATGTCGATGCCGAAGTTCTGGTAAACCCGCGTTTGACTGTTTCAGAAGCGCATTACATCGCCTTTCAACTCGAGCAAATGATTCTCGAAAAATTTTCGCAAATCGCCGATGTGCAGATTCACATAGATCCCTTAAGCGAAACAGGCCACGAATCGGTTACTAATTTACCCGCCCGCGAAGACATCGAAAACGACCTCGAACAGGTCTGGCGTTTGATACCGCGGCAGGCCACGATAACCCGCATAAACCTGCATTATCTGAACCAGGTAGTGGAGGTCGACCTGGTGCTTCCGATTCGCTTCAATCAGGCAATCTATGCGGAAGAAGTCGACCAATTGATGGCCCAGACCCGACAGCTGAACTATGTTGGTACGGTTAATCTCTATTTTGAACGATAATTGCACCTTTTTGGTGCATCAGCCCGTACTTTCAGGGGCAAAATGCCAATCTGGCGTAATAAATTGGTATTGCGCCAATATTCAGTACAATGCCCTCTGTTTTATACCCCTGTTTTATACCCCGTTTATGGAGACCCAGTCATGTCCGCTGCTGATGTGTTAAATAAAATTAATGAATACGGCGTCAAGTTTGTCGACTTCCGCTTTACCGATACCAAGGGCAAAGAACAGCACGTTACTGTTCCTTCGACCATGGTCGACGACGATACCTTCACCGAAGGTAAAATGTTTGATGGCTCATCCGTTGCCGGCTGGAAAGGCATCAACGAATCCGACATGATTTTGATGCCCGATACCGATACCGCCGTGCTCGACCCGTTTACCGACGAGCCGACTATGAACATCACCTGTAATATTGTCGAACCCGCAACCGGGGAAGGCTACGAGCGCGACCCTCGCTCGATCGCCATTCGCGCCGAAGCCTTTCTTAAGGCATCAGGCATCGCCGATACGGCTTACTTCGGCCCCGAAAATGAATTTTTCGTATTTGACGACGTCAAATGGACCACCGAAATGGGGCATTGCTCGTACCAGATTGATTCTGAGGAAGCCGCCTGGAATACCGGCAAGGCCTACGAAGATGGCAATACCGGCCATCGCCCCGGCATAAAGGGTGGTTACTTTCCAGTGCCACCGGTCGACTCATTGCACGATATTCGCTCGGCCATGTGCCTGGCGATGGAGGAAATGGGTCTGAAGGTTGAGGTACACCATCACGAAGTCGGCACCGCCGGTCAGTGTGAAATTGGCGCGGCATTTAACACGCTGGTGCGAAAAGCCGACGAAGTACAGGTTTTAAAATACTGCATTCATAACGTAGCGCACAGTTACGGCAAAACCGCGACCTTCATGCCCAAGCCTCTGGTTGGCGACAACGGCAGTGGTATGCACGTTCATATGTCGTTGATGAAGGACGGGGTCAACCTGTTTGCCGGCGAAGGCTATGGCGGACTTTCCGATATCGCCCTGTACTATATTGGTGGTGTCATAAAACACGCACGGGCGATTAACGCTTTCGCCAATGCCGCAACCAATAGCTACAAGCGATTAGTGCCCGGCTTCGAAGCGCCAGTTATGCTGGCCTATTCGGCCCGAAATCGCTCCGCTTCGATTCGCATTCCTTATGTCAGCAATCCTAAGGGCCGCCGCATCGAAGTGCGATTTCCTGATTCAACCGCCAACCCATACCTGACCTTTGCCGCGCTGATGATGGCCGGG
>JBLHOA010000081.1:0-12765 GCA_047622345.1 Gammaproteobacteria bacterium | reverse complement strand
TTCGGATGGAGGCCCCGGGGGGGCATCGGGAGGGACGAAGGCGAGCACCACTTTGCTATAGCTGAAACCGTGTAACTGTTCGGACATGAGATAGTCGAGAAATAGTCCATAGCGTTCGGTGCCTTCACGAAATCCGCGTTCGAACCCCTGCTTCATCCCTTCACTGGAGTACAGAGTTCTCGGTTTGGCAAAATGGGTGGTATCCAGTTCCCAGGTTCCCGGGCCCGGTGCTTCGAAGTTTCTTTCCGCCATAACGCTATCCTTATATTAGTATTTATCTACTTTAAACCCTTCCAATCTGTTTACGATAATCGTGATTGGTTGCCTGTCTATCGTTATACATGCAAAACCGACCCCATGTTTTACACTGGGAAATTTCGAAATGAAAGGAACATTCGAATAATTTACTTTTTCGCAGCAACGGAACAATTGAATATTTTTATCAGCTTTTTTTATAACGTCGTCAAAATAATTTCAATTTTTCAGATGCCATGTAAAAAATTAATATAAAAGGTTTTATTGCCAGTTTGAGCAGAGCACTGAAAGAGAAAACGGCAAAAATCAGATAGCTTGCCAGCGAATTTAGTCCTATTGATCCGGTGTGATGGTAAAAACGCGATTAAATGGGTTTAGTGATTACTAAAATTTTAATCTGACGAATATGAGGATAATTAATCATTGACGCGAATTTCTGTCGGCCTTAAACCCTTCAGCTCAGCAACAGCAACCACAAACTGATGGTGATTACCGATAAGATCGTAGACATTACCACCGAGCTGGCAGCAACCGCTTCACCACGTTGATACATGCTGGAAAATAGATAGGCGTTTAACCCGGGCGCCATTGCCGACATTAAAACAATCGATTTGATCACCGCATCATTGAGCTCGAGCAGGTTGCCGACGAGTAGCGCGAGGGCAGGTTGCATCACCAGTGACAAGGTGCTGATTACCCCGGCTTCGGCGCGGTTCTGACTCATTGAGTATCGGGTGAGAACGCCACCTAAACCGAATAGAGCGACGGGAATCGCTGCATTAGCGAGCAGATTGACCGCGGCAGATAGTGTCTCAGGCATCGGAATACTAAGGAAATTTACGGTTAGCCCCAGACTTATTCCGATCATCAAGCTATTGCGGAACATCGCATTGATGACCACCTTAGAGGTGGCGAGCATAGAGCGGCCGTCGGCGCGCGAAATTTCCATAGCGGTGATACCGATGAGATAGCAAATTGGCGCGTTGACGGCAATCAGTGCAACGTTGGGGGCCATGTTTTCCAGTCCCCAGGCGCGTTCATTAATAGGCAGACCCAGCATTACCAGGTTGGAAAAAAGAGCCGCGAAACCAATCGCGACTGCCTCACCAGGTCGTCGATTGAAATATTTCCGCGATATGAAAATCGATAACCCAAAGCTGAAAACTGCCGCCGCGTAGTAGGCCGCAAGCGGACGCCATTTAAAAGCGAGGCTGACGTCGAGGGTCGATGTTGCACGAAACAGCAAGCAGGGAATTGCGATCAGTACGGCAAATTTCATCACCCCGTCTACGGCTTCGTTGGTGATGACCTTGCGATTAACCGCAAGATAACCGCTGGCGATAATCAGAAACACCGGCGCGACTATATTGAAGACCTGGAAGAGCATGTCTAAGAAAGGGGCTCAACTATCGCTGCGGCCGTAGATGTCGTCGAATCGAACGATATCGTCTTCCCCTAGATAAGTTCCCGATTGTACTTCGATAATTTCCAGCGGAATTTTGCCCGGATTTTCCAGCGAGTGTTTGGCCCCGAGCGGAATAAACACCGATTCATTTTCGGTAATTTTCAGCACTTCATCGTTGCGATACACGCGCGCGGTTCCTTTCACTACCACCCAGTGCTCGGCGCGGTGGTGGTGCATTTGCATCGATAATTTAGCTCCGGGTTTGACCGTTATGCGCTTTACCTTGTAACGCTCGCCTTCGTCGACCGAATCGAAGTTGCCCCAGGGTCGATAAACCACGCGGTGGAAGTTTTCCTCATCGCGTTTTTCGGCGCGCAGCCGATCAACAATTTGTTTTACCTCCTGAGTGGCGTCTTTTCGAGCCACTAGTATGGCGTCCTGAGTTTCTACTATGACCAGATTGTCGACACCTAAAGTGGTTACCAGCCGGCTTTCGGCGTGAACAAACGAATTGCTGGTGTCGGCACAAATAACGTCACCACGAATACTGTTACCGGCATCGTCTTTATTGCCCTGTTGCCATAGCGCCGACCAGGAGCCGATATCGCTCCAGCCGGCATCCATCGGTACTACCGAAGCGAGTTCTGTTTTTTCCATCACCGCATAGTCGATCGAGTTCGACTCGCACTGGGCAAAGGCGTCAGCATTTAACCGTAAAAAACCGATGTCTTCTTTCATTTCAGCGGCGGCTAGCTGGCAGTGCTCGAGCATAGTCGGGTTGAAGCGTTTCAGTTCATCGAGAAAAAGTTGCGCCGAAAACATGAACATTCCGCTGTTCCAGTAGTACTCACCGCTATCGAGGTACTCACGGGCCTTTGCTACATCGGGTTTTTCAACAAACTCAGCCACCGAATAGCCCTGCTGGTCAGCTTCGCCACGTTTGATATAGCCGTAACCGGTGGCTGCCTCGGTAGGCACTATGCCGAAGGTAACCAGTTTGTTTGAGCCGGCGAGTGTTTCGGCTTTACCGACAGCCGCGCAGAATGCCGCTTCATCGACAATTTCGTGATCAGCTGAAAGCACCAGCAATAGCGGGTTTTCTTCCTGTTGCAAGGCATGAATCGCGGCGACGGCAATGGCTGGCGCGGTGTTACGACCGAAAGGTTCGAGAATTATGGAAAGGTTTTCGACACCGATCTGGCGGGCTTGTTCGGCAGCAATAAAGCGATGATCTTCATTGCAAACGATGATTGGAGCACTGTGCTCGATTCCTTTTAATCGATTCAGCGTCTTTTGCATCATGGTTTCATCGTGCAATAAGCCAAGAAACTGTTTTGGATACATCTTGCGCGATAATGGCCAGAGCCGGGTTCCGGAGCCACCGGATAGTATGATTGGAGTCAAGACTGTCCCTCGTTAATGGTGCTGGCAATGTGAACCAGGTTCATTGTTATTGTGAAATTTCGAGACTATTATAGAGATGTCTGCAAACAAACAAAACCGGCAAAATGGAATCCGATCATTCCCGCTCCGAAGCAGTTGTTGAAAGTTTCAAACGTCGCAAATTGACGATTAGCGCCCTGCGCAGTATTCAACAGGTTTTGCTCGGCTTTAAAAAGGATCGTGAAACCGATCAACGAATAGCCGGAGTCGGCTTGCTGCTTATTGTAGTGATAGCCGCCATTGCCGCTTATTTTTTCTTCGGTACAGAAAGCATCACTCTGCCATAAGGCGTTTATTGCTGACCTGTTGCACCTTTGCCAGCAGATAACCGAGTAATTCATCCATCGCTGTTGTGAGTCCTGGAACGTTGCCTTGCTCAAGGTAATTAAGCATTTCCTGGTGCAGCGAGGTAATGTCACTGCGCACCCGAACCTGGCTAACTATCATATTGGCCACCGGGATTAATGCTTCGATGACGGTATACATGACGAAGCGCAGCATGCCGTTGCCGGTGGCATCTACCAGTGCCCGATGGAAAGCAACATCGGCCTGGCAAAAAGCTTCGTCGCTGATTTTCGGGTCTTTTTGCCGATTCAACGCAATTTCGATATCACTGATCTGTTCGCTAGTCGCGTTTTGCGCCGCGAGCTTAAGGCAGCTGCCCTCCAATACCCGTCGCGCTTCGATAATTTCTTCAATTTCCAGCGCACCCAGGCCAATCAAAAGCGTCGCCGCAGCACTTAATGACCCTGCCAGTTCTTCATAACTCGGCTGAATGACAAAATTGCCACCCGTCGGTCCCCGGCGGGCGCGAACCAGGTTTTGTGCAGCAAGTCTTTTTAAAGCTTCGCGAACGCTGGGTCGGGAAACTCCGTAGCGCTGTGCTAATTCGTCTTCAGTTGGCAGGCGTTCACCAATTTTAAAGTGACCGCTTACGATGGCTTCGCGCAGTTGTTCGGCAATTTGTTTGGAAATACTTGATTTGACGATTGACGATTCCTGCATGTCCAAACCTCGGTTGGGTGATGCAATTAAGTGGCGATTACTTTAACATGAATTTGTATTACAAATAATATTATATGGAGTATCCCTTGATGTCAGAACCGTTCCAGGCTTATCAAATAAACAAACAAGATGATGTGCAGACTTGTCAGCTAACCGAGCTCAACGATATCGATTTAATGGACGGCGATGTCACAGTCAAGGTCGATTACAGCACAGTAAATTATAAGGATGGTCTCGCTTTAACCGGGTCATCTCCGGTGGTGCGAAAATTCCCGCTCATCCCGGGAGTCGATTTCAGCGGCTCGGTGATCGAATCCAGTCACCCGCGCTTTAGCGTTGGCGATCGGGTTATTCTGAATGGTTTCGGGGTTGGTGAAGTGCATTCGGGCGGTTATGCACAAAGAGCCCGGGTGAATGGTGACTGGCTGATCCATGCCCCCGACTCGATCAGCAATCGTCAGGCGATGGCGATTGGTACCGCGGGATATACAGCCATGCTGTGCGTGACTGCATTGCAGAATCATGGCATCAAAGCAGAAGATGGCGACATTCTGGTCACCGGTGCTTCCGGTGGTGTTGGAAGTGTCGCCGTGGCGTTATTGAGCAAACTCGGCTATCGCGTAGTTGCCACAACCGGGCGCATGGCCGAAAAAGATTTCTTAATCGGGCTGGGTGCCGCAGACGTTATCGATCGCGCCGGTTACGCCGAAAAAGCGCGTCCAATGTCGAAAGAATTATGGGCGGGAGCTGTTGATGTGGCCGGCGGCAATACGCTGGCAAATGTGATCAGTCAGATGAAGTACGGGAGTGCCATAGCCGCCTGCGGACTTGCCGATTCGATGAGTCTGCCGACCACGGTCGCGCCGTTCATTCTGCGTGGCATAACTCTGTACGGTATCGACTCGGTGATGGCACCCATCGCAAAACGCGAAGCGGCCTGGGCGCGCCTCGCGCAAGACCTGGATATGGGCCTGCTCGAAGACCTGTCCTTTGACTTGAGCTTTGCCGATTTGCCACAAGCGGCGGCGGATATTCTTGCCGGTAAAATACGTGGTCGTGCCGTCGTTAAAATTCCTGATTAATTCCAAGGTTTTCGTTACTATCCGGGCAGGCCGGAATTGTTGACTGGTTGAACAGGTAATTCTCTTTTAATTCTGCACGGATAACATTATGGAACGTAGGTACGGCTACGGCGTCATGCTGGTGGTTATCGGTGGCATTTTTCTGAGTAGTTCGGGAATACTGCTGCGCAATCTGGAATCGGCGAGTGGCTGGCAGGTACTGTTCTACCGTGGATTTACCTTCTCCATCACCTTGTTTTTATTACTGCTGGTAAAATATCGTGGCGGGATTTTCGGTGCCTTCAAAGCGATCGGTCGCCCCGGAATCTGGGCCGGGGTGGTACTCGGGCTTGGTTCCATCGGCTATATCTATGCAATATTGCTAACCACGGTGGCGAACGCTGTTTTCATTATCGGGGCATCTCCACTGGTTACCGCGTTCGTCGGTTGGTTGGTATTAGGCGAAAAAACATCACGCTTCGGCGTCATCGCGATGCTGGTGTCGATCGGCGGAATCGGCCTGATGTTTGCCGATGGATTACTCGAGGGTCGCTGGCTGGGTAATCTGGTGGCACTGACGGTGGTCGCCTCATTTGTCATATTCCTGCTAATCATCCGCGATAGGCGCGGCATCGATATGTTGCCGGCAACCTGTCTCGGCGGTCTGGTGATGGGCGCTGTGGCGGCTTTTTTTGCCGAGTCACTGGTGATCTCCTCGCACGATCTGGCGATAGCCGTCGCCATGGGTGTTTTTCAATTTGGCGTCGGATTCTGGTGTTTCACCGTTGCAACTCGCTACATTATGGCGTCTGAAGTTGCCTTGTTCGCGCTTACCGAATCAATTCTGGGGCCGATCTGGGTATGGATTGGGGTCGGTGAAGAGCCGAGCTTACTAACCTTGGCTGGCAGCGGGATCGTGCTGGTCAGCGTGGCTGCTTATTGCATAGTAGGAATCCGCGAAGAACGGCGTGCGTTGTCGGCGACCGTTGTGGCGAGCTGATATTACGGGCCAAAAAAAATAACCCTGAATGCAGGTTGGGTGCCGATTTGTGGTGTTAGCTGGGTGAAGTTGCAGATTTTCTCAAGCGAATGTAAGGCTGTCGCCAACTTTAATATTTCCGGCTTTGATCACATTGCAACAAACCCCACCGCGCCAGTCGGGCATCAGGGCCGCTTTTAATCCTTGATGCTGGCTATCCATTAATGCGCAGGGATCGGTTTCTTCGCTGATTTCGAGTTCACAGTCGCCAATCTGTATTCGTGTTCCAATATCGGACTCACTGAATTCGACGCCATCAACCAGGATGTTTGCACGACGGGTGGTCCAGGGCAGGTCAGCGCCAATCGAGTCGCAAGTGCTGCGCCATGCCGACTCGCTGAGTATCGTTACCTGCCTGTTTTTCTGGCTGCCTCTGAAGTCTCCACTGATTCCCATCGCTACGGAAATGCTAGCTTGGTCAATAACCTGCATCGGGTCGCGGGATTTTGCTCGTATCGCAATTGATTTAATCGTACTCATATTCTCACTCGAAGTAGGCAATCACCAATATTATTATTTATTGAGGTAATAGCAAGGTGTGTATCTTTTACCGGGTACTTTCATACGGTGGTCATCGACAAAGGACTGCAGTAGTGCATCCATCGATTGCATGATGTCTTCATCACCACTGATTTGAAATGGCCCGTGTGCTTCGATCTGCTGGATGCCTTCGTCTTTGACATTACCAGCAACTATCGCCGAGAAAGCCCGTCTCAGATCGGCCGCGAGCAGATGAACCGGCTGGTCGCGGTGCAGTTTTAGCTCGGCAACGTTTTCGTGGGTGGGAACGAACGGTCGTTGAAAAATCGGGTCAATTTTCAGTATCCAGTTGAAGTAATAGGCATCCGAGCGTCTACGGCGGAAATTACGCACCGATTCCAGCCCGGCGGTCATCTCCTGCGCCACTTTTTCGGCATCGTCGATGATTATCGTGTACCGCTCCCGAGCAGGTTTACCCAGCACCAACTGAATAAAGGCATCAATCTGATCAAAGTATGTCTTTGCGCTTTCCGGTCCAGTCAAAATCAACGGGAAGGGGATAGATTCGTTATCCGGGTGCAGCAGGATTCCTAACATGTACAATATTTCTTCGGTGGTGCCGACGCCACCAGGAAAAACGACGATGCCGTGTCCTGCACGAACAAAGGCTTCCAGTCGCTTTTCTATGTCTGGAAGAATGACCAGTTCATTGACGATCGGGTTCGGTGATTCGGCCGCAATAATTCCGGGTTCGGTTAAGCCCACGTAGCGCCCGTTATTAACTCGCTGTTTGCTATGGCCGATGGTGGCACCTTTCATCGGCCCTTTCATGGCCCCGGGCCCGCAGCCGGTGCAGATGTTCAACCCGCGCAAGCCAAGCTGGTAACCCACCTGTTTGGTGTAATTGTATTCAACTCGCTGGATCGAATGGCCGCCCCAGCACACGACCAGGTTAGGCTCGGTTTCAGGAATCAGAACCCCTGCGTTGCGTAAAATATGAAATACCAGGTTGGTAATCCCCTCGCTAGAATCCATATCGAAATTTTTGTCGGAGATAATCGTATTTTTGACATAAGAAATATCCCGTAAAACAGCAAATAATTGCTCCTGAATGCCCGTGATAATGACGCCATCGACGAAGGCACTGTCCGGCGCGTTTTCAATTTCGAGCTTTATCCCGCGCTCCTGTTGAACGACGCGAATATCGAAATCATGAAAGCGTTGAAGTACTTCACGGGCATCATCGGTGGTGCTGCCGACATTCAATATGGCCAGCGAACAGCGTCGAAAAGTCTGATACAGAGCATCGTCTTCACTGCCGCGTTTCAATTGATTGACTTCGAGTTGCGACAGTACATTCATCTGGCCGTGAGGGGTTAGTCTTGTTATTTCCGTATTTTTAGTCATCGCATTAGGTTAATATTTGAATTATAAAAGTATAGTGCAATCGCCAGGATGGATCATGATATGAGTGATGAATTATTTGAAATATCTTTTTCCGGACAGATCAGTGCCGGTGCAAACCCCGTAGAAGTAAAGGCGAGGGTGGGCAAGATGTTTAACGCCGACGACGCCAAACTGGCGCAGTTGTTTTCCGGTAAACGCATGGTGATCAAGAAAAATGTCGATCATGCTACCGCCAGTAAATACAAAACTGCATTAAATCGAGCCGGTGCGGACTGTGAAATCACATCCATGAACGGGACATCGATCAGTACCCCGGCTGCGACAGAACCGGTAGCGGCTTCAAGCGACCCGGTTGCAGTCGCGTCTGTTACCACGACAGCTCCAGAGCCGGCGGCAAGCCAGGTATTCGAAGCTGTCGGCGGTGGCGAAGTTGCACCGCCCCCGCAAATCGATCCGCTAGGCATCAGCGGTGATGACATCGAAGATCTGGCTGCGACTATCGCACCGGTCGGGAGCGAGTTGCAAAGTGAGATCAAGGAAACTGCAGCCCCTGATATCGATACCTCGGGGTTCGATATGGCACCGGTAGGCAGCGAATTGAGCAGCGCGGAGAAGAAACCCGATCCGCCACCGCCCGACACTTCGGGCATTAGTATGGCTGATTAGTTCTAGCTGTAGGAACAGACTCAGGTTTAGCGTCGTTGCGCATGGGCAACCATTTGAAGTATCTGCATAAAGACGTGGTTGCTAAGTGATTCGCTGAGGTCAAGCGCGATGCTGTGGTTATAGTAAGGCGTTAAATCCAGCCCGACCCCGATTCCAAAAATTTCCAGGCCATTTCGCTGATCATATTTATCGACCATGTGTTTCAGGTGGTTGTCCAGATAAAATTCATCATTGGCGAGGCTGGTTGCGGTATCCATCGGACTCCCATCCGAAATAACCATTAATATTTTTCTTGCCTCGCCGTGCTTGTGCATGCGCTGACAAGCCCATTCAACTGCCTCGCCATCGAGCCCTTCGCGAAAATACGGGGTCTTCATCATCGAGGCAATGTCACGGCGCGACTTGCGCCAGCTATTGTCGGCTTTTTTGAATACCAGGTGACATTGCTCATTCAACCTGCCGGGATGTTCGGGTCGACCCTCGGCAATCCAGTCTTTCTGCGGTTGACCGCCATTCCAGTTTCCAGTCGTAAAGCCGAGGATTTCGCTGGTTATTTCAGATTGATCGAGGGCGCGCGCAAATATATCGACAATCATTGCTACCATATGGATCGATTTTTTCATCGACCCTGAGCAATCGATCAAAAATGACAGCATGCAATCGTTCTTGAAGCGATATTGATCTTTACGAAATATACGGCGTTCACTGGGTGCCGAAACGAGCTGGGATAAGCGGCGACCATCGATCAAACCTTCCTCCTCCCCGAACAACCAGCCATCGCGACGCGGGGTCGCGAGCAATTCCGATAGGTGTCTGGACAGACGCGGAACATTGATTCCCTGGTGAAAAATCAATCGATCCAGCTGCGCTCGAAAATCGCTTAGTTCACTGTCGCGTACCTGGCTCGACCCGTGGATCTGGCGATCATAGTCGCGGCTGTAAACGTGATAAACCTGGTCCTGTAGATCGAGAACTTTGCTATTGCCGGTAACAATCGTTGCAATATTTGAGTCTTCTGCGTCGTCTGAAAAATCGAGCGCCAATGCAATTCGTGCGAGCGCCTTTTCGTTGTCAATTTCAGCAGATTCACTTTGCAGCTGCGGGTTCGCTTCTAGTGACTCATCGACTATCTGAGCAATTTTTAACGCCTGTTCAGCGTAAGTGGCCTGATCATTTCGATGACGACGCAATGCGGCCAGGCTGCTACCGATAACCGGCGTAATGCGTCCGCGGGTAACTTCGATCAAATCGTCGGTTTCTTCCAGGGTCGGATTGCCGCTCAACCGTGACCAGGCAATCTGCGCAATGGTATAGATCAATAAGCCCAGTTGCGTTTCAGCATGCCCGCTATGATGAAATCGCTTCGACCACTGTTGAAAACGATTGAACAGATTGGCTTGAACGCCGGGATGAACGTTTTCGACCAGGGTCTCGACGCGCAATTGCTCGAGCAGGTCGAAAATTAAGCGCTGAATTGGAGAGTCAGGATAAAGCTCGCGGTGTAAGTCGCTGTCGCTGTAGGCAAGCCGCATCGCGATACCATCGGCAATACCTCGATGGGTTTGAAAATCGTCTTCCAGCGGATCGATCTGACTATGTGGTGCTCCGCTATGCACGCGATGGCCAGCAAGGAATAGCGACCGTCCGCGGTGGCGCAGTTCACTGAGGCCGGTGAGCGCGCGGATCGTAGTCCCGCAAAGCTCCTGCGCAGCCTGTTGCTGCTTTGAGCTGGGTTGTTTAGGCGTTGTCACTGTCTTGCAGGTGCAGGTAGGCTTCGTCGAGTTCCTGATTGAAACAACGCTGAAAATATTCGGCAATAATCGGATGCTCGTCTTCTTCGCATTTATTCAGAAAAGAGAATTTAAAGGCGAGTATATGGTCATTAAAAATGAGTGTATTTTCAGCCCAGGAAATGACCGTTCGCGGCGACATCAAGGTTGAAAGGTCGCCCACTACAAAGCCTTCACGGGTCATAGTCGCCATCGCGATCATCGATTTCAGCATAGGTTTGTATTGATCACTTTTAAATTCGGCGACACGGGCCTGAATGATTTTGCTTTCTTCGTCGGCGGACAGATAGTTCAGCGTTGCCACGATATTCCAGCGATCGATCTGGCCGTGATTGAGCAGCTGGGTGCCGTGATATAAGCCGGTGGTATTGCCGAGTCCGACCGTATTCGCAGTGGCAAAAAGACGAAAGTAGGGATGCGGGGTAAGCACGCGGTTCTGGTCGATCAGGGCAAATTTACCATCGCGTTCGAGCAATCGCTGGATGACAAACATAACATCGGCGCGGCCAGCATCATATTCATCAAAGATCAGCGCGAGTGGACGTTGCAAGGCCCAGGGCACGATGCCTTCCTGGAATTCAGTGACCTGGCGATCATCGCGAATAACAATGCTGTCTTTGCCGACCAGATCGAGTCGGCTGATGTGGCCGTCGAGATTAACGCGCATGCAGGGCCAGTTAAGGCGCGCGGCAACTTGTTCGATGTGGGTTGATTTTCCGGTGCCATGCAAGCCTTGTAGCATCACACGTCGATTGTGGCTGAAGCCGGCGAGAATGGCCTGGGTAACTTCTGGATTAAAATGGTATCCGGGGTCGATTTCGGGCACATATTCTGCAGTTTCAGCAAAGGCATTTACCTGCATATCGCTATCGATACCAAACAGTTTACGTACCGATACCTGAGTGGTCGGTTGTTGCTGCATTTCGTTGCTGTGCATGATTAGGTCCTGAACTACGGCTAAAAAAAAGCGGAGTATAGCGGAAAGCTTGAAACGAAGATAAGTCCAGACCCTATCTTTTGGCTGGTCACTTCGGGCGATCCTGCGTAACATTTCGATCAGTTAATTTCTATGGAAATATTATGACCGCATCTGGACCTTTGACGGGTTATCGAGTGATCGAGCTGGGACAATTACTCGCCGGCCCGTTCGCGGGTTGCATGCTCGGTTATTTCGGTGCCGAAGTGATTAAAGTGGAACCCCCGCAGGGCGGAGATCCAATCCGGCAATGGCGCGAAGTGCAGGATGGTACTTCGTTATGGTGGCGCTCGCTGGCGCGCAATAAAAAATCGGTCAGCATCGATTTAAAAACCGACGAAGGGGTTGAACTGGTGCGCGAATTGATTACCCAGGCCGACGTGGTTATCGAAAACTTTCGGCCAGGCGTGGTCGAAAAATGGGGCCTCGGCCCGGATGATTTTAAACAATCGAACCCAGGGCTGGTGTATGCCAGGATTTCGGGTTATGGCCAGGATGGTCCCTATTCGAGCAAACCGGGGTTTGCCTCGGTTTGTGAAGGCATAAGCGGGTTCCGCTATGTCAATGGTCATCCGGGGCAGGCACCGGTGCGGCCGAATTTGAGTCTCGGCGATACCATTTCCGGGATTCATGCAGCGCTCGGTATCGCACTGGCGCTGCTGGAAAAGCAGAATAGTGGTATGGGCCAGGTGGTCGATGTCGCTCTTTATGAATCGATCTTCAATTTGATGGAAGCGGTAGTGCCTGAATACGATGGTGCCGGGGTGGTGCGCGAACCGTCCGGCAGTACATTAACCGGAATCGTGCCCACCAATACCTATCGTTGCCGGGATGCAAAATATATTGTTATCGGGGGCAATGGCGATTCTATATTTCAGCGTTTGATGGTGATCGCCGGTTACCAATCCATGGCCGAAGATCCAAGGCTTGCCCATAATCCGGGGCGCGTCGAGCACGAAGCTGAGATTGACGCGGTGCTGTCGAGTTGGTGCGCCGCGCATGATTCGGCGGATCTTCTGGAAAAGCTGGATCTGGCTAAGGTACCAGCGGGGCCAATTTATAATGTCGAAGATATGATGGCGGACCAGCATTTTCAGCAACGGGGGTTATTTGAACAGGTAGAAATTAATGGTAAGCCGTTGAAAATTCCAGCTATATTGCCAAAATTGACGCGCACTCCTGGAGCCACGCGCTGGCCGGGAGGCGACCTAGGCAGCTACAATGCCGAAATTTTGGGG
>JBLHOA010000080.1:0-12765 GCA_047622345.1 Gammaproteobacteria bacterium | reverse complement strand
TGCGCCATTGACAGGTTGATCCAGATTCCACCATCGGCATCATCCAGCGTTGCCGCCTGACTATAGGTTTCAGCGGCCCGGGTGTAATTGTTTCGCAAAAAATAGAGATTACCCTGATTGGTGAGTACCGCACTACTGTCAGGCGCTAGTTCCAGCAAGGCTTCAAAGGCCAGCTCTGCATCTTCGTAAAGTCCGTATTTTGCGTAGAGTATGGCGATCTGAAGGCGTGCCGTGACATCTTTAGGATTATTCACCACCATCGCCTGATACGGAGATACCAGGCGACTGATGCTTTTGGCCAATAACTCCTTTCGCGCCTGTGCGACCAGGCTTTCAGTACGCTTCTTATCCGGCAGGTCAATGGAATACGACGCCTTATTCAAGGTAACTGGCTGGTATTCTTTCCAGGCCTGGTTCAAGTCAATGATTCCGAGTTCATCTGCGCTTAGCGCCGTCTGATATTTGTTCGCACCTTCGGCCCAGGCTTCGACAAAATTAGTGTTGACCATGGTAGCTTCGAGCGGTATCCAGACATTACCATCTTTAAAAGCCAGCAAACTGCTGTCCTGACTTACCAGCCCCGAGTCGGCCTCGGCTACCCCGGTGTCGAACATTAAGAACAGATGCCCGGGGATCTCGACAAAGGCCGTTTTAATACCCAGGTTTTCCAGTCCGGCACTTATCAAAACCGACAGATCATCACAATCCCCACTTTTCAGGTGTAACGTTTCGCGCGGAAACTGCACGTAATCGATTTGATCATCACGCAATTCGGTAAATGGCGTATTGGGGTCAACAATGTAATTCGTACCGCTTGCGGTCAAACTACTAAACAAGGCCATTGCCGAAACCAGGTTTTCGTTCAAGGGCCCCGGATCCGGTCGGTAACTATTGACCACCTGACGAACGTAATCGCGAAGCGTGTCATCTTTCGGGGTAACAAAGGAACCGACCATCGCCGAGTCACCCCAGACGATTGCATTTTTTCCATAAATGGTCATCGGTTGAGTGAGCGTAATTTCATCCTTCTGCCCATCCCGCAAATAGCTCAGTTTTACTTCGACCTGAACCCCGGTATCTTCGTCTACTTCAAGAATCCTATTGTTGAAAACTGCCTTAATCGGCATCCGCATCGTTTCGTTACCCTTGATCAAGTCTATTTCAACTGAACTCGGAAAATCCATGTATTCCTTAATCTGAAACGAAAGCTTCATGTTTCCATAATCAGTTGCGCCCACGTTTTTAAGCGTCACCATACCAATCGATGTATCTTTATATTTTTTATAGGCGGCTGAAAAAACGGTTTCAAGATTTAAATCTGAGAGCAGCAGCTGTGGCGCGTTATTGCTGAATTCAAGCGACTTCTTCCGTTCTGCGAAAGCCACATTCAGCACCGCACGGTTAGATTCGGAAGGATCCAGTTCAACCGCCTTCTCGAATGCGGCTACTGCGTCATCGAATAACCGTCGTTTGCTGTACAGATTACCCAGCGCAATATGCGGCGCCGCCCAGGCCGGCCGAATACCCGCTGCCTTTTCGAGATGGCTACGCGAAGCATCGAATAGATTTGCATCCTGGTAAACGCGCCCTATTCTAAATTGCAATTCGGGTGAGGAGCTATCCAGACTGATTGCGGTTTTCAAATATTCGATAGCTGACCCTATTTTCCCTTGCTGGTTGGCAATATCAGCCTGCAACACCAGTACATCAATATCGTCGGGTGAAATCCTGGCGGCTGCGTCTGCATGAATTTCCGCGCTACGATAGTTGCGTGTTGAGAACAAGCTGCGTGCATATAACTTCCTTGATACCACTGCCTGCGGCTGTAGCTGAACTGCCGTATCCAGATAAGCATTGGCTTCAACATAGCGTTCGTTATCAAGCTCGATGCTACCTGCCAGTTGATACAGGGAGTATTCTTCAGGGTTGTGTTTGATTCCGCTTGCCAGCGCCCTGGCTGCCTTGTCTGGTTGATTGATAGCGATATAAGCCTGTCCAAGTGATAACCAGGCATCAATCAGTTGTGGCCGGTCTTTGCCCGCACGAGTCAGGCGTATTACGGCCTCTTTGTGATTGCCATCCTTAGCCGCAATTTTACCCAGCAGATAATAGCCGTCGCCTTTGGTTTCTTTTTTACCCGACAGTTTCAGCGCAATTGCTTTGGCTTCATCATCACGATCCAAACTCAGCAAGGACCTGGCTTTGCCCACAGCAGCCTGGTCATTTTTCGCGTCGGCCTTGTATAGAGTGTCGTATTCACTGAACGCTTGTTCATAGTCTTCCAGCTTGTATAAATCATTGGCTATCTTCAGCCGGATAGCGTGGTTGTCAGGGTTATTTTCGATAATGCTCTGATAAGCGAGAACGCCATCATCGGTAATTCCCGCTTCAATATAAGCCCTGCCCAGTAAATAACGCAGCTCGACGTTGTCGCTATGTAAAGCGAGACCATCTTCGGCACAGGTAACCGCACCAATAGCATCGGCTAAATCAAGACTGAGCTGGGTACAGATAAGATAAGGCTCGACCTGTGCAGGACTCTTTTCCATAACCTGGTCGATCATTGCCCGGGCATCGAGGTAGTGTTTCAAGTTAACCAGTGATTTAACCTGAAACAAAATGGCTTTATCAACATAACCTGGAACCGACTCCAGTTTTTTAAACTCCGCGATCGCCCGCGTATAGTCTTCGCTAAGGTAAAGGCTCATCGCGAGTATCTCGCGCATATCAACATTGTCAGGGGCAATTTTTATTAATCGATCGGCCAGTTCAATAGCAGCGCTGTATTCCTGCTGTTTATAAAGCACCAGAATCCGCTGGAAATGATTTTCCCTGGCTACCGACGGTGCCGCTCGCAGTCCATGTCCGCTAACCGAAACGATCTGAAACCAGTTGTACTTGCCGGCACTGTCTACTGGCAGACTTTTTTCAAGACCTTTACCGGTAGAAATTGTCTTAAACGGACCGCCCTGCTCGGTAGCCGCCTGAATTTCATAGCGTTCGATCAAGGGTGACTTGGAGCTACTCCACTGCAGGTCTACCGATTTTCTATTCGCCGCAATTTTCAGGGCAAACGCTGCATCAGGGTATTCGAGAAAATCGAAGCGGAAAGTTTTCTGCTGATCGGGGTCATTCACATAAAGGCTGTTCTTCGAACCCGACAATATCGATATTGAATTCGCTTCTTCAAAATAAACGGCATTACCATTTTCGCTACCCGCACCGAATTTCCGAGCCGGTTCCAAATTCTCGTAGATCTGAATAAAGTATTCATTGTAGTCAGACCCGGCCAGGGCATAGAGTCGATCTTGATGATCTATATCAAGCGCATGTATTTTCAGAATTTTATGAATGGACTCGCCATCGTCGCCGATTGAAGCGAGTAATTTCCGATTTTTATCGATAACCTGAATTTTTCCCTGCCCACTGCCATCGGCTATGTAGAGGTTTTGCTGACTATCGACTGCAATCGGTCCTATTTCAAAAAAGAGCCTCTCACCATCCTGTTTAGCCGTTATTTCTTCGACAAACTGGCCATCGGCAGCAAAGACCTGAACCCGGTTATTACCAAAGTCAGCAACGTAATATCGATCTTCATGAATGAACACATCCTTCGGATCTTTAAAACCGCCCGGGGAAGTGCCATAGCGACCGACACTGAAAATCTCTTTACCATCGTGGTCGAAAACATGAAGTTTGTTTTTTCCAAGTAGTGCCACGGTAGTTTTTCCAGCATCAATCGCGCCGGGATCTTTAATTCCTTCGACAAAGCTCCCCTGCTCCTTACCATCAATATCGATGACAACAACCTTCGAGTCATCCACACGGACACACAGTGTTTGATCATTCTTAAAGGCCGTAATGAAACTGCAGGAAACATCGATTGCCCCGCCAACCTTTAGAAAACCTTTTTGCTGAGGTGAGGCATAGCTGGTGGGTTCAAGTTTGAAAACTTCGACTTTTTTATTTTTCTTATCCAGGACCGCGAGTTGTCCCTGGTTATTGACGGCTAAAAAACTGATGTGCCGATATTGGCTGCGCGACTGTCCGAGTGCACCAAATTGCTGGATGATTTTCTGATTACGCCAGTCAAACAAGGTAATCTGGCTGGTTACATTGTCTCCGAGATAAACGACCCCGTTCATATCGACAGCCAGGGCTGTGAATTCAGGGATTTTACCGAACAATTCCTTTAATTTTTTCGATTCAAAACGGGCTAACAGTGTTCCCAGGCTGTCAAAGATAGAAAATCGACCCGGGCCCTCGAGGACATAAATATTTTCTTCCGCATCGATTCCGATATGGGTTGGTTTCAATAAATCGTCACCACCCGAACCACTACGCCCGATGATTCGCAGGAACAGTCCCTGATCGTTGAATACACTAACTTGCCGATTGCCGCTATCCGCAACATAAATATTATTATTGATTGATACTGAGACGGCACCGGGTTTGTCCAGCTCACCTGGACTGCTGCCGCTTTGAGAGAATACCTTTACCGGTTTCAGGTCAGCAAGCAACACGCCGATACGCCCGGATCCGGTATTGACGATTACTAACTGGCCATTGTCCATAATGGCAATACCACCTAAATCCGTATCATCAAAGACTTCGGGGCTCAGTTTATCAGTCGCTATTTCACCCTTTGTAATTTTTAATAAGGTTGCCTGTTTCTCACTGGTGACAAAAACAACGCCTTTATCAGAGATCCCAAGCCCTGTCGCTTCTTCCATAACTTCGGCATATTCCTTTGCTTCGATAAACTGTTCCAGCTCGAGAGCCTGAACCGGAGTGACCATTGAAACAACAGCGAGTATCGTCGCAAGGCAACTGTTTTTGTGGTAATTGTTAATATTCATAATACTGGTCTACCTCTCCGTGTAGAACTTTGAAAGCAGGTCAGCTACAACACTAGTTCCCAATCAGCTGGAAATACCGCGTTTGCTATTTAACACAAAGGAAACGAATTCTTCAACCTCTGGGTATTGAGCACACAAAGGCTTCAAATTTTCGATTGCATCCTGCTTCGATATTTTCGACTTTAATAATTCCCGAAACGAACGGTGTAATGCTCTGATCAGATCAGAAGAAAACCCCTTACGTTTTAATCCCTCTTTGTTTATACCGATTACGCGGGCACGATTTCCGGCGGCAGTAGAAAATGGTGGTATGTCCTGAGTGACTACCGACCCCAATCCGCAAAGTGATCGACTACCGATCTGGGTGAATTGGTGCACCGAGGTAAAGCCTCCTAGAATAGCATAATCACCGACCTCGACATGGCCTGATAACGAAGCGGCATTCGCGAAAACGACGTTGCTGCCGACAACACAATCATGGGCCACATGGCAGTAAGCCATGAACAAATTATCACTCCCGATAACGGTTTTACCTAAGCCGTCCGAAGTTCCCCGATTAAAAGTAACGTATTCGCGAATGGTATTCCGGTCACCTACTTCCAGAGTGGTTGCTTCGCCGGCGTATTTTTTATCCTGCGGCGCCTCGCCGATCGAAGAAAATTGAAAGATCCGGTTATGCGAGCCAATTCGGCAAGGACCATTGATAACAACATGAGGGCCAATTTCTGTCCCGACTCCAATTTCAACGTCGGCACCGATGATCGAATAGGCTCCGACGCTTACGCCCTGTGCTAGTTTAGCAGTGTCATCGATAATCGCAGTGGCATGAATCATTTTTGCTTGTCCTGTGACGAACACATCATTTCTGCCTCTGCCACGAGCTTGCCGTCGACATGGGCCTCGCATACAAAAACACCGATGCCACGCATAGATCTTGTAAGAGAAACGTTAAGGATTAACTGGTCGCCGGGAACAACCTGCCCACGAAACCTGGCCTTGTCGATTCCAACCAGCATATAAAGCTTGCTGCCATACTCTTCTCCCATTCCGGCAAATGCCAGCAGACCAGTAGCCTGCGCCAATGCTTCGAGGATTAAAACGCCTGGCATCACTGGTTGCATCGGGAAATGCCCCTGAAAAAAAGGTTCGTTTATTGTGACATTTTTAATTGCGGATAGTTGCTTACCATCTTTTATCTCCGTCACCCTGTCGATGAGCAGAAAGGGGTATCGATGGGGCAGGTACTCCATTATTTTATTGATATCAAATTCCAAACCAAATCCTCTAAAATTGTTAAAATTTTCCCTATTCTAAAAACGCCGGCCAGACTCGTATTAAGTATTCTTCCTGGCCAGGTCAGCCACCATTCGAGCGAGCTTATCCAGCGATTTATAACGCACATTGCTTTTATGCCACTGACTGTTCTCGAGTAACGGGGTTCCTGACGAGTAGACACCCGCCTGCTTGATACTTTTGGTTACCAGAGACATTGCGGTAATTGTAACATGATCGGCAATGGTCAAATGACCCAGCACAACGGCCGCGCCTGAAATTTTGCAGTGCCTACCGATGATGGCACTGCCCGCGATTCCGACACAGGCGGCGATTGCAGTATGCGCACCAATGCGAACGTTATGGGCGACCTGAATTTGATTGTCCAGTTTACAGCCGGTTTCTATAACCGTATTGTCAAGTGCACCTCTGTCCACCGTGGTATTTGCGCCAATATCAACATCATCTTCGATAATGACGGTTCCCAGATGCGGGATTTTTACCCAGCGCTGCTCATGGCTCACCAGTCCAAAGCCTTCAGCGCCAATAACCGCGCCCGCTTGAATGTCGCAACGATCACCGATAATGACATCATCGCCTATAGTGACATTGCGGTGAATTTTACAGTCATTCCCGATCTTACTGTCTCTTCCGATTACGCAGCCTGCGGCAATGGTCGTGTTTTCACCGACAAAGGCGTTGGCTTCAATCACACAAAGCGCCCCGATATTGACTTTTTCAGAGACGGTTGCCAGTTCGCTTACCTGCGCCGAAGGGTGGATTTCCCCTTTTGATGGTATTTCATTTTGAGCAGCCAGAAATTTTATCGTTGCGACAAAATGTAGTTGAGGGTTGTCAGAGCGCAGTATTGCTTTTCTTGGAGATTTTTCCACAATGGCATCGCAAGCCAGTCCGACCGGTACGATAACCGCCGAGCACAAGCTCGATGCGAGTGCTTCGATGTATTTTTTATTATTTATAAAACAAAGACTTCCCTCCTTCGCCGAAGGCAAAGAGGAAACGGCGTGGATGCACAATTCAGGGTCACCGGAAAATTCGATACCCAGGTTTTGTGCAAGTTGTCGTAGCGTTACGCTCATAAACTTATTCTATTAATAACCAGATACCGGTAGTTTCAAACTGATATCTCTTCTATCGGGCTTCGTCTATTGGGCTTCGTCTATTGGGCTTCGTCTATTGGGCTTCGTCTATTGGGCTTCGTCTATTGGGCTTCGTCTATTGGGCTTCGGCACCTGGATCGGGGAGTTGCTTAAGCATTTCAATGGTCTGGGTTGTAATATCAATTTTATCGGAGACATAGCTAACCCCTTCGCTCAATATCAAATCAAACTTCCCGGAGTCACCGAGCTTTTCCAGAACCGCCGAAATCACTTGTTGTAGATTTCGAATTTCTTCATTTCGACGCAAATTTTGATCTTCCCGAAATTCCTGTTCCAGAAACTTCAACTGACTGACCTTTAGCCTTATTTCGCGCTCAAGTTTGCGCCGTCCAGTAGCGCTGATAGTTGAAGTATCCGCTTTAATTTCTCCTTCCAGGGCGAGAATTTCCTCTCGTTTTACTCGAAGTTGCTCTTCGCGAGGACCAAACTCAGCCTTTAATCGGTCTTCAACTTTTCGCGCCTGCGGTGCTTCTTTCAAGACTCTGGCTGTATTTACAAACCCGATTTTATACGCGGAGTCTTGAGCCAGTGCGCCCGGACTAACCAGAATTAAGGTCAGCGAAACGATATATATGGCAAATTTATTCAATAACTTCTCTCTAAAAAGACGCTCCAAGCGCGAACTGAAAATTGCGGGTGTCATCACCGGGCTCGTCATTAATGGGTACTGCATAACTAAATTCAATAGGCCCAATGAAAGAAAACCACTTTGCGGATAACCCGACCGATTGCCTCATTTCACTGGCATCAAATGCATTTGGATCGGTAAAAACACTACCAGCGTCGAAGTATATACCAAGGCGGAAGGTTTCTGAACTTCCTAGGCTCTCGATTGGAAACAATATTTCAGCCGTGCTGATTACCTGCAAATCCCCGCCAAAGGGATCGTTGTTGCTATCCTTCGGGCCCAGACTGTTAAAGCGGTAACCACGAACGGAACGCACGCCGCCGGCGGTGAATTTTTCAAAAATGGGCAATTGAGTGACATCACCAATACTTTCTCCATAACCGACTCTGGATTTAAAGGCGAAGGTAAAAGTATCTGAAAGCGCAAAAGCGGTCTGGTGTAGATATCGAATCTTGTAAAAATCCAGATCACCGCTATTCAATTCGAGCTTAATATTGTTCAGGTGACCCGAATCAGCAAATATTCTTCGGTTCCGAGTGTCCTTGGCAAAACTGACCGAGGCGAAAACACTATCGTAGGTTTCTTCATCGATATCAGCATGCGCGGTACTTAGATTATATTTGTCACTACTATTGATAATAAAATCAAACACTTCATCGGAAGAAGCGGTAGTTACAGACAGATTATTCCTGATAAAACCGGTTGCCAGGTTTAGTTCATTGTATTCGGATAACGGGATCCCGAAATCCATCGTAAATCTGGCCACATCGATCAAATAATTACTAATATTATTTTCCGAGGCATCGGTTCGAGTAACCGTAAGGTTAAAACCCCGGCTTATGCCATCTTCAGTGTAGTAAGGGTTTTCATAACCAAATCTGTAGCGCTCGGATGCTGCGGAGTTATCAAACGTAAAGTCGACTTTTTTACCCGACCCGAAAATATTTTCGTGGGTAAACCCGAGATTAACGGTTGCGCCCTGCTCCTGTGAATAACCAACGCCCACCTGCAGGTTTCCAGAAAAACGCTCGGTAACGGAAATTTCCAGATCAAGCTGATCATTACTGTCTTCCACTTTAACCAGTCTGATAGTGGCCGAACCCAGATAATTCAGACGCTGTAAGCGAACGCGTGATCGATCTACTTTGGATTGCTGGAACATATCACCTTCGAATTGACGCATTTCACGTCTGAGCACAATGTCCTGGGTTTGATCGTTGCCAAGAAAACTAATGTGGCGCACTCGCATTTTATTGCCGGGAAGAACCACCAGTTTCAATTCAACGCTATTATCGGTTTCATCGGTTTCGGTCAATGCGCGAATTTCGGCATAGGCGTAGCCATCCTCACCAAGGCGTTTTTTCATTGCCGTAATCGTTCGCGTTATTTCCTTGCGCGAGAAGATCACCCCCGAACTGATGCCGATTAACGCATTTAATTCGGCTTCATCAACGACCATTTCCCCACTAAGCTCAATCGATTTCAGGGTATATTGATCACCTTCCTTGATATTGACAGTAATGCCAATATCTTTACGCTCAGGGTCAATAGTGACCTGCTGCGATACCACTTCAAACTTTATATAACCGCGGTCGAGATAATACGATTTCAGTGATTCAAGATCGGCTGCCAGCTTGCTGCCCGAATATTCATCTGATGCGAAATACCCTTCGCTCGAAGGTTCCAGCTCAAATAGATCGAGTAGAGTTTTATCGTCAAAATCATTATTGCCCGTGAAATTTATCGATAAAATCGTCGCAGATACACCTTCCGAAATATCGATATCAATGGCAACTCTGTTTTCATCCAGATTACGCCATTCAGTCGTAATTCTGGCCGCATACTTACCCAGAGAGTAATAAACCTGCTGCAATTCCAGCTCGAGTTTATCCAGCTTGTGTTCATTAAAAATCCGACCTTTGCTCATTCCAACCTGATCGAGCGCATTGTTCAGGGCCTCGTCTTCAATGTCATCATTTCCGGTAAAATTAACTTCGGCAATGGAGGGCCGTTCGACGACCTTAACCACGAGTATGTTGTCACGTCGCAATAGTTCGATGTTGTTAAAAAAGCCGGTGGAATATAGTTCACGAAGTACTTTCGCTGAACGATCTTCATCAAAGGTTTCGCCAACGTTGACCGGCAGGTAATTAAAAACCGTCCCCACCGTTATCTTTTTAATACCGATCACTTCGATATTTTCGACAACAAAGCTCTCGGCTCGTGTCCATGAGGGAGCCAATAGCAGTATTACTACGCCAATAAATGCAGAAAGTTTCAAACTATCCAACCAGGCGGGATATATCGTTAAAGATAGCGATCGACATCAGGCAAAAGAGAATGACCATGCCTACTTTTTGACCAAAGATTTCAGTTTGTTCGGACACCGGGCTGCCTTTAAATAACTCAATAAAATAGTAGAACAAATGCCCACCATCTAACATTGGCACTGGCAACAAATTCAGGACGCCCAGACTTATGCTGATAATGGCCAGAAATCCTAAAAAAGATTCCAGCCCGATACGTGCGCTAACGCCGGCATATTTTGCAATAGTGATAGGACCGCTGAGGTTTTTGACGCTAGCCTCACCGGTGACTAGCTTACCCAAAACCTTCAAGGTTAGCCATGACATTCGCCAGGTTTTATCGATCGATTCGGTGAAGGCCTCGATCGGGCCATATTCCTCCAGTATGCGCATTTCACGACGCAGTGATTCGGGAATTTCGGTATAACTACGAACACCGACCAGGCCAAAAGATTGACCGTTTTCGACTTGTTCCCGGGGTGTCACAATCAATTCGATAATCGATTGCTGACGCATAACTTTAACCACCAGCTCAAGACCCGGATTATTGCGAATCTGCTTCACCCATTGATCTCCGCTGGTAATTTTCACTCCGTTAACCGCGACCACCTTATCGCCCGCCAACATGCCGCCCGCTTCACCGGCCCCGCCGGCGATAACTTCATCAACAACGGTCAAACCCTGCGGGCGCCAAACCGATAAGCCCAAAGATTTCAGCAGATTAATCTGGTCTTCCTGTAATAAATTCAGCGACTGGATATTGATGATTTTTTCTCTGATCTGTAAATCTTCACCCCGCAGTTTAATGGTCAACTGATCGCTGCCCACTGCTTCTTCGAGCAAGGTGAACTGCGCTTTTTGCCAGCTCGGGGTGTTAATGTTATTAACCGAAACAATAACCTCCCCTTGCTGAATCCCAGCTGTATAAGCGGGGCTTGGATTGGCGATTTCACCCAGTACCGGCTTAATCCCGGTAACCCCGCTCAAGTAGATCAGGTAGTAAGCAAAAATAGCAAATAGAAAGTTAAATGCCGGGCCGGCAACCACTATGGCCATTCGCCGCCAAAGTGATTTACGATTGAAAGCACGGTCAAGGTCTTGCTCGGCAACGTCGCCTTCGCGTTCGTCGAGCATTTTGACGTAACCACCTAGCGGGATGCTGGCAATAACATACTCGGTCTGGTCGACCCCGGCGGTTTTACTCCAGAGGGGCTTGCCAAAACCAACCGAGAACCTGAGCACCTTAACCCCTAACCTGCGCGCAACCCAGAAGTGTCCAAACTCATGGATGGTAACGAGAATGCCTATAGCAACAATAAAAGCGACAACACTGTAAATAACTTCCACCCTTCAAACCCCTCAGACTTTCGCCATAATCATGTTCTGCGTATATTCGCGAGCCGCTCGATCGGCGGCAAGAATACCTTCAAGGTCGACCACCGCTGTGGGCTCCAGAAAATTCAAGGTTTGCTCAACGAGTTCGGCAATTTCATTAAATTTGATGGCAGCATTCAGAAAATGATCGACTGCTGTTTCATTTGCCGCATTTAAAATTGCCATGCTGGTACCCCCACTTCGCCAGGCATCACGCGCAAGGGCAAGGCAGGGGTAGCGCCGGTCTTCGGCTTCGGCAAAATCTAATTGACTGACACTGACCAAACTCAATGGTTCCACTCCGCTTTCAATTCTTTGCGGCCAGGCGAGCGCATGTGCAATCGGGGTTCGCATATCGGGGTTTCCCATTTGCGCAATAACCGATCCATCGCTGTAAGAAACCATCGAATGAACAATACTTTGTCGATGCAAAACAATATCGATGTCCGATTCTTCCACCGAAAATAGCCAGCAGGCTTCTATCAGCTCCAGACCCTTATTCATCATCGTTGCCGAATCGACCGATATTTTCGGCCCCATCTCCCAATTCGGATGGGCAATGGCCTGTTGTGGAGTTATATTCTCAAATTGACCAAGATCGAGGTCTCGAAAAGGACCGCCCGACCCCGTTAGAATTATTTTGACGACTGATTTATCGGCGACACCCTGTTCGACAGAACCGTCGGGTAAGCACTGAAATATTGCATTGTGCTCGCTATCCACCGGTAGCAACCGGGCACCATGCTTATGCACTTCCTCCATAAACAAGGAGCCGGCCATCACTAATGACTCTTTGTTGGCTAACAATACCCGCTTTCCCGCCCGGACCGCGGCAAGGGTTGGCATTAAGCCTACCGATCCGACGATGGCGGCAACTACGGTATCAACCGATGGCTCAGCGGCCACCTCGTTCAGAGCCTGCTCGCCGGTCAGTACCCGGGTCGATAAATGGGCAATGTTTTCGCTTAGTTTTCGCGTGGCTTCAGCGTCTACCATAACCGCAAAGGTGGGCTTGAATATCTCGCATAACCGGGTTAATGCGTCGACATTGGTATTTGCAGTAAGCGCAAAAACTTTATATTTATCAGGGTGCCGCGCGATGATATCGAGCGTGGACTGACCGACCGATCCGGTTGCACCGAGTA
>JBLHOA010000079.1:0-12983 GCA_047622345.1 Gammaproteobacteria bacterium | reverse complement strand
ATATTGGTACCAACCATCGCACCCACTTCGCGCGCGAAACAACCGGCGGCGTTGACGACGTGTTCGGTGATAATCGTGCCCTGGTTGGTCACTACTTCCCACTCGCCCGAAGGCAGCTTATTGATTTCCATGACCTGGGTAAAACGATTGATTTCGGCGCCGTTCGCGCGGGCAAGCTTTGCCAGGGGCATAACCACCGAAGTCGGGTCGACGTGTCCATCGTTGGGGGTGCTGACGATGGTGCGCGCATTATCGAAATTCATGAAGGGATTCAGCTTGCGCGCTTCTTCTTTGCTGATGATGTTGAATTCGAAACCGATGTTTTTGGATCGGCTTTCTAGATTACGGAACCACTCTTCTTCGGCTTTGGTAAAACCCATGCGGATACTACCGCTTTGGTGGAACACGGAAGGGTCGCCGGTTTCGCGCGGCAGAATTTCATTATAGAGCTCGATCGTGTAGTTATGAATCTGAGCGACAGTATGGTTGCCAATGAAATTTGAACACAGACCCGCCGCATGCCAGGTCGAGCCGCTGGTGAGTTCGCCTTTTTCGACCAGAGCAATATCGGTCCAGCCTTCTTTGGTCAGATGATATAAAAGATTAACACCGAGGGATCCGCCCCCGATGATGACTACTCTGGCATGACTTTTCATTAGTTTACCTTGTATTTTGATACTTTAAGTTTGTTTCAGCTGCTGCGACCGAAGGCTTCGCGGGGTAGAAATATGGGAAATTGTGCCCGTACCGCGAGGTCGACTTCGTCGCTAACGTGCATCGGGAAGTAATTTTGCAAAATTTCATTTTTCTTCGCAATCGCGGTTTCCAGCAGAACAGGCTTATTCTGTTCATTCCACTCATTCGGACTTAAGCGATTACCGAATTCCGGAAAAAAGTATTCCGACTGCATCACTTCAAGCGTTTGCGCGGCGCCGAGATAATGCCCTTTATTACCCAGGCAGACATCTTTAAGTACCTCGAAGCTCAAGGTTTTTTCGTTCACTTCGATACCGCGGGTTATGCGCAAAGCTGCTCCGAGCACATCGTTGTCAATGAGCAGGGATTCGGGGCAGGCGCTGAGTAAACTGGCGTACATGCCGGCCGATTCGTAAATGATATTCGCCCCTGAGGTAGCCGCACATACCGTGGTGTAGGCGCGTTCGGCACCGCCCTGGAAATCGGGCATTTTCGAATCGGACATGCCGCAAGCGGTTCCGGTAGGCAGGTTATAGTAATTACCCATTTGCGCGCAGGCGGCCGATAAAATGCCCTGTTCGGGTGATCCGCCACTCATCGCGCCGGTACGTAAATCGGAAACAAACGGCCAGGTACCAAGAATAGCGGGAGCCCCCGGTTTAATCGCATTGACGTAGACCAGCCCACCCAGACACTCGGCCCAGGCTTGCGCTACCGCTCCGGCCAGACAGGCTGGCGCAGTCGCCCCCGATTGGCCAGCGGACAATAACAACACCGGCATGCCACCTTCGACCGCAACCTTAATACAACCCAGCGCTTCTTCGGTAAATTTCATCGGCGGTACGACGTGACAGCAGGAAATGCTGACAAACGGACGTTCGCGCCATTTGTCTTCGCCACCGGCGATAATGTGCAGCATTTTCAGTGAATCTTCGAGGTGATGTACCTCGGTCCAGCTCGCCCCGACGTGTTTGGTCGTGCCCATTACCGCGTTATAGGTAGTGTTAATGTCCATCGCGTAGTTGTCGACGATGTCGCGCAGTACGCAGGTACGCTGAAACATATGGATGTTGTCGCATTTATCGGCGATTCGCGACATGTCGTATAAGTCCTGCGCGGTAGACTCACGGTATTCATTTTTGATCGGGTCGGCGATCATAACCGCCGCTCCTGCGGTGGAAAAATGGACGCGTGACCCGGACAGGTCGAGGTCGTGTTTGGGGTCCTGACCGAAGAGGACGAGGTTACGCAGGCATTTTTTCATCGCGTCTTCGACAACGGCTCGCGGGAAGCGCAGGCGTTCGTCGTCGCCATAAATACCGCCGATCGCGGTACAGACTTCGATGCAGTGATCGGTTGCCTGGGCGAAGCCGACTTCCTCAAGAATACGAAAGACGGTGTCGTTTATCTGTTCGATATCTGATTCAGATAGCGGTTTGAATTGACCTCCGATTTCACCAGGGTGTACTGGTTTCAAATTTTCAGATAACGCGGCTTTGCGTAGCGCAATTTTGGCTTCACGAGCATTGGTGCGTCTTCCCATATTGGCATTCCTCAGACTTTTAATAGAATTGTGGGGACTTTTTATCCACGCGCATTGTGGAATCACAAAAGGATGGATTCAAGCGATTAATTTTTATAGTATGCATTAGTTTTTATAATCCCTTGGCGTTGTATTATGGCCCGTCGTTTGCCCCCATTGAATAGTCTGAAATCCTTTGAAGCCGCGGGCCGTTTGCTGAGCTTTACCCGTGCTGCGAAGGAACTGAACGTTACCCAGGCCGCAATCAGCCATCAAATAAAAGTCATTGAAGATTATCTCGGTGTTGCACTGTTCGTGCGTTCGCCGCGGCAAATGTCGCTGACCGAGCAGGGTAAAGCCTTGTTGCCCGAAATTATTGAAGCTTTTGACCGCGTATCTACGGCCATCGGCGCGGTGAGCCCCGAGTCTGCTTCGAAGATGATCAACGTCCGCCTGGCACCATCGTTTGCGGCAAAATGGCTGTCACCCCGGTTGAAGTATTTCTGGTTACAGTATCCGGAAACCGACCTCAGTCTTTATCACGGCCACCCCGCGGTTGATTTTGGTCGCGAAGATATCGACATAGCGGTGACCTACGGAAATGGCAAATGGGACAATGTCGTTGCCGAGCGCCTACTTGGCCTTGATTTCTTTCCGGTGTGCAACCCGTCTTTCATGGACAATGATAAACCCCTCAAGGATATCGACAATCTGCGCTATTACACGCTACTACATGATGCGAACTATCAATGCTGGACGGATTGGCTCGAACTGGCCGGTATTGACGACATCATTGCCAATAAGGGGACGATCATCGACGATACCAATGTGTTGATTCAAGCGGCAATCGATGGTCAGGGTATTGCATTGGGCTCGACTACTTTTGTCTCCGACCACCTCGAATCGGGTCGACTGGTGCGACCTTTCGACATCGTGTTGAACAATGATTATGCCTATTATGTGGTCAGCACCGAGCAACACCTGAAAAACCCCTCGGTCAAAGCCTTTAAAGACTGGCTGTTAAGCCTGGATCAATAACCGTATTATGCGGAATCACTCGAAGGTATAAATCTATGCACAGCCACAATGAATTACGCCAGCGCAATCGACAACTGCGAGCAGCACTCGACTCCGATGCCCGCGAACAGGCTGGGAAACGACTGTTCGAGCGTATTTCGGTGATGGATGAATTTTTGCAGGCGGAGCGTATTGCTACTTATTTCGCGGTTAATGGCGAAATTGACCTGACCGCAATCATCGATTTTGCACTCGCCTGCGGCAAACAGGTTTACCTGCCAAACCTTGATCGCCAGTCATTACGTTTTTCGCCTTACTTCCATGATCAAAAAATGCGCATTAATAAATTCAAACTGCCCGAACCCGATGTTGGTGACGATGAAATGATCGAACCTGATCAACTCAATTTGGTGCTGGCGCCGTTAGTGGTGTTTGATGCCGATGGAAATCGTATTGGAATGGGTGGTGGATTTTATGACCGGAGCTTTGCTTTCCGTAAGAATCCGGACTGTAGCTTGCCGCTACTGATCGGGGTCGCGCATGAGTTACAACGTGTCGACAGCATCCTGCCCGAGGATTGGGACGTACCACTGGATAGGGTGGTCACCGATCAGGCCAGCTATCCTTGACCAACGGTTAATTAACCGCAGCAACCACCGACCTGGCGTTTAGCCAGAATATCGTAGGCCTGCGCCCGCGTAATGCCAAATTATTGCGTCAGCTGTGAGCAGGATTTCCGCTGATACTTGTGCAGCATCATCATTTTATAAACGTCTTCATCGTTTAAATATCCGGGCAAGCGGCTGCGGTGGCTCGCGTAGCGGATTTGTTAAATTGCATGATTAAGCCCCGAATAGGCTGGCGTTTAAATTTTTCGTGAATTGCTGCAAGCAGGCAGGTTCTCGACATAGGCGTGATGAAATATTAAACCCAGGAACGCGCCCGATCAATAGCGTTGCCAGCGGTTCGCCTTTAACTGACGCTTTTCACTCTTATCGTTAAGATCATCATCAAAAATAATCTAAGCGCTACGGTGTAATCGGCAAGTTTTGCGATTTTCAGGACTAGCACTGCTAACCCGTTTCCCCCAGTTTTCCTGTTGTACAAATGGCTGCTGTAAACAATTGAATCGTGTCGCAATCGGAGTAGCATTGGCTCATCGTCAATCCCTAGTGGGGAGGTTCGCATGAGTAACAATGTACAGGCTCAGGCCATTATTATGAGTTTGACACCGATGTTTGAAAAAGCGGAGGCGGAAAATCTTTGGTTCTATCATGACTCGAAAGACAGTGGGGAAGTGTGGGCATCGCCGGCCTATCTACGCCTGATGCAAAGCCAGGGTCGATTGCTCTGGTCCCCCGAGCATTGGGAGTTGCGTAACCCGATGGGATATATGAAGTCTTTGCATCGACAGGCCGAAGAATTGATTGCCGAATACAATGAAATGGCCGAACGCCTGCAGATACCCAATGTATTGTTGCTGGAAAAGCAGGATATGGCCCCACAGGTTGAAACAACCAGCTAGTCCTTTGTTTTACTGACGAGCAGCATGTCCTGTGCTTCCTAACAGGCGTTCGTTACAGAAAATACATCGCTGCTAGATAATCGACCTTATTCCGGTGGAATACCCGCCTTGCTCGCCGACTCGACAATCTGGTCGATATCCTGCGCGCGTCGGTAATAGGTGAATATATCCCGGTAGTATTTCTGATTTTCCCAGGGCCTGGCCTTCAGCCGGACATCGATCAATGCTTGTGCCAGTTCCCGGTTGTAGAGTGCGCAGTGAATAACCACGGTGAAGTTCCTGACATCGCCAACGTTGGCTTCGCGCTCGGCATCGAGTAGCCGACAAGATTCAGATCAAACTCATTCAGCTCATAACATTGCAGTCTCCAAAGAATCGGCAGGTGATCGTCATGTCTGGTGGCTGAAATTCGACCGGAATGACCGATGGGAGGAGGGCACCAAGAGTAGGCGCTCTAGGCGATATTGGGTTTGACGGCGGAAATTAGTCAGATTTCGGGTGCTCCAGGGCCAGGCGGCTTCGCGAATCTCTTTCTTTTCTTGGGGGGATAAGGAAAATAGGGTGTTAATATTTCCTATGAGCTGAGCGGGTGTTGTCGATGAAAACTTTTTAAGAGCTGACTATTTAGGCAGGTACTGAAACGCTGATAAAACCGAGGTTATATCATCAGGCTTTTGAAATTTAATGAGCCCACATGCCATGGAATTATAGTAGCCCTTCCTTAGAATTAACAACATCATGAATAATCCGTGCCTGATGCAGAGTTGAGTGATCTGGGAACCATATTTTATTTGCAGGTTGATAAAACATTTCCCCCAAAAAGTCCTGATCGATCCCGCGCGCTTTAAACAATGCAAGATCTCGCTGCTGTTCCACACGAATGTCATAAAATGGAACAAATTGACTATATTCGGTTGTTTCAACCCGGTACTGATGGAAACCGAGCTTTCCCCGAGGGCCTATATAACGTCGTTTTCCACCAACAAAAGCAGTCGTGCACGCGGAGCTACACTCGCCGTACACATAAGTGTCAAACTCGTTTTCAGTGAATAATTTAGACAAACCACGACCTTCGTAAATTTGCCCACCACGACTTTCTAGTACCACTGATTTTATCTGTTTATGCGCCGCTAACATTGACCTAACTGCTGTTGTAATACCAACATCCAGATCACCGCGAATGCTAAGCTGTTGGTTTTCGATCAGGTTTAACTGGTAGTCAACCTTGTCACCAGGCCGTGAGTAAATTTCGACTTGCTTCATATAAAACAAAGTTCCCTGGATGACTTCGAGACAATAAACTAATGTAAATAAAACCGTGAGCAAGGCAAGTGCCTGCAAAACACGCGTTTTCATAAAGTTTTTTTTCTCAATATAATCTTGTTCGATGGCTCGTAGCAGCCCGATCAATTGCCAGGGGAAAACAATCAGACGGGTGAAGAATAGCGACACAAAGGTCAAGGTGAGAAGGTGCGTGGAATTTACTGCGAACTTCGATAGAAAAAACAACTCACCGTAAGACATAACAATGAGCAGGCCAACCAGGTTGACCCACAAAATTATGCTGAGCGAGAGTTTACCGTGCCAGTGAGCAAGAAGAAAAGACATAGTGTTATCTTCCCGGGTGAAGATTTGACCAGGCTAACCAATCCTCGTTAACCCCTGCAATGCTATAACCTGCAGGGATTAAATTTAGCTTTGAGGATTAGGCTGCAGAGATGCCTCGTAATTTTTCGTTACGCCGACGTAGCAATTCGAGCACGGTCAGCAAAATAATGGAGAAGGTAACCAGTATGCTTGCTACCGCCAAAATTGTCGGGCTGATCTGCTCACGGATTCCAGAAAACATTGCCCAGGGAATGGTGCGCTGCTCGACACTACCAACGAACAACACCACGACCACCTCGTCGAAAGAAGTAATGAAGGCAAACAGGGCGCCAGATATAACGCCAGGCGTTATCAGCGGGACAGTAATTTGGAAAAATGTGCGTGTAGGTGATGACCCCAGGCTAGCTGCCGCTCGGGTAAGGCTATTATCGAAACCAACCAGTGTTGCTGTCACCGTTATCACTACAAAAGGCGTGGCTAGAGCTGCATGAGCCAGTATCACACCAGCGTAAGTACCCTGAAGCCCTATGCGAGAATAAAAGAAAAACATGCCCGCAGCCGAGATAATAAGCGGTACGACCATTGGTGAAATCAAGATCCCCATGATAGCGGTTTTATAAGGAAATTCGGGACGACTCAGCCCGAGTGCAGCCAGGGTTCCCAGAAAAGTCGATATCAAAGTAGAAACAATCGCAATTCCGAATGAATTTCTAAATGCTGCTTGCCAGGTGCCACTGGTAAAAAACGCTTCGTACCACTTCGTCGAGTATCCAGCTGGATCAAATGACAGCATTTCCGGGGTAAAGGTGAAATAGGGTTCCGCATTAAACGACAACGGAAACATCACTATGATTGGGAAGATCAAGAAGAAGAAAATCATGCCGCACAGGACACGAAAAGTGTAATACCAGATGCGTTCGCTCATCTCTGCATGTAATGGTAAAGCCATAATTATCTCCCCTAACCAAACTTCATGTTGTCAATTCCCACGATCTTGTCGTAGAGAACATATAAGGCGAGCACAATTAATAACAGAATTGTTCCGAGCGCTGCTGCCAGGCCCCAGTTCAGGGATTGAGATATATGATAGGCGATAAAATTACTGATCATGGTTCCGTCGACACCCCCGACCAGCGCAGGTGTAATATAGAAACCAATCGACAGGATAAATACCAGTATGCCTCCAGCACCAATTCCCGCGACTGTATTGGGGAAATAAATCCGTCTGAAAGCTGTAAACGGGGTTGCCCCCATCGAGCGCGCTGCGCGCATATAACTGGGTGAAATAGTTTTCATAACACTGAAAAGCGGTAAAATCATAAATGGCAGCAGGATGTGTGTCATCGAGATGATGGTACCTGTCTGATTATGTATCAGCGATAATCGACCATCATCTCCGATCAAACCTATGCCCACCACAAAGTCATTGATCACGCCTTCTTTTTGTAGCAAAGCAATCCAGGAACTGGTGCGTACCAGCAGGGACGTCCAGAAAGGCAGTAAAACCAAAATCATCAGCAGGTTACTGGTACTGGTTTTCAACGATGCCAGTAAAAACGCGATGGGGTAGCCTAACAGTACGGTTAAAAATGTTATCAAAGTGCTCATATAAAGTGTTCGTATGAACAGTTTCATATAGATTTGTCTGTTTTCATCCTTCATTGCAAGGCCATTGGCAGTCATTTTCGCGTCGAAGGCCGAGTAATAGTAAGATGCGGTATATTTGCCGCTCTCGCGCTTAAATAGCTGCCAGACTTCGGCACTCTTCCAATTTTTATCGATGCTCAGGAGCTTTTCAGTGTAGGTCGTTTTCAGTTTTGCAGGGTCGAAGGTCTTTAGTTTTCGCCCTGTTTTACGAAACAGGCTGGACATCCCCGACTGTTCATAATTAAGACGCCTACCAACTTTATTGATGGTTTGCTCTTTGGAGGCTATATGCCCTTCCAGCACCATTGACTTGAATATCGCCTCGCCGGGCAATTCGCCATTTGAATCATCCCATTTGGACAGCAACGCAGTCGTATTCGGCAATATCTCATACATCACTTTGTTATCGACACTGCGCGAAAGCATATCGAATATAGGCATAAGAAAGGTGACCAAAACGAACAGAAATAACGGCGCAACCAATAATAACGCAGTTCTTTTACGATGCCACAAGGTTCGCTTAAGGGCGACCTTCAGGGGCGTACCGTCCGGTGTTGTCAGTAACTCCGAATTAGCGTTGGTGTCACTCGTTGCCATAGTTGATCCTGGGTTTTTTATTTTGTTTATGTAAAACTCAATCCTGAATATTTAGGGCGGCTGAAACTAAAATGCCCTAAATACTCAGGATTGAGTCGGAACTCAAACCGAATTCCGACTCTACCTGTCTTAATTAATTATATTGAGACGCTAGATAGCTACCCATGCTTCAAAGCGTTCGCGTAGCTCATCAACATGATCTGCCCACCAGGCTACATCTTTCAGGATGGTGTGTTTGGCATTTGCTGGAGACGTTGGCATATGCGGCGCCATTTCGATACCCAGCTCTGCGTGTTTGCCCACCAACGGTGCGGATGAAGCGCGCGCTGGACCGTAGGAAATGTACTTGGCCTGGTCAGCTAAGGGCTGGGTACCGGTAGCCCACTTCACGTATTTCATGACTTCAGGCAAATTTGGAGCATCTTTTGGAACGACCCATCCGTCAAGTGCGAATAACTGCCAATCCCACATCATGCCGATCGGCTGTTTGTTCTCTTCGATTGCGGCAAACAAACGACCGTTATAAGCGGAGCCCATAACTACTTCACCATCTGCCAACAACTGACCCGGCTGTGCACCTTTAGTCCACCAAACCACCTGGTCTTTAATTGTATCCAGCTTGGCAAAAGCACGATCGATACCTGCTTCTGTATCCAATACTTTATATACGTCTGCCGCATCAACACCATCGGCGATCAGTGCCCATTCAAGGTTACCCATAGGATGCTTTTGTAGTGCTCGTTTACCTGGAATTTTTTTCAAGTCGAACACATCATTAATCGTAGTGGGCGCAGTTTTCACCAAATCGGTGCGGTAACCAAAGGTAGTCGAGAAGACAATCTGAGGGACGAAACAAGGTGAAACAAGGGCTGCCGCACCAAAATCGTCCAGCGCTGATGTGCCATCTGGCGCGGGTAACAAGTCTTTATTGTAGTCAAATTCTACAAGCAAGCCCTCGTCGCACAGGCCAATCGCGACATCTGGCTCTACATCGACTAAATCCCAGCTTACATTACCAGCTTCCACCTGCGCGCGAAGCTTAGCTGCCGCTTCCGCCGATGAATCATCATTAATTATTTTAATATCAGGATTCATTGCCATGTAGGGGTCATGATAAGCCAACTGCTGGCTCTTAGTGTAAGCACCACCCCAGGAAACCACGACCATTTCGGTCTCGGCAGAGGCTGTAATGCCTGCCGAACCAACTGCAATTACAGTTGCCAGCATGGTTTGAGTAAATACTTTATTCATTTCTTCTCTCCAGTTATATATTGAGTCTAATGGTTATTTCTCGCTTTAAGTGAAATGACAGGACTACTAAAGTCTTATCTTCCCACCTTACTATTTCGTACTCTACTATTCCGTACTCTGTACGTCCGGCTATTTAGTCGGTTGGGTCCAACGCACGACAATCTTCTGCTGACCAGCCAATAGTGACGGAATCACCTGTAGTGAGCTGGGCATGGGCAGAGGAATTAGGAATTTTGACAACAAAGTCTTCGCGTCCGCATACCTGCATGCGCGTGCGAATGTGATCACCCAGATAAATTAGTTCCAATGCTTTGGCTTCAACGTTGTTTTCAAACTTGCCTGGCTCGGGATTAACCTCGACACGCTCAGGACGCAAGGACAGCGTTGCTCTCTTGCCTTCGCCTGCAATATTGACTTGTTTGGCAATAATTTCGGATCCATCGTCTGTCTTTACCTGGCATGTCTTGCCATCGGCACTAGTGACAGTCCCCAAAATACGGTTATTGTCACCTATAAAATCTGCAACGAATGCATTAGTAGGCTCTTCGTATAGTGTGTCAGGTGGTGCAAGCTGTTGTACGACACCATCGTCAAATACCGCTACGCGATTAGACATAGTCAAGGCTTCACCTTGATCGTGTGTTACGTACAGGACAGTTACTTCCAGGCTTTCGTGTATGTGCTTAATTTCGTATTGCATCTGTTCACGCAGGTTTTTATCCAGTGCGCCCAGCGGTTCATCCATCACTACCACTTCGGGATCAAAAACGAGAGCACGCGCGACAGCGACCCGTTGTGCCTGACCGCCGGATAACTGGCCTGGCCTACGGTTGGCGAATTGACCTAGCTGCACCATGTCGAGCGCTTTGTTGACCTTAGCTTCTCGATCCGATTTACCCATACCACGCACCTCGAGTGGAAAAGCAAGGTTTTCACCCACCGTCATATGTGGAAAAAGTGCATAGTTCTGGAAAACCATGCCGATCCCACGCTTATGCGGCGGCACACGGTTGATAGGTTTTCCGGCAAGATAAATCTCGCCACTAGTGGCTGGCTCAAATCCTGCGAGCATCATTAAACAGGTGGTTTTACCCGAGCCCGACGGGCCGAGCATGGTTAAGAACTCTCCTCGCTCCATGTCCAGATTAAAATCTTTTACGACTAGCGATTCCCCATCGTAACTTTTTTGGACATTTTCGAAACGTACCAGAATATCAGGCGCTGATGACATAATTATTTTTCAGTTCGTTTTTTTATAGGGGGGGGCAAGTTAACTTATCTAAATATCTATGTCAACGAGACGAAGGGAACTCCTCACGGCCCATTCAAGCGGCCGCAATTTTCTTGAATCGTGGCATCAAATTACGCATCATTTTTATATAATCGACGACAGCGCGTGAGTTCCACATCAGCTTTTTCATCATCCTGGGTATGGTGTCTTTCGATCCCTTGCTTTTGAGCAACCCTATCGCAAAACGTCTCAACCGTGTGATGTTTTCTGACACATGGCCGGTTAGTATTCTTCTTCAGTTCCTATCATAGGTCCAGTCGATCATCACGGCCGCCGTCTCCGTAACTTCGAAACAAACCATTTCTGGTAATACAACCGCTCCGCTGGAAATGCGGAATATGGGTTCCTGTAACTTTCACCGGCCTACCGCACGTGGATTTTGGTGAAGGTGTTGTTGCAGTCGTCGCTGCCAAAAATGAGCTAGAGTTGATGAGACGAGAAGACTATTAGGGATTCGCTCTCTGGAAAATTGACAAAGTAATTAAGATACCGAAGCGGATTTTTTATCGATGGATTACCTAAGTAGCCTGTCGGACTTAGGATCGCGATAGGCAAGGCGCAAAAAATACATTGCGCGAAACTTAGCAAAAGCTTTTTTCTAGCAAGCCTTAAGCAGACATTTATGCATGCTACTATGAACTGATCGTTTGCGTCTTTAAGAGACTATCAAATAACTAGATTAACCGTAACCCTTTTACTTTACGGTAAGAACTGAACATTCCGCGCGTTGGGAAACTTTGTGAGAAACACTGCCAGTTACGAAGCCTTTAAGCTTACTAAGCCCTCGCCTTCCCATTACAATCATGTCAGCATCTTCTTTTTGAGCCACTTTAAGAATATTGTTTGCATAATCACCAGTATGAATTTCAACAGTAACTTTTTTCACACCTGCCTTGCTGGCGCTTGCGGCGGCTTTATTTACGATTTGCTCCCCAAGTAAGGCAATAACCCTGGCTTCTTTAGATTCGTTTGTACTTCCAAGGAATCGGGCAATAGACGAGTAGGTATCTTCCTTGTCATTTGACCTTGGTTTATTGGAGTCAGTCATGTGCTCCACTTCAGCCATGCGCGCAAGTTCTAAGGGAGGATGCTCATCGGTCAAAACATGAACTAGAGTTAACCGGGCTCCGTATTTAGAGGCCAGGTCTATGGCCACGGCCTGTGCGTTCTTGGCGTGAATAGAGCCATCAATTGCCAATACTATACTTTTAATCACCGGTTAATCTCCAAATTCGTTACAGGAATAACTATTGTTAAAACCGACATGCCAAGCTTTACGGCAGCTCCCTTTGGGCGGGGATACTATATTTAGTATTGGAAGTATAATAGGCCTATCTGCCAACATCAATTCGCGAAATCCAATCCAGGATCAATCTCCCCCCATTCAAAGGCAGATTTACTATTATGTCTAACCTTATTGATAAGTTCTCTGTTCGATCGGTATCTTTTTGATCTGGTTCGTTAAAATATCCAGAAAAGTTTGTTCTGCAGATTTCGCTAGCCTCCCCCAGTAGTGACAACTGCCACAACCTTCCATTGCAACAATCGACGGTGATGACTTAGCGAGTAGCTCCTTCAATTTTTGCCGACTGATCGCTTTGTTTGAAAACAATTCTCCGTGTTGACTTATCTTACAAACCTGAATGACACTCTTTGCTAAATCTAGACTAATTACGTTAATATTATTCAATGTATGGACTCTTTTTTTTTTGTTGACACCAGCCTACGTAAGTGGGGTGGTGGAGTCCATACATCGCTTTAGGCGAAGGGGGTTATTCGGGTAGCCGACAAGATTAAGATCAAACTCATTCAGCTCACAACATTGCAGT
>JBLHOA010000078.1:0-13214 GCA_047622345.1 Gammaproteobacteria bacterium | reverse complement strand
ATCACTGGCTGTTGCAACAACTGGCAAAACGGATGGGGGTGAGTCACCCCGGTTTCGATGCTGACGCGCGCGAGCTAATCGATCAAAGCTTGAAAACAACGGGTTTGCCTGGTGAAGCCGAACTTTTTTCTCAGCACTGGCTTGATATGGCCGAAGATTTTGAATCGACTAATTTTTTAACGGGTTTTCATACCCCGAATAAACGCTTTCATTTTAAACCGGACTGGAGTCGGGTCGGCCCGGATGCAACCGCTATGCCGGTGCTCCCCGACCATATGCCGGTAATGAATGCCGCCGATGCCGAACATCCTTTTCGCCTGGTAGCAGCACCTGCTCGGCAGTTTCTGAATACCAGTTTCAGCGAAACGGCGACCTCGCAAAAAGCGGAGGATCGCCCAACATTATTGATCAAACCGGAAGATGCAAAATCGTTGGCTATAACCGACGGGCAGGTTGTGCGTATTGGTAATTCTCTCGCCGATATTCTGCTGCATGCAAAATATTTCGATGGTTTACAGTCAGGGGTTGTCGTTGTTGAGAGTATCTGGCCCAACTATCACTTTATCGAAGGCCTGGGCATTAACGCACTGGTTTCGGCCGAACCCGGGAAACCTAACGGTGGCGCTATTTTTCACGACACGGCGGTGTGGATACGTGCCGAAGCAGAGGAGGCCAGGAAGAGGACAAGTTATGAACAGGCATGAAAAATTAAATTACCTTGAGTTTCCAGTAAAAGATTTTGATGCCAGCAAAACATTTTTCGCCAGCGTTTTTGGTTGGATTTTCACCGACTATGGGCCTGATTACTGTGCGTTTGATGGTGCCGGGCTGGATGGCGGTTTTTATCGCAGCGAGTTGCATTCGAATTGCGAGCAAGGCGCTGCGTTGTTGGTGTTTTACAGTCAGAATCTCGAGGCGACGCAGGAAAAAATTGAAAAAGCCGGCGGGAAATTGATTAAGCCCATTTATTCTTTCCCGGGGGGGCGACGTTTTAATTTTTGCGAACCCAGCGGGAATGAATTTGCGGTGTGGTCGCAATGAAAATTGATCGGTTTTAGCTATGTCCCAGTCAGCAAATAAATCAGCGAATAAAAAGGAACTAAATCCCGACGAAGCCGCGCAGCTTGCCGTGCGACAGGCTGCGGCTGAAACCTTTTCCGATTTTAATCACAGCATCGCCGAGGCGCGTGCAATCGCGGCTTCAATAACACCCGGCCGTTCGTTGTTCCTGGATAAGTTTCAGGTCAGTTCTGAGCTGGAGTACAAGCAACAATGCTTAGCCGACGGGCGCATTATGTACCATGCGCACATCGGCATGAACGATATGGCGATTACTTCCACCGCTTTGCAGAGTATTCATCGCGAGCTCGATGCGCGCGGTTACAGGCTCGACCGGGCAGGGTTTGCCATTGACCGACGCATGGGTCTACCCGAGGAAAATCGCGAATCGGCGGCCGCGGAAACCGGACCGATGCTGATGAACGACGAAGATTGGTCAAAGTTATCCATGTCGGCGCCGATCCAGCCGCATATGGGCGATTTCATGATCGGCCAGCCTGCTTCGGTGGCGAACACGGTTAAAGCCCTGCGTATCGGTTGCACCACGGTCGGTAATCTTTCACAGTACTTTACCTTCGAGGCACCGGGGTGGAGCGATACCCGTCACACCACCGTGCAAACCTGTCAGGCAATCATGATTTTGTCTGACTTAAGAAAGCAGGGCGCGATGTTGCATTCTTATCTTGAAGATGGCTATGGTGCACTTTTCAAACGTTGTGCAACGGTCGCCGCCTGGGCGATGCTGGAATATTATATTGTCGAGGAATTACTCGGGGCCAGATTGAGTCATTGTATCGGTGGCTTGACCAGCGACCCGGTAAAGCGTGCTGGCTGGGTGCTTTGTTTGCAGAAAATTCATCGCGGCGAGCATATTGGTTCGATGATTTACGGTGACACTATTTCATTCGGGCGGCATTTTGAGAAAAACAGGGCGATAACCGCCGAGTATCTGATGTGGGATATTCTGGCTCAAATGCATTGTCCGAGCGGCCATGCGGTGTTGCCCCTGCCGGTAACCGAAGCGATTCGAATTCCTTCGGCTGACGAAATTATCGAAGCCCAGTTGTTCGGCCGCCAGGTCGAAGCAAGCGCTAGACGGTTGTATCCGCACATTGATTTTTCTGAGGTAGAGTCCTTTGCTGATTCGGTTTTTAATGAAGGCCGGGTGATATTTGACAATGCGATTAGTGGCCTGCGTGACCTCGGCATCGATATGCGAAATCCACTGCAGCTTTTGTATCTGTTGAAAAAGCTGGGTGCACAACATTTTGAACAGCTGTATGGCATAAAGTCATCGGGCGACCAGTCCTGGGAAACCGATATGTTCGCTTTGTCACGGGGTGTTATCGACGATTACCGACCCCTGTTTGCCGACCCGATATTACGGCGAAAGGTAAACAATAAAATAATTGTGGTGGCTTCGACGGATGTCCACCAACATGCCAGCGGTGCGCTGGCCCAGTTGCTCAGTGAAGCGGGCGCGAAGGTGATTAACCTCGGTGCCGAACAAAACCCTTCCGACCTTGTGGCGGCGCTAAATCAACAGCAGGTAGACGTTTTGATGATCAGTACCCACAACGGTATGGCGCTTGATTATGGTCGCCAGCTGAGGCAATTGCTTGATGCCTCGTCTGTTACGGTACCGGTCATTATGGGTGGGGTGTTAAACCAGAAAGTGGAGGGGGTCGAGTTACCGGTTATGGTTATTGATGAATTGCAGCAGTTGGGTTTTTACCCGGCGACCAGTTTACCCGGCTTGACCAAATTGATCCCATTTCAGGAATAATGCTGCCTCAAAGGTAGGGCGGCAGCGCGCGCCAGTTAAACGAGCTTGCGCTATGCTTTATCTGCTCCGTTTGGTAGGCGAATTTTTCGCGTAGCTTCGCCGGTGCGGATTCGATGCCGCCAAAGGCATGGTACATTTCACGTTCGGAATCGGCCGATTTTTCACCGCCGATGAATAGCGCCCGATGTTGGTCGCATAATTGCTTAAGTCCGCGGTAATAAATCGCTCGCTGTTCAATGACAAAATTTTGTGCGGTTTCGAATAAGCTGGTTTCGTCACAGCTGAAGGTGATGCGATTATGCGGGTCCACCCCGAAGGGATTTAAATGCCCGTAAACCAGTATTTCGCCATTAACCCCCGCTGTGTTTGCAAAATAATCTTCGATTGCCGCGACATAGGCGCAATTGAGTTGCCATAAGCGTCGCATACCCGCTTCGACCTCGTCAGGGTGAAGCCGAATGGTTGCGTCGCAGTGATTTTTAAACACGAGTTTTCCTGTTGCACTTTGCGTACGCGCGGCAAATGGAATGGCCTCGCGGAAAAGTCGCATGTCATCGGGGTGATTGAAAATTTCGCTGTGTTCCAGCGATATCCCCGCAATGCAGGGTGAAGGCGCGTCAATATCATCGACTAGTTGAAATAGAAACTCGTCAACCGGCAGGTCGCTAAACCCGCTGACGAATATCAATCCCTGCTTGCCGGCAACTTCACATTTTTCAAGCAGGGAATGCGCGCGACGGTGCATGATTTCCTGCTGCTGACTTCTTAGCATCGGCCCCATTGATTTTGTCGTGACATGCTCCAGCCCGAGAATCATGCTGCTTTTGATTTCCTCGTTTGCAGGCCTGTCATTTTGCAGTTCGAAATAACAAAAAGGTGCCACCTGTTGCAGGAAACGAGCGAGCTTTTCCGGCTGGTTGGAAACCGGAATGGCAAAAGCAATCTCGTTTTCTGGGAAACGGTGATATCGACAGCGGACAGCGCTGACGATGCCGGTCCATCCATAGGTACCTGCATAGCCTTTCAGGGCTTCACCGCTGACCCCTTCGAGCTGGTTTTCGCGGTAAATCGAAATTTCGCTAACACTGTCGCTAAAGTAGCGGCGTTGGGGTCCCATGCCACCGGTCATAAAAGTTGCCCCGACGGCAGCATACTGATAACTGGTGAGGTCAGCACCCGCAACTTTAAACTGTGCACCAAGCTGTTCGGCCAACGCGACATTCAGTTGATCGAGGGTGATCGCCGCACCGGCACAAACCTGTTGATTCTTCGTGTCGATAAAAATTTCGTCGAGATCGACTTCGCTTAAATTGCTTACCCCTGCCATTTTGACTGCTGGTGCTAAGGTCGCCTGGAACTGCAATCCAACAACGGTTCTACTGACAGCCTGTCGCGAAAATATACCGCCGCCACAGGACATGCCCGACATCGGCAGCAGAGCACTATCGGCGCCATGAATAGCCCTAATCGCTTCTATACTGGCGACCAGATTGCGACGAATCGGATAGGCAATATCAAACTCGATCGGGTTGTTTTCCCCATCGACCGCAGATTCAATTGGATTGCCCAGAGTGATTGACATTGCTAATACCTTTGCTGGTTTGTGCTCTGGGATTTGATCAGGCCGCTTTACGCGCTTCGAGTGCATCGATTAATGATCGCTCGAGCAAACCGAGAGCATTCGGGTCAGTTAATGCGCCACCATTTTTATCGGTGAGATAAAAGATGTCATCGATTTTCTCTCCCAGGGTCGATATTTTTGCGTGAATTACATTGATGCCCTGTTCGGCAATAACATTGGCAATGACTGACAGCAGCCCTGGCATGTCGAGCGCAGAAATTTCCATCACGGTACGACTGTTAATGTAATCCTGTTGGAAACTGATTTCGGTAGGGTGATTAAAAACCTTTAATTGCCGGGACCTGCGCACATTGTGGTTGCCCTGATGGACCGATTTTGATTGTAACGAACGGCATAACTCGGTTTCGATCTGGGCTATTGTTTGCGCGTTAGTTACGGCATTTCCCTGTCTGTCATGAATGATGAAGGTATCCATTACTTTTTTGTCGGTGGTGGTGAAAATTTCGGCATTTAAAATGCTTAATCCTAGTGAATCCAGGGTTCCGGTAACCTGTGAAAAAACATAGGGCACTTCATCGCAGTAGACAAATACTTTGGTGTTTTTAGTGTAGGTAGCCTGGCGCGTGCTGACCAGAGTGGCCACGCCTGGATTGCTCAATATGGTATTGACGTGCCATTTGATTTCGAGCGGATGGTGACGCAAAAAGTAATCGCCGGGCAAGCGGTCGCACACCGAATTGATTTGTTCAATGCTGAAAGGCAGTTCGGCCATCGCTTCAAGTGCGGCGTCACGATTTTCCTGGATGATTTCTTCGATATCGGGTGCATGGTCAATGCCGCGTCTGATCACTGCTTTGGAGGAGCGATACAATTGTTGCAACAAGGCATCCTTCCAGTTGTTCCATTGTTTCGGGTTAGTGCTGCGAATATCGGCCACGGTCAATAGATAAAGGTAGTTAAGCATGTTCATGCTGCCCACCTGTCTAGCAAAGTCACGCACCACATCGGGGTCGCTGATGTCTTTGCGCTGTGCGATAACCGACATCAACAGATGGTCACGTACCAGTTGCGACACCACCCGGGTCTCCTTGCGGTTGAGATTGTGCTGCAGGCAGAATTTAGTCGCTTCTTCGGCGCCTAGCACCGAGTGATCTCCGCCCCGGCCCTTGGCAATATCATGAAAAAGTGCGGCAAGGTATAACAGGTATGGGTTTTCTAACTTGCTGTAAACCAGGTTGCAGAAGGGGAACTCGTCTTCATGCTTTTGCAGCGCAAAGCGACGCAAGTTACGAATCACAAAAATGGTGTGCTGATCAACGGTATAAGCATGGAACAGGTCGTATTGCATACGCCCGGTGATTTTATCGAAAGCGGGAATATAGGCCGCCAGAAATCCGTAGGAATTCATCCGGCGCATTTGATGGGTCAGTCCGTTTGGCGCGCTCATCAATTGCATGAATAACTGATTGACAGTTTCATTCTGGCGATAGGCATCGTCGATCAGGTATAGGTGTTCACGCACCATGCGAATCGTCGCAGCGGTAACCCCCTGACATTTTTCGTGAGTCGAAATCAGCAAAAATAATTCGACCAGGGCCGGTGGATACTGCACAAAAATATCGGCTCGGGATGCTTCGATATAATTATTACGCAAGTTGAAGCGTTCATTTAACACTTCAACTTTTTTATCGGATGCATTCAGCAGGATCTCTTCTTTGAATATCTGCAGTAGCATTTCATTCAATCGTTCCAGTTCCATGATGGTCCGATAGTATTGCTGCATGAATTGTTCGATGGCGAGGTTATGCTCGCCGGATTCAAAACCGAATTCGGTGGCGAGTTGATTCTGATAATCAAACAGCAGTCGATCTTCACGCCTTCCGGCGAGGCGATGCAAAGCAAAGCGGATTTTCCACAAATGTTCTTGACCCGATTTCAATATCTGATGCTCTGCTTCGGTGATAAACCCGTGTGCTACCAGTTCATCGTAGGAGCGGACACCGTAATGGCGCTTGGCAACCCAGCCGATTATCTGTATATCACGCAGCCCGCCGGGGCCTTCTTTGATGTTCGGTTCCAGATTATAGGCGGTATCGTTAAAGCGAAGGTGACGCCCCTGTTGTTCCTCTAGTTTGGCTTCAAAAAATTGACGCGAAGACCACATTTTGTCGGGAGCGATGCTGCTTTGAAAGTCATCGCATAAGGTTTCGTCGCCAGTGATTAAACGCGACTCAATCATATTGGTCATCACTGTAACGTCGGCCTTCCCCTCGCGTTTGCAGTCCTTGATAGTGCGCACGCTGTGCCCGACTTCTAATCCGATATCCCACAAAAAGGCAAGGAATGAAGAAAGCGCGAGCTGTAAGTCTTTGGCCGGCCGCTTGCCCAGTAAAATCATCAAATCGATGTCTGACCCGGGCAGCAATTCACAGCGGCCATAGCCGCCTACGGCGACCAAAGCGGTGCTCGAATAATATTTTGGCGGGATGAAGTGTTTGAAACAAAACTGCAGGCTGTGATCGATCAACAGCGCCCGTTGGCGAACCAGTTTTTCCGGGGAAACGCCGCTGTCAAAGTCCTTTGAAATCTGCTCATAAGCTTGATTCAGCCCTTCTTTGATTGGTGCCGGTTTAATGTTGCCCTGCGCAACCGAGCGTTTCAGAAACGGCTCAATGTTAGTTTCCACCGTCGTTAAAATCCAAACTCAGGGTGCAGGGTTAAAACTTCGAATCCATCATCGGTGACCAGATTGGTATGTTCCCATTGGGCGGAAAGGCTGTGGTCCTTGGTGACTACGGTCCAGTCATCGGGTAACAGCTTTACCTGGCGCTTACCCAGATTCAGCATCGGTTCGATGGTAAAGGTCATTCCCGCTTCGAGCACCAGCCCGGTTCCGGGCTTGCCATAATGCAAGACCTGAGGATCTTCGTGAAATACTTTGCCAATGCCGTGCCCGCAATATTCGCGCACAATGCTGAAATTATTTTTTTCGGCATGGGTCTGGATGGCGAAACCGATATCGCCAAGGCGGACACCGGGTTTGATCAACTCGATTCCGATCTTCATGCATTCGTAGGCAATTTTTGAAAGTCGCTGCCCCTGAATAGTGGGTTTGCCCACCATGAACATGCGACTGGTGTCGCCGTGGTAGCCATCTTTAATGACGGTAATGTCGATATTGATGATGTCGCCATTTTTCAAACGCTTTTCGGCGGGAATGCCGTGACAGACAACGTGATTTACCGAGGTGCAGATCGAGCGAGGAAAGCCACGATAATTTAGCGGTGCCGGGATAGTCTTCTGTTCGTTTACCATGTAGTCATGGCAAATGTCATTTAAACGCTGCGTGGTAATGCCCGGCTCCACATGAGGTTCGATCATGCGCAATACATCGGCGGCCAGTCGGCCTGCAATGCGCATTTTTTCTATTTCTTCTGCAGATTTGATCGTAACACCCATTAATTTCGGCCGATTAGTTGTTGGAGATACGGGATTATGGTATAAAGCGCGCGCTCTCGGCAACTGCCAAAGCAAATTAATCAAAACACTGGCTAAATCGGTGTTTTAAACGACACACACATATCGTAACGCGTGTATGGGTGCCTGTATTTTACCAGAGTACAGGTCGTATACGTCGGATATGTGGAGGCTTAACCCCGGATAGTTAACTGAATACTATTCGCAATGACATCTGGAGAAACTTATGTCTAACGTCACTATGCGTGAAATGTTGGAAGCGGGCGTGCACTTCGGTCACCAAACTCGTTTCTGGAATCCTAAAATGGCTCCCTTTATTTTCGGCGAGCGCAATAAAATCCATATTATCAATCTCGAGCAAACCATGCCGATGTGCAAGGATGCGTTGAATTACCTCGGTAAAGTCGCATCCAAGAAAGGCAAGGTTATGTTCGTTGGCACCAAACGTGCCGCTAGCGATGCGATTGCTGAAGAAGCTCGCCGCTGTGGTATGCCTTTCGTCAACCATCGCTGGTTGGGTGGAATGTTGACCAACTTCCGTACTGTGCGCGCGTCAATCAAGCGATTGAAAGAACTGGAAAGCCTGGCGGAAAGTAATAACTACGAAAAAATCAGCAAGAAAGAAATTTTGAATCTGTCTCGTGAGCAGGAAAAACTTGAGAAAACCCTCGGTGGCATCAAGGAAATGGCCGGCTTGCCCGACGTTTTGTTTGTTGTCGACGTAGGTTATGAAAAAATTGCAGTGTTGGAAGCAACCAAACTGGGAATCCCGGTTGTGGGAATTGTCGATACCAACAATTCACCCGATAACATTGATTACATTGTTCCCGGTAATGATGACTCAATGCGTGCGATCAAGCTTTATACGAAATTGGTTGCCGACGCTGTTCTTGACGGAAAGCAAAGCATTGCGAATGCCGGTGACGGTAACGGCGAGCTGATAGAACTGGACGATGCTGCTACTGGTGCAAAACCATCGGTTAAAGTATCTGCGAAAAAATCGACCGCTAAAAAGGTTCCTGCTGCAAGCGTTGAAGAGGATGGATCTGAGAAGGCAGTTGCTGCTGAACCGGCTGCCGACGACGTTGCCGTTGAAGTAACCTCAGCTGATGCACCTTCGGGCGAAGTTGAAACTGAAGCGCCTTCAACCGAAGTTGAAGCGCCTTCAATCGAAGCTGATGCAGGTGAAGACAAGGTAGCAGCCGACAATGCAGCGCCTAAAAAAGCTGCAATCAAGAAAGCTGCAACCAAGAAGGCCGCAACGAAAAAAGCCGCTACTGAAGAGTAGCGGTTGTCTATTTGTAGAACGTATTTTAATTTGATTGAGGTATTGAAGTGGCTATAACAGCATCTTTGGTAAAAGAACTGCGCGAGCGAACCGGCTCGGGCATGATGGAATGTAAAAAAGCATTGGTCGAGTGTGATGGTGACATTGAAGCAGCGGCTGAATTGATGCGTAAATCTGGCGCGGCCAAGGCCGACAAGAAAGCCGGGCGAGTGGCTGCCGATGGCGCGATCAAAGTAGCGGTTAGCGACGACGCAAAACGAGCGGCTATTCTGGAAATTAATTCGGAAACTGATTTTGTTGCGAAAGATGATAATTTCCAGTCGTTTGCCGATGGTGTACTGGCTGCAATTATGAGCGAGAGCCCGGATTCGATCGAATCTCTGGTCGCGCTGACATTGCCCGATGGCCGTACTATAGAGGAAAGCCGAGAGGCATTGATTTCAAAAGTGGGTGAAAACATTCAACTGCGACGCTTTGAAATTGTCGAGTCGTCAGACTCAATCGCTTCCTATCTGCACGGTGCCCGAATCGGTGTACTGGTTGAATCCAGCGCTGATGGTGACATGGCTCGAGATATTGCGATGCATGTTGCGGCGGTTAATCCGCAGTTTGTTGATGAAGCTGCAGTACCGGCCGAGTTCGTCGATAAGGAAAAGGGCATTTTGATCGCGCAGGCCGAATCCAGTGGTAAATCGGCTGAAATCATCGAGAAAATGATTCAGGGTCGATTGAGTAAATTCCTGGCCGAGATCACCCTGGTCGATCAACCCTTTGTTAAAGACCCCGATCAGACAGTAGGGAAACTACTAGCGTCAGCCGATGCTTCGATTTCACGATTTATCCGCTACGAAGTCGGTGAAGGAATCGAGAAGAAGGTCGAGGATTTCGCCGCGGAAGTTGCTTCGCAACTAAATGGTTAGGCAAAAAGGCCGCAAATAGCGGCCTTTTTTATGGTTGTGATATATTGCATCGATTTTACGCCCTATTAGATAGACATGACTGATCTGGTACATAAACGCATTCTGGTTAAACTCAGCGGAGAAGCGCTGCTCGGGAGCCAGAACTCCGGCATCGACGCAAAAATCGTGGATAAACTAACGCTTGAATTAAAGGGGCTGCAGCAATCCGGGGTTGAGTTGGGGGTCGTCATCGGTGGCGGCAATATTTTCCGCGGAGCAGGCCTGGCGGCGGCTGGTCTCGATCGAGTCACTGGTGATCAGATGGGAATGCTGGCCACGGTAATGAATGCACTTGCTCTGCAGGATTCGCTGGCGCGCCATCAGGCGAGCTCTGCGGTCATGTCGGGCCTCGATATGCCCCAGGTATGTGATCGATACAGCCAGCGAGACGCTCGCCGTCGAATCGCCAATGGTGAGATAATTATCTTCGCCGGCGGAACTGGGAACCCTTATTTTACAACCGATACCGGAGCCAGTTTGCGCGCCATTGAAATTCAGGCTGATTTGTTAATTAAGGCGACGCAGGTGGACGGTATTTACGATCGTGACCCGAATAAATATGATGACGCGGTTCGATATGAAAGTCTTGATTATGATCTCGCTATTGATAAACGACTGGCGGTGATGGATCTGTCCGCTATGATTCTATGCAAGGATAATGGACTGGATCTGGTGGTCTGCGACATCAATGATCAGGGCGCATTATTAAAATTGGCGCAGGGTCAGTCTATTGGTACCCGCGTCAGTAGCACAGTGAGGAATAACAATGATTGAAGATGTCAAACAGGATGCACTTGGGCGTATGAACAAGAGTATCGAAGCCTTTAAAGTAGAACTGTCAAAAATTAGAACGGGCAGGGCCCACCCGAGCCTGTTGAATCATATTATTGTCGATTTCTATGGCAGTGATGTGCCCATCGGCCAGGCGGCCAATATCACGGTTGAGGATGCTAGAACGCTTGCAGTTTCACCCTGGGACAAATCGATGGTGTCGATTATAGAAAAGGCTATTATGTCTTCTGATCTGGGGTTGAACCCGTCGACTGCCGGTACCGTAATACGCGTGCCGATGCCTCCATTGACCGAAGAGCGGCGCAAAGAGCTGGTCAAGGTGGTACGCGAACTGGCAGAGAATGCGAGAATTGCGGTACGTAATATTCGTCGCGATGCGAATGCCGATTTAAAATCGCTGGAAAAGGACAAGGATATTTCCGAAGACGATGAGCATCGGGGGCTGGATCTGGTGCAACAGGTGACTAATCAGTCGACCGATGAGATTGAAACTCTGCTCCAGGCCAAAGAAAAGGATTTGATGGAAATTTAACCAGCTTAACGATTGTATTGATGAGCAATTCCGAATCAGTATCAATTCCCCGCCATGTTTGCATCATTATGGATGGAAACGGGCGCTGGGCTAAAAAGCGTTTGATGCCTCGCAATATGGGGCATCGTAAAGGTGTTGAAACGGCGCGCCGTGCGATTGCATTTTTTGCTGGCTGTGGCGTTCAGCATCTGACGCTTTTTGCCTTTAGTAGCGAAAACTGGAATCGCCCGAGCGAAGAAGTTAACGGTTTGATGGACTTATTCATGCAATCGTTAAAACAAAATATTGAAGAGTTGGATGAAAATAACATCCGCATCCGCTTCATCGGAGATCGCGACCAGTTTAGCGAACCACTACGCGCACAAATTCTGGTATCGGAACAAAAAACTAAAAATAATCACAAAATGACTTTAAATGTCGCCGCTAACTATGGGGGTCAATGGGACATTACTCAGGCGGTACAGAAGTTAGCGGTTAAAATTGAGGCCGGAACGCTAAAAGCGGTTGATTTGACAACTGGCTCGATCGCCGACGAGTTAAGCCTTGCCGATAGTCCTCTGCCGGATCTGTTCGTCCGTAGCGGCGGTGAGCACCGGGTCAGTAATTTTCTGTTGTGGCAGCTCGCCTATAGTGAATTCTATTTCAGCGACGTGCTTTGGCCCGATTTTGACGAAAAAGAAATGCAACTGGCGCTTGATGACTATGCCAACCGGCAGCGGCGTTATGGAAGAACCGGCGAGCAGATCGAGGTCTTGAGCTAAAGTGCTAAAGCAACGAATTATTACCGCGATTATCCTTGCTAGCATTCTCGTCGGAACGATTGCACTGGGAAACAGCGTTGGCATTAATCTGTTATTTGCGGTTCTACTTTATACTGCCGCCCGCGAACTGGTCATGCTTACCCTCAAGGTCGGGCCGATAATGGCAAGTTTACTGGCTGTTCCTTTGCCGCTGCTGTTCTGGTGGTCGCTGGCGACTATCGATTTCCTGGATCAACACTGGTTTGCCATGTATGGCCTTGCTTGCTGGTTATTGATATCGATCAGCCTGTTTTGCTATCGCTTTAGTGGTCGTTGGAATTTGTTGCAACGATCAATGCTACTGATCTTTGCTCTTTCCTTGCTTTGGGTTTGTGTTCAAGGTCTGGTTCATCTTCAAACCCGTTATAGCGAAGGCAGCTGGATGCTGCTTTATCTTTGTACGCTGGTCTGGATTGCCGATATCGGTGCTTATTTCAGCGGCAAGCGCTTCGGCAAACATAAGTTAGCCCCCGCAATCAGTCCCGGGAAAACCTGGGAAGGTGTGGTTGGTGGCATTGCTGCTAATACCGTCTGGATACTGCTGGTTTACCAGCTCAGCGATGGTTTCGGTTTACCGCTGATTCCCTTTCTAATCATAGGATTGGTAACCTCGGTGCTATCGGTGGTCGGTGATTTGTTCGAAAGCATTCTGAAAAGAGAGGCTGGTGTAAAGGATAGTGGCAAGCTGTTACCGGGGCACGGCGGTATTCTAGACAGGGTCGATAGCATCATTGCGGCGTCCCCGGTCTTTGTCGCAGGATTGTGGATAGCGGGCTTGCAATGAGGCAGATTACGATACTCGGTGCAACCGGATCGGTCGGTCAGTCCACGCTCGATATCATCGCGCGGCACCCTGATAAATATAAAGTTTTTGCGCTTACTGCAAATACCAATGTCGACGCATTAACCCGGTTATGCGAGACATTCAAGCCCCCCTTT
>JBLHOA010000077.1:0-13275 GCA_047622345.1 Gammaproteobacteria bacterium | reverse complement strand
TGCCAGTAAAAGGGAACAATAAACGACATGACCAGCGCACCGGTGATCGCGGTATAAAACAGTGACGTCAGCGGCTGGTCGTAAATGCGGATTTTACGTGTTGCAATTAAATAGAAAGAATGCGCGAAAGCCGCGACCAGCATATACAACAGACCGATTTGAAACCCATCCATGCCGGGCCTGACCGTAATCAGGGCACCGATGAAGCCGACCGCGACACTAATGCCGCGTCGCAGGCCGACCTTTTCCCCGAGCAGCGGGATGGCAAACAGGGTAACCAGTATCGGGGCCAGATACATAATGGTCGAAGCGGTCGCCAACTGTATGGAGCTAATTCCGAGAAAAAAGAATATGGTCACGGTGAACAGCAATACCGAGCGGGTCAATTGCAGCCCGATGCGGTTGCTACGAAATTGCATCGACCGCGCAAAGAACATGTAGATGACTACCCAGAGAATATGCATAAAGAAGCGCGCCCAGACTACCTGAACCAGATCAAAAACCTGCAATAGATACTTGGCAATGGCATCCATGGTAACGAACAACAGCATGGTCAGTAGCATCCATCCGACGCCTGCGGGAATACTTTCCTTGTCAGTAATCAAATCGACAACACAGCGGCGTGAACCTGCTTTGCGCGTAATGTCTCACCAACTAGGGACTTATCTTCAAGTTGGTCTCGATGTAGCCATTCGCCCTGAATTTCACCTTTTCTCCGGTGTAAGCGTGCAAGGCCGGTAGCGCATGAAATGGAATCGACGCCAGGTAATGATGCTCGGCGTGGTAGGGCATATTCCAGGCGAGTAAATTAAGCATGGGCGTCGTGTAGGTAGTGCGCGAGTTTTCCAGCATGTTATCGCCAAGGTCGCAGCCGCTGTGCTCGGCCAGTAAAAAAAGCCGCAGGAAGGGCTGACCCAACAAAGCGGGTAACAGCCAGTACCACCAGATAATAGCGCTGGAAAATAGCAGGCTGAAAAAAAGTAATGCCGCATAGCCGGCGACATGAATACGCGCTTCCTTGATGATCACCGGGTGTTTTGATGCTTCGATATACTGCGCCGAAACCCGCCCCTGCGCATGCTCGATAATGGTTTTCGCAGCCGCCCACCAGGTTGGTAAGCCGGAAAGATAGCACCAGTAACCTCCCCGCGTGCTCCACTTCTTTTCTTCGAGTTCGGGATCAAGCTCCGGGTTTTGCGTATGTCGGTGATGACTATAATGAAACGCCCGAAAATACTGATACGGGAGTAACAGCAGGAACCCGCATACCGATGCTACCAGATTATTAATCCAGCGCGATCTGAACGCGGTGAAATGGATAGTTTCATGCAAGGGTGCAAAAAGAAAAATTAAAATGATTCCATAGATCACTAATGCCGGCAGCAACCAGATACTGGCAAAACTTGCCTGCAACAACGCTGCCGCCACCACCAGCAAAGCGATATGTGCAGCTAATTGCACCAGGCCTTTGACGTCGGAACGCAGGGTTAAATTTTTGACTACTTCGCGCGGAAGTTTGAATTCGTCAGATTGATTCATTGCAATGGGTAAGCCAGTGGGTAGGAACGCAGCAGGCTGTATACTACACCATTACCTTTCGACGTCGATTGAATCAAGGCAAAGCGATCGACCGGCCAGACGATCGGGTCAATCGGAATCAAATCCGGCGCTTTAAGTTTCCGCGCAATTGTAATATGCGGATTGAAAGGTCGCGCTTCGGGCTGGAAACCACTTTTGCCCAGCGCAGCTCCCAAGCGCTGATGTAAATCGTTCAAGCCATCGGGGACGGTACTGCAACCGAGCCAGAGTACGCGTGGTTTTTCGAAGTAACCCTGGCAATCGATGGTTAACTCAAATGATTCTGCCTGTACTTCGAGCGCCGATTCCTGCATACGTTCAAGCTGATCGAAACTGACATTGCCGACAAAATGCAGGGTTAAATGCAAATTGTAATCGGGGACACGGTGCGCAGACCCGTCAATTTCTATTGCCAGGTTTTGTCGATTGAGGCTATCGCGTTGTAGACTATCGGGCCAGAGGGCAAAAAAAACCCGCGCGTCTTTTGCTTCAGGCATAGCTAAGGTACCTCTGATTAATTCTGGATAAGTCAGCTTGAGATTCAAAATCGGAAATGGCAAGGCATGAAACGCAAGCAATAGCACCGCTATTGGTAAGTTTCATAACGCAGACATTGCCTATTTTGGGCTCAAGATGTTTATTCACGAATTGATCAGAGGTGCCTTAACCTAAGGGAACATCCGGTACCCAGATATATCCATCGGCATCGACGATATGCGCTTCGCGTAATCCATGGTCGGGTTGATCGCACGGCCCGTAGAGCACAGCAAAACCATGTTGCCGGGCGCGCTGTGCCGCCTTATCGGGGTTACAGCCGTGCAGGCGTAACTCAACACCTGCGCCGCGACGCGTTTCTTGTAACGTATCGCTTAACATCGGATGTTTATCGTAGGTATGATCGGCGTGCACCATCCAGCTGCAACCAAAACCGGCGCAGATCAATAAATCTTCATCGGCGTGCAAAAGACCAGACTGGAGCACGTCGCGCTGGAAAATAAGCGCGCGCGCAATATTCGGGGTTAATAAATTTATGGTAAAGCCGGTCAACGATTGGCCGTATTCGGGTGGCGCCATAAACGGCGTAGTAGTCGCTTTTTTCATTGTTTAGTCAGCGTCCCTTCGGGGTATTTAAAATAGAAGTCGAGAAGTAAATCATCAATCTGGACAGTGATTTGTAACTTATCCGACAGTTTCTGCTGATAATAATGCTTTAACAGTCGCAGGCATTCGTTGCCGATCGCCTGCTTGACCTCGGTACTGCGCCCGGCGACGAATTCGATATTTAAATGAATAAAAGCATTCCCGGAGTCACCATCACCAATGTAATAATCATCAGCGACCCGCGCCCGGCTTTTGCAATTGTCCAGCTTGATGCCACCAATGCTATGCAATGCCTGATGCACCTCGGCGAACAATTCTGCAAACCCGGCAAGCCTGGGAACATTAGACGAATACTCAAGCACAATGTGGGGCATAACAATTATCCTGATCGAACAATGGCATTATATTACCTGCATCCGGGGGCGCAGCGTACTAACTTATAACGACAGGCCGCTGAATTCAATTGATGGCACGGAATCGACCGATACTCCACAAGGAGACGCATAATATGGCGCCGAACAATACCAGCATGCCATTCCAGCCGAGGCCAACATAAAAATACGCGGGCAGCCAGGACCCCAGCGCACCGCTGAAATAATAAATCGAAACATAGAGTCCGTTGACCACGCCCTTGTGCTCGCTGGCAAGGTGGTTGACCAGGCCAGACAGCATCGAGTGGATCAGAAAAAAACCGGCGGAAAAAAAGAACATCATAATCACCAGCCCCTGAAAACTAACGAACAGAAAACTGATCAAACCGATGGCATGCAAGGCTAAACCAAACACCATGCCTTTGTGGTCGCTTTTCAGTTTACGGCTTAAGGGCTCGGCAAAAAAAGAAACCGGGGCCCCGACCAGATAACCCAGATACAGCATCGATATCAACAGTGGGGAAATCGATGCATCGAGATCCTGCACGTGGAAAGGGATAACATTCAACACCCCTGAAAAAACGAAAAAAACGCTGGATAGCGCGAGGAACATATAGCGATAGCCGGGCCGGGCCAGCACCCGGGATACCGATTTAATATCCAGCCGTGAAAAATTAATGTCGGTGTCCGACTTAACCGTAATAATTAATGCCAACGGAATAATCTGAATCAGCCCCATCACCACGAACGCGGTTTGCCATTCGTAAAAGCTGGCAAAAAAACCACCGGCAAGCCGACCTATAAAGCCGCCGATAATGGTCGAACCAATATAAAACCCCATCGCCCGACGGACCAGCGCGGGGGGCACTGTGGTCGAACAGAAAGTCATCAAGGCAGTGAAGATAGCCGGAAGTAGAAAGCCCTGAAGCAGACGCAACAGCAACAAATGCCAATATTCCACGGCGAAGTAAAACAACAACTGGTCGACGATTAACAGACTGAAGGCGACGATCAGCATCAGCCGGGCCGGAATCGCCTGCAGAAAATAACCGTACAAAATTGGAGCGATGGCCAGCGGCAGCAGGGTGGCGGTAATCAATAACCCGGCTTCGCCCGGGCTGATGGCAAAGGCATCGACCAGCAAGGGGAGAATCGGTTGCGGGGTATACAGTGTACTGAACGACACAATGGTCGCGATCAGTGCGATCACCAGATTTCGCGAGAAAATCATATAGAGGCTATTGCGCCTCGAATAACTGCTTAAAGGTAAAAGCTTCCTGCGTCGCGCCCTGCTCACGTAGAAGTTGCAGACGCGCGCTCGCCTCTTCAAGGTCGGGAACATGCCCCGCTTCGACCCACCACAATACCGAATAGAGTTGTTCAAACGAATCGAACCATTGCTTGCGCTGCGCCATCACTTTATTGTGCGCCGACCGATAAACATAGTTGTGCAAGGATTCGACATCTTCCCAGACGCTCATATTGACCAGAATGTCACTACCGAAAAAGTCGATGCCGGTGGCGTCACCTTCTTCGGTTTGCAGTCGCCAGACAAATCCGGGCGCCGCATCGGCAAGTGCATTCACTTCGTCGAGCTGGTCGACGAAGCCCGACATGTCAGGCGAATCGATGGGGAATTTCATTTTGGCGATGTTGAGTTGGGCGAGATGATGGGTGGTCATAGATTCCTTGTTTCTTGAGAGGCTCTGATTTCGTCTTCAGATACGATGCTAAATTTTAAATGACTGGATTGTTTCTCCAAAAAGCGTCTGCGGCAGGGATACCGCAGCCGAGCGTACATGGACGTATCGGCCGGCGCGCCGGACACAGCGTCGTTTTGGAGAAATAATCCAGTCATTCACTTGTACAGTGCCATTACTAGTCAAGTTTTAATATCCTTCGGTACTAGACCTTCTTCAAATGCTGGAGTTATCTATCTATTGATTATTTTTCCTGCGCGCAGCGTCGAGCTTCGTTTAGAATAGCCTCCGGGTCAAGCCAATAACACATACAATTACAATCAAAAATAATGGAACTGTGGATACCATTTACCATCGCCGCGGCGTTTTTTCAAAACCTGCGTTCGGCGATGCAGAAAAACTTACAGGGCAAGCTCAGCACTGCCGCTGCCTCCTATGTTCGTTTCATTTATGCGCTGCCGGTCGCGATAATTTACTTTTGCGCCATCGTCTATTTCAGCGATACCGGCCTGCCCGAAATCAATCGCGCATTCCTGGGCTACGCATTTTTCGGTGGCCTTTGTCAGATCATCTTCACTTTTTTCTTATTGTGGTTATTTTCCTTCCACAACTTTGCCGTAGGGACGACTTTTTCCAAACTCGAAGTAGTGATGGTGGCGATCTTCGGTTTGCTCCTGCTCGGCGATCGCATTACACCATTGGCAACTGTAGCCATCGCGATCAGTGCTATCGGCCTGCTGGTGCTGACTGCCGGACAGGCTAAATTATCCTGGTCGAGCATTGCTGGCAGCCTATGGCGTAAACCCACCCTGATCGGTTTGAGCTGCGCCGCCTGGCTGGGTGCGAGCGTGGTGTTGTTTCGCGCGGCTTCGTTGTCACTGGCGAGCGACAGCTATTTAATGGCGTCATCCTTTACCCTGCTCATCGTGCTCATTATTCAAACCCTGGTGATGGGGAGTTATATGGCAATCAGGGAGGCCGGCGAACTGCGAAAGGTTTTTGTTTACTGGAAACCGGCCAGCCTGGTTGGACTCTGTGGAGGATTGACCTCGATCGGATGGTTTACCGCCTTTACCCTGCAAAACGCGACCTATGTGCGCGCCCTCGGCCAGATCGAACTGTTATTTACCTTTGCTGCTACCGTGTTGTTTTTTAAAGAAAAAATAACCCGACTCGAGCTAATCGGCATAGTCATGATTAGCGCCAGTATTGGGCTATTGCTATTGGCGCGCTAGTTGCCTGGTTGCTAGCTAGCGAGTCGTGCCGCTATCGCCGAACCGCATTCGGCACAACTGGAGCTACCCCCCAGATCGGGCGTGAGCTGGTCGCGTTCACGCAGCACATCTTCAATCGCTGTGACGATAACATCGTGCGCGTCGCGGTGCCCGAGGTGGTCGAGCATCATCGCTGCCGACCAGATTTGACCAATTGGATTTGCAATGCCCTGCCCGGCAATATCGGGGGCGGAGCCGTGCACCGGTTCGAACATCGAAGGAAAATCACCTTCCGGGTTAATGTTCGCCGACGGGGCGATACCGATGGTGCCGGTAATGCCCGGTCCAAGGTCAGAAAGGATATCACCGAATAAGTTAGAGCCGACGACGACATCGAATATTTCCGGTCGATTGACAAAATGGGCCACCAGAATATCGATGTGGTACTTGTCGACATCGATTTCGGGGTAAGCTTTCGCCATCTCGACAACGCGTTCATCCCAGTAGGGCATGGTGTGGATTATGCCGTTCGATTTGGTCGCGGAAGTGAGGCGTTTGGCGTCGCGTGTCATCGCCAGCTCGAAGGCGTATTTGAGTACCCGGTCGGTACCCTTGCGCGTAAAAATTGACTGCTGCATGACCATTTCATCGGCGGTTCCTTCGTTCAATCGCCCACCGATATTCGAGTATTCGCCTTCACAGTTTTCGCGTACCACGTAGAAGTCGATGTCACCTGGTTGTTTATTGGCGAGTGGGCATTGCATGCCTTCGAATAACCGCACCGGGCGCAAATTGATGTATTGCTGGAATTCGCGACGGATCGGGATCAGCAGACCCCACAGCGAGACATGGTCGAGCACCGTGGGGAAACCGACAGCACCGAGGAAAATAGTGTCAAAGTCGGCGAGCTGGGCGATGCCGTCTTCGGGCATCATCGCACCAGTTTCAAGAAAGCGTTCGCAACTCCAGTCGAAATGGCCGAATTCAAATGCAAGATTGAACCGGCTGGCAACCGCATTCAGCACCTTAAGGCCTTCGGGGACGACTTCCATACCGATGCCATCGCCCGGGATGACGGCTACTTTATAACGGGTTGTCATGCTAGCCGCCTAGAAACAGCTCGCCGACCTTTGGGTTTTTCAGCAGGTCATCACCTTTGCCGGCAATCGCCAGCTGACCGGATACCAGCACATAACCGATATCGGCAAATTCCAGACCCTTCTTGGCGTTCTGTTCGACCATGATGATGGTCTTGCCTTCGCTATGCTGCAGGTCGTCCAGTATGTCGAAGACCATGTCAATGAAACGCGGCTCCAGGCCTATCGAAGGTTCGTCAACGAGCAGAATTTCAGGGTCCATAACCAGCGCCCGAGAAATTTCCAGCAACCGTCGCTCACCACCGGAAAGCACCCCGGCCTTGTGCTTGCGTCGGTCGGCAAGGCGGGAATATTTATCGAACACTTTTTCCGCGGCGATTTTTGCTTCCGCTGGCTTATCCTTGAGGAAGCCACCCATCCACAGGTTTTCCTCGACGGTCATCCCGGGGAAAATAGACTTATCCTGCAGGATATAGGCAATGCCCGCTTTCGCCAGCTTCTGGTTCGGGGTCATGCGGGTGACATCGCGCTTGTCGTTACCGCTACCGATTTCGATGGTGCCGGAAAATATACGATTGAAGCCGAAAATCGCGTGCAGGATGGTCGACTTACCGGCGCCATTAGGCCCGATCAGGCAAAGCGACTGTCCCTTGCCGACGCGCAGATCGAGGTCATGCAGGATTTGCATCTGTCCGTAACCGGCAACGAGGTTTCTAATCGATACAAAGGATTCATTGCCGGCGAGAGCGTCGAGCTGCTCGAGGCTGATATCCTCGGCGATTGCGGCGGCCTGACGGGTGACTTCTTCGACCGATATAACCGAGTCGACATTGCCGCCGTGGTAACCCCTTGTTTTTTCCTTGTCACTCATCAATGAGCTCCCAGGTAAGCATCGATTACCAGTTGATTGTTCTGAATTTCATCGGGTGTGCCCTGTGCCAGCATTTCACCGTGGGCAAGGCAGTAGATATGCTCGGCCATGTTCATGATGACACGCATGTTGTGTTCGATAATAAACAGGGTAATCCCGAACTCGCTGTTGGCCCGCTTGAGCCGGTCGATGAGACCGTTGATCAGCGTCGGGTTAATTCCGGCGGTGGGCTCGTCGAGCAACAAACAGGTCGGTTCATTCATCAGCGCCATCGCAAATTCGAGCAACTTCTGCTGACCGAAAGAAAGGTCGCCACTATTCAGCAGGCGTTTTTCGTAAAGGCCGACAAAATCGAGCAAATGATCAGCGCGTTCGTAATCTTCGCGGGTAAAGGTTTTCAAAGCATCCCAGAGTTTCATCTTGCGATGCGGCAGCGAAATCAACATGTTCTGCACACAGTTCATAGCGCCGTAAATGCGTGTCTGCTGGAAGGTCCGCAACATGCCCTGACGGGCAATATCCTGTACCCCCAACTTGGAGATTTCCTTGCCTTCGAATTTAATCGAACCTTCATCGATGGGGTGATAGCCAACGATAGAATTGAACATGGTGGTCTTGCCCGATCCGTTCGGACCGATCAGCCCGGTAATGGTACCGGTAGCAACTTTCAGCGAGACATCATGATTGGCGATTACACCACCATAAGATTTAGAGACTCGCCGTACTTCGATAATACTGCTCATTGTGATTGCCCCGCGGTCTTTTCTGACTTGTCTTCGACGCGGATGCCAAACCATTCAGGGTAGCGGTGCATCAGGTAACCCATCACGCCGTCCTGGAAATAAACCACGGTAACGACGATGAGCGCACCCAGGGCAACCCATTGCCAGCCAAGCAGGTAATTCCAGGTAATTTCCTTAAACAGGTGAAACAGAATCGCACCGACGACAGGGCCCCATAGGGTTCCTTTGCCGCCAAGTAGCACGCAAACCACCATAAAAATGCCGAGGTTGATGGTTTGATAGGCTGTTTCCAGCGGTTCGAAATGGATTAACTGAAAAGCCGATATGCCACCGGCCATGCCGATGAAAAATGCCGCCATCGCCCAGGTGTAAAGCTTGTAACGCAAGGTGTGTATTCCCATTGCGTCGGCCTTCTCCTCGTCGTCTCGAATGGCATTGATAGCGGCCCCGAAACGGGTGCCGTACAACCACTTGACGAATAAAAAGACGCTGATGCCGACCGTCGCGAACAAAAAGTAAAAGTAAATTTTGCCGGTATCGAGATCGCCCGGATAAACCGGTAAAGCGATGCCCTGTCCGCCGCCAACCCAGTCCCAGTTGGACACCAGTTCACCAGCCGCGATAGCCACGCCGAGGGTACCAATGGCAAAGTAAGGTCCGCGCAGGCCGAAGGTCAGCAGACCGATGATGATCGCGGTAATCGAACAGAATATGCCAGCACCAAAAATGCCGAGAATCATACCGCCGAAATACTGCGCGTCGGTAAACTCGTAAATACCGCCGCCGGCGGCGTTGGTATAGTCGCCGACATCGTAAACCAGCCCGATCGCGATTATCGCGGCAACGTACATGCCGGTACCGTAAAAGAAGATATTGCCCAAAGAGTTATAACCCATCTGCCCACCGGTCATATCCCAGGTTATCGCCACGATAATCATCAGCCACAGGGTCGCAAGCTGGGTACCGTAGTCAGGAAAGACAAAGGGTGAAAAAAGGCTGAAGGCCAGGATCACTGAATAAAGTATGGTTTTATTTTTCGCCATGGTCATTGCGCCTATTTTAAAACCTGGCGATTACGCCGTTGCTGTATTAGACGATAGAGCAGCACCAGTAACAACAGCATGACCGCAACGGCCTGCTGGTAACCGATACCGAAAATATGCGCGCCGTATTGTTCCAGCGCACCGATGCCCAGACCCGCCGCGATGACGCCGGGCAGGTTACCCAGTCCAGCTGCGGTGACGATGACAAAGGCTCGAATCGAATAGGAAATACCGTAGAAAGGCTGCACCAGCCAGACCATGACAATGATCGCGCCGGCGGCACCGCAGATCGCCGAATTCAGCGAAAAGGTAAAGGCGTAAACTTTTTCGGTATCTATGCCCATTACTCGCGCGGCTCGCGCGTCCTGCGCCGTCGCGCGGATCGCCTGCCCCATTCGACTGGTCTTCATAAAAATAATAACCGCGGCGGCGAGGCCGGTAGCCATTAACACACCGATGAGTTTGGCGATGGGGACATCGATAAAACCATCGAAGAAATGTAAGGTCGGGTAACCGAGGTCGACGCTTTGCGTATCCGAACCAAACATCAGGTTCAGGATTTGCGCCATCATGATGGCGAGCCCGAAGGTCGCCAGCAAAGAGGTAAATAGATCGCGTTCGATAACGCGGGAAATCACCAGCTTGTAAATAACCCAGCCTATGCCCCACATAACAATAAAGGCGGCAGGTACACCGAGCAGTGCCGGAATACCGTTTTGATCCAGGTACCAGGCGACATAGCCGCCGGAGATGACGAAGTCACCCTGAGCCAGGTTTTTCACGTTCATCACGCCCCAGACCAGCGCGAGGCCATAAGCGGCAAGCGCAAACAGCGCACCGATCATGATTCCGTCGAGAATTATTTTTAAATTCACGATCGGGAATTCGACTAACAGCGAGAGATTACCGAGAATTTGATCCATGGGATTTTATTTTTTAAACGATCGAATTTGAAAGCACCCAGGTGACAGTGGTTTCCGTCACCCGGGTGAATCATCGATATTGAAGACTAGTTACGTGGCCAGTTTAACTTGTGCGACGCGAACTTCGACGGCGCAACTACGTTGTATTCACCATTCTGGATCTGACGTAATACCATCGGCTTGGCGATATTGTTACCAGCGGGAGAAAACTTGATTCCACCGTAAAAGGTCATCAGGTCGGTCGCGGCAATAGCATCACGCAGCTCGTCCTTGTCGAGGCTGTTGGCACGCTCGAAAGCATCCTTGAAAACATACACCGCGGCAGAAGCCTGGGCAGTCTGATAAGGCACTTTCTTGTTCAGGTACTCGGGGAAAGACACTTTGAAACCCGCCTCGTATTCCAGGGCGGTGCCAAATATATTGTCTTGGTAAGACAGTGACTCGGCCCACTGCGTGGAGCAAAGAATGTCGTTAGCAGCCTTACCAAAGTTACCGGTAACGTCAGCAGCTTCACAGTGGGTCAAAGCAATCATTGGAACCTTGATGTTCTGCTCTTCGATCTGGCGAACCGCTGTAGCAGCACCTTTGGAGTGACCGCTGACGATGAGTACATCGGGCTTGAGTAATTTCACCTTGGTCAGAATCGCGCTCATATCAGAAAGATCGCGGGGCAGTTTTTCGTCGATTACCACTTTCATTCCGAAGCGAGCCGCATCATCGATGACACCGGCGCGAACGTCGAGAGAAAACGGATCGTTCTCAACCGCTATGGCGACTTTAACCGATGAAGTCGGCTTGCCGGCCGCCTCAGCTTTTTCAGCTGCCAGTGAAATCGCTGAAGCGAGGTACTGCTCGGAAGTCGACAATACGGCAAACAGGTACTTGTAGCCCTTGTTGAACAATGAACGTGAAGCGCCTTCGGCTTCGATCATTGGAATTTGATATTTTTCGGTGACCGGTGCGATTGCCTTGGTCATGCCCGAAGAATATGGCCCAAGCATGTATTGCACCTTGTCCTGGCTGATTAATCGTTCGGCCAGTGTGGCACCACGATCGCCCTTGGATTCGTCATCGTAATAGATAACTTTAAAGTTGTAGCACTTGCCATCGACCTTAACGCCACCATTTTCTCTGATCTTGACGATCGCGTATTCGTAACCATTCTTTGCGTGGATGCCGTTGGTGGCGTATTTTCCGGTCAGCGAAATCGCCGATCCGATTACAATTTCACCGCAGTCCGAAGCCGCCAGGCTGGCCTGTGAGAACGTAAGGGATATTGCCGCTACCAGAAACGATAGCATGGATAACTTCTTCATCTTAAACCTCCGGTTGTATGCCAAAAATGCTTAGCACAGTTATTTTTATACTTACTGAAACGCAGCAAATTCTATGCTGTCTCGAGAACCAGCGCAAGTATCATAAAATTATCCGGGTGGGCCGACAAGCCTAAATTAATTCATCCTTGCGATCATCGGTTTCACCATAACGGCGTAATGCCGGTGCTTTCAGCCCGGCATAAAGCTTATCCAGATTTGCGTTTATTAATTTTCCCTGCTGCTCAAATAAACTGTTGCCGCGCAAATCACTCTCGACGATAAATGGCCCCAAATTCTCCACTTCGAATACCCACATCGCCTGCGCGTTACTCAGCTCTTCCAGCCAGTAAACCTGGCGAACCTTTTTAATGCCACGCCCCAGCAGGGCTCCGGTGCCATAGCCGACCGTAGTTAGATAGATGGCACCGGCGGGCACCAGAATATCGAGGTAATCCTGCTGCGACATACCCCCCTTGCCGATGATTATTTTCGCCCCGGATAAAGCCAGCCATTCCTTCATCCATTTGGCAAAACGAAAACTGGCGGTCGCGGTTACTCCGCCGACGGTATAGCTACCGTCGGCTTCGACCGCGGCAGCCGGCGAACAATGAAAATTGACATTGCTCAATTCCGTCACTCCTTCGGGCAGCGCTTCGCCTTCTTCAAGCACTCTTTTATAAACACCCTCGCGCGCGGTGTAGATCACACCATCGAGGTAAACGACGGTACCGATCTCCAGATCCTGCAGATCGGCCGTAGTAACCGGCAGGGTTAAACGGACTGTTTTTCGTGCTGACTGTTTGCTGGCCATTCTACTGTCTCGCGTCGCATGTAAGGGGTGAACCACTGTGGGTCGTGACGATACTCGCAGCGTCCATCGGCAAAGATACGTACCGTCGCCCGGCGTGATGACAAACAAAATGCATGCACACTCATCGGCATGCCACCGGTATGGGTGTAACCGACCTCGATGTGACAATCGGCAACCATCGCGTTGCCGACAAATCCCATCGCGCCCATGCCGATACTATTGCCCATTTTTTTGAGTTCGAGTTCAAGCTCGGCAATCTTCGGATCGGGGTTACGGTTACCCACGGTGCGCAGACAGGCCGCCTGCTTACCGAGCACCATGGTCGTGTCTTTCGAGCCACCCAGGCCGATGCCGATCACCGCCGGTTGGCAGGCGAGCCCACGTTTGCCGAAAGAGACAAGAGTGTCGAGGTAAAATCGTTTAATGCCATCGATGCCATCGCCGGGGAAAAGCATGCGGTAATCGGTGCCGAACAAACCACCCTTGTGCACCGTGGTGATATCGATC
>JBLHOA010000076.1:0-13632 GCA_047622345.1 Gammaproteobacteria bacterium | reverse complement strand
TTACCTTATGGTTGTGTCCGACTTCGATACGAAATCGTTGCATGCCCGCTTCCGGCGGACGATCGCGCCCTTCAGAACGTTCGTCTCCTTCAGAACGACGGGGTTCACGACCAGGTTCGCGGGGTTCGCGGGGTTCACGGTTTTCGCTACGCTCGCGCCGGGGTTTAGACTGATCACGGCCATCATTTTTATCCCAGCTTCGATCGGGCTTACCCGCAGACTTATGCGTCAACAGAAACGGTGCGTTGCCCTGCAACTGCTTCGCCAGCGCGGCCGCAATATCGACAACGTCGATGTTCTGCTCGCGCTGGTAATCTTCGATCAAACCCTTAAATAAGGACAGGTCCTGCTCGGCCAGGGTTTCGCTGATCGCCTGTTTAAATTTTTCGATACGCCGGTTGTTAACCAGGTCGGTGGACGGCAATTCCATCATTTCGATTTCTTTGCGGGTTGCGCGCTCAATCGCCTGCAGCATCCGCTTTTCACGCGGCGCAACAAACAAAATGGCATCGCCCTTACGCCCGGCACGCCCGGTTCGGCCGATTCGATGGACATAGGATTCGGTATCGTGCGGAATATCGTAATTGATGACGTGACTGATTCGGTCGACGTCGAGGCCCCGTGCTGCCACGTCGGTGGCAACAACAATATCGAGTTTACCCGCCTTCAACTGGGTAATGATGCGTTCGCGGGTTTTCTGCGCGATATCGCCATTCAAGGCAGTAGAACGAAAGCCCCGGGCTTCGAGTTTCTCGGCCACTTCCAGGGTCGCCGTTTTGGTACGCACGAACACCAGCATGGCATCGAAAGTTTCGGCTTCCAGAATGCGGGTCAAGGCATCCAGTTTGTTGGTTCCGGTAACCGGCCAATAACGTTGACGGATAGTTTCCGCCGTGGTGGTTTTCACCTTGATCGTTATCTGCTCGGGGTTATTCAAATACTTGGTTGCGATGCGTCGGATTACGGTCGGCATGGTTGCCGAAAACAAGGCAATCTGTCGCGTTTTAGGAATTTGTTCGAGCACCCATTCGACATCGTCGATGAAACCCATGCGTAACATTTCATCGGCTTCGTCGAGCACCAGCGTGGTCAGTTTATCGAGCTTGATAGTGCCTTTGCGCATGTGATCCATAACCCGACCCGGGGTTCCGACAATCACGTGAACCCCGCGTTGCAGCGCACGAATCTGAGTGCCGTACTCCTGCCCGCCATAAACCGGCAGAACATGGAAGCCTTTTAATTGTGATGCGTAGGTATTGAAAGCTTCGGCAACTTGAATGGCGAGCTCACGCGTCGGCGCCAGCACCAGCACCTGCGGATCTTTCTGCTTCAGGTCGAGGTTGGATAAAATCGGCAAGGCGAATGCGGCAGTCTTACCGGTGCCGGTTTGCGCCTGTCCGAGCACGTCCCGTCCCTGCAGCAGCAAGGGAATAGTTTCAGCCTGAATGGGTGAGGGCTGTTCGTAACCGACAATGTCGAGGGCTTTCAATAATGGCTTCGATAGCGCCATTTCGGCAAAGCTCTGAGGAATCTGTGTTGACATGAATAGTGACCTGTGCTGCGGGCGCGCAGTGTAGCGGTTTGTGCCCTGTTTTGCATGTGTTTATTATGCGTTTTCTGCCACTATTCGGGGAACGGGCGGGATTCCACCGGGTCGAAACAGCGTCTGTAGACTTAAATTCACTAATAACGATGATAAAACGTTCATTATCAATGGCTTTGTCCATCGCTTTGGCAATCCTGATGTCCACCGTAACGGCAGCACCTTCGGCTAAACTCTGGCCGAAATGGGAAGCCCACGACAATAGCTCGACCCTGGTCATTGATCATCGCCGCTGGAATGACCTGTTGGGTCACTATATTGTCCGGGGTGACGATGCGCTCAACCGTTTCGCTTACTCAAACGTGACACCGGCCGATCGCAGCAATTTGCAAAAATACCTCGCCACGCTAGCGGCGGTGACAATTAGCGACTACAACAGAAACGAACAACGTGCCTACTGGATTAATTTATACAACGCACTAACCATCGAAGAAATTCTGAAGGCTTATCCGCTGAAAAGTATCCGCGATATTTCTTCGGGCTTTTTCAGTTCCGGCCCCTGGGGGCTGGAGTTGATCATCGTCGAAGGCAAGACGCTAACCCTGGACGACATCGAGCATCGCATCCTGAGGCCTATCTGGAAGGACCCGCGAATCCACTATGCGCTCAACTGCGCCTCTATCGGCTGTCCCGATTTACAGCCGACTGCCTATAGCGCGCTAAACACCAAGGCCTTACTCGAACGTGGCGCAGTCGATTTTATTAACCACCCGCGCGGGGCACAGGTTGTCGTCGGCAAGCTCCAGACTTCGAGTATTTACCGATGGTTTGAAGCGGACTTTGGTGGCAATGATCGCGGCGTAATCGCCCACCTCAGGCAGTACGCATCGGATGCTTTAAAAAAATCGCTTTCCTCCATCGACTCGATTAGCAACCATGCCTACGACTGGCGCTTAAACGGATTATCCGGATCTGAATTCAGCGATAGCTTAAATCGCGGGAAAGACGGTTAAACCGGCATCAGGCCGACTTAATCAGTGTGGCCTCAATTTCAGGCGGCGACTGGCTGGCGACTACCGCCTTGCAGCGACCGGTTTCTTTTGCCTCATACAGGCAATTATCGGCTAGTTTTACAAGCTCTTCCCAGGTGGCGAGAACATCGTCACCGCTTTTTGCACACGCTCCCCCACAACTAATGGTAAGTCGCTGATGCGGGCTTTTCTCGTGCGGCATGTTATCTTCAGCAACGACCCTGACCAGTTTTTCGGCCGGAGTAATCACCTGCTCTCCGTCGGTGTGGGGCAACACCACCAGCAGTTCTTCGCCTCCATAGCGATACACACGATCGGCGGCACGAACATGCATTTTCAAAAGCTCTGCTACGCGAACCAGCACCTCATCACCCATCTGGTGCCCATAATGATCGTTATACCGTTTGAAGTGGTCGACATCGATCAAGATAACCGAATAGGGTTGCTTGTAACGAAGTGCGCTGGCATGGATGTGATTCAGGTCCACTTCCATCGCGCGCCGATTCCCAACTTCCATCAAATGATCTTCCATCGACAGCGCCTGCAGCTCTTCGTTGATTTTCTGCAATACATCGTTTTTTTCGGAAATTGCCTTTTCGATCATTTCCGACTGCATCTCGGTGACTTGAAAATGGGCATTCGCAAGATCCGACTGGGTAATCAGGCCAACCAATTTATCATCATCATCGACAACGGGAAAATGGCGTACTTTTTCAGCTTTGCTCACCACCAGCGCATCGAATAGCGATTCGTTTTGATTGAGACGTAGGATCGGTGAAGTCATATATTCCGACACCGGCAGGGCCAGCTTTTCCTCCTGCTCGGTCCCATTCAACACCTTGGCCAGATCGCGTTCGGTAACAATTCCGATGGGCGACCCCTCCTTTTCGATAACAATGCAGGAGTAGCGATTGATCACCATTTTATTGACTGCCTTGCGCAGGCTATCTTCGGGTGAAAGACAGGTTACTCTTCCACTCATCAAGGTTTTAACTAGAATTTCTTTCACTTTACCATTGCCTCCGTTTTTCATCCTGAATCGTCTAAATTCACCTCATTTGACGACTTAATTGTATTTCCCGCAAACCAGATCAACGCGTTTCAGTAAACTGGGCACAGTTTATTCTGGAAGCCGGGTCTATATAATCGGCGGGATGAAGAATAAATTTAGCGCTATTTTTAAAATGTCCGCAGCCGGCGACGGCACTTCATATCAAGTCGATAAGCAGGAGCAACTGATTTGGTTAGTTTTCATTTATATTGCTAAACTCCCAGGCTACAAAAAACAACCCGATTTAATCCTATGAAATACCGCAGCGAAGTCCTGATTGCCTTTTCCAGTCAGCTTTTTATCGCCCTGGGGCTGAGTGAGGAAAGAGCGCAACGGCTGGCAAGCGTGTTTCTTGAGGCGGACTTGCTCGGTCTTAACACCCACGGAATGAATCGCGTGTCGCATAATCTGGGTTGGCTGGAGCAGGGAGTTTCGCGAAAAACCGGCGACCCGGTGGTGCTTGCCGATCGGGGGAATGTATTTAACTGGGATGCCGGGTTTCTGCCCGGGCCCTGGGTGATTTCTAAGGCAATCGAACAATGTATAGCGCGGGTGGCCGAGCGCGGCATTGTTACCGCTACTATTCGACGCAGCAATCATATAGCAAGCCTTGGGGCCTACTTGCCGGCAATTGCCGAAGCTGGACTGGTTGGCCTGATCACCTGCTCAACCCCGAATGAATACAGCGTTTGCGCGCACAACGGCAGCGACCCGATCTACTCGGCAAACCCAATGGCCTTTGTTGCCAGCGACGAAGGCTACCCCATTTTGTTCGACATCAGCCTGTGCATTACCGCCGGGGGCTATGTCACTCGTGCAAAACGCAATGGTGAGAAATTGCCTGGCAAGTACCTGAAATCGCGCGATGGCCACGTCAGCGACGACCCTGCTGTATTTTTTACCGATCCTCCGGGCAGTATTATGCCTATCGGAGGACTTTCACATGGTTATAAAGGACAGGCGCTAACATTGATGAGCGAAGTGCTTTGCATGGCACTGGGTGGCTACGGCCGCGCGGACCCACAAAGCAAAACCGATGGCGAGGCCAACTCGGTGTTTATTCAAATCATCGACCCGCAGGCTTTTACGTCAAAACAGGACTACCATCGACAGATCACTGCATTCAAAAAACTGGCCGCCGAGTCGGCAGCCGACGCCCCAGGACTGGATGTTCGACTCCCGGGCAAACTGGCCTGGCAAAAACGCAGCAAACAACTTGCCGAGGGTGTCGAGCTTTACCCCACCATTATCGAAGACTTGCGCCCCTGGGCGGAAAAGCTGCGGGTCGATCTACCCGAACCAGTTTGATCGGCTCTATTTAACCACCTCATCCCAGCAAAAATGCAATGCATCGAGACAGCTACGACCCAGATTTGCGCAGCGTTCCGGGCTCCAGCCCTGCAGGCTGTCGGGGGTTCCGGTAGCGTCCTTGAATGGCATTTCGAGTGTCATTACCAGCGCACCGAACTCTGCTGCAAGCGCATTCGAACAGTAACTCAAGTTAGCCGTACCCGAATTATTGGCCGGATACCCTTTTTCGGTTTGAAAGTCGGGGTTTAATTTAGCCAGCGTCTGTTTGTAGCAGTCCAGTTGCTGCTGACGCTGTGGATTCCAGTCGGAAATCCCTTCGGTGCCGGCGATGAAATTGTAGGGCAACGCTTCATCGCCGTGAACATCGAGGCCGAAATCGAGGCCGGTTTGGCGCATTTTTTCGAGCACACAGAGCACTTCGGGGCTTTTCTCCGCACTGGCTTTATCCCACTCGCGATTTAAATTCGACCCTACCGCATTGGTGCGTAAATGGCCACGGCGACTACCGTCAGGATTCATATTCGGCACCAAATAAATCACCGCTTTATCAAGCACTGCTCTGACCACCGCATCGCTATGATCGACGAGGCGATTGATCAAACCTTCCATCCACCATTCGGCCATGGATTCACCGGGATGCTGTCGCGCGACACACCAGATTATTTTTTTAGCCGAACCGGGTTCACCGAAGCGCAGGCAATCCATGCTCTGGCCGTCGAGGCTATGGCCGAGCGATTGCAGACTGCAGCGATCGCTGGTTTGCGCAAATGCGATCAGGTCGGCGTGTCTTTCCATGGAGTAGGGAGCGAAGTAGGCGAAATAGATCTGGTCTTCGCTACTGTTATGTTCGATCACCAGATTACTACCGTCGAAGCTGGTATTCACCCGGAACCAGAATTCGCGATCGTAACTGGCCACCGCCTGGTAATCGTTCCACCCACCCTGGTACGCCGCACCGCCTGCATTAGTGATGACATAACGGCAGTCCTGATCGATTACATTCGCCGCGCGAAAATAAAACCATTGGTAAAAATCCGACTGATTGTCCTTTATGATGTTCAATTGAACATTGCCTGGATCCGAGGCATCGATACACTCGATGTTACCGCCGTCAAACTTGCTGGAAATTATCATCTGCTTACTCAAAATTATCTGTGTGTGTGAGAATACTGTATGCGCCCGTTAATATCGATCCTGATGCTGTTGTTTCTTTCTGCCTGCACCGACCTTGGATACTACTGGCATAGCGTCGGCGGACATTGGTCAATAATGAATAAGCGCGTGGATATTGAAGAATTGCTTTCGGCGCAGGATACCGACCAAAAACTACGCGAAAGACTACAGCTGGTGCTGAAAGTTCGCCAATTCTCCATCGACCGCCTGAAACTGCCCGACAATGGCAGCTACCGCAGCTATGCCGCACTCGATCATCCTTACGCGGTGCAGAGCCTGTTTGCAGCCCCCGAATTTTCAACGCGCTTGCACAGCTGGTGCTACCCGATTGTCGGTTGCACCAGTTATCGAGGCTACTATGATACGCAGCGGTTGCAGAACTACGTCGAAAAACTGCATGCCCAGGATTTTGAAACCTATGTCAGCGATGTACCGGCCTATTCGACGCTTGGCTGGTTTGACGACCCGGCGCTGAGCAGTTTCATCTATTGGACCGACTACCGGCTCGCCGGGCTGATTTTTCATGAATTAACCCATCAGCGCATCTACATTGACGACGATACTGTATTTAATGAATCGCTGGCCTCCGCCGTTCAGCAGGCCGGTACCCGTTTATGGTTAGTTTCCGAAAATCGATCGATCGATATCGCTGCGGTAGATCGCTGGTTAGCCTATCGTGATGAAGTAATCGAGCTGATAGAAACCACTCGCGAACAATTAGACGACCTATATCGACTTGATATTGAAGTTGAAATGAAACGTGAAGGTAAACATGCGCGATTTGACCTTGCGCGCAAAGCCCACGATCAAATCGCGGCGCGGCAGGGTATAGAAGCCGGCTACAAACAATGGTTTGCCAGTGATCTCAGCAACGCAAAATTCGGCTCGATTGCCGCTTACAACAGCCATCTTCCTTCATTTATGCGTATTCTGGAAAGCCATCAATTTGACTTTGAGGCCTTCTTTGTTTACATAGAAAAACTAGGGCAGCTGGACAAGAAGGCACGGAATCTTTGTCTCGAGCGTTGGAGTAAAACGGCTGCAGCCAAGGCCACGGCCTGCGCGATGCCAGGCTAATAGTGAAAATTCCCTGGATACGGTATGATTCCCGTCCCAAATAAGTCCAATAGGTAACGCTGGTCAGGTAAATCGATTAGCCGTAATAGAGTGGGTTTTCTTTTAGGAGAATAGGTTGTGAGTGCGTCAGTAGACAGCAGGTTTATTCGGCAGGAAGCGTTAGTTTCTGAAAAGAAATATTTGAAGCATCGCTCGGTGCTGGTGCTCGATGATGAGGCCGGAATATGCAATTTTCTAGTCAAAGGGCTGAAAAAACACCTGGGGTTAATCGAATCCGCCGACAGCTTTGAAAGCGCCGATGAACTTCGTCAACGTTCGCATTTCGACCTGATCATTTCCGACATAAAACTTCCCGGCGGATCGGGAGTTGATTGGGTTCAAAGCCTGCGTGAATCCGGCTGTACAACCCCGGTAATATTTATTACCGCCCATGCTCATTTAAATTTAGCGATCGAGGCAATTCGCGCAGGCGCTGCAGATTTCATCATAAAACCATTTCGCATCGACCAGATTTTAACCTCGATAGAAAGTTGTATCGAGCGGCAGAATATCAAACGCGAAAATTTCGTGCTGCGCCGTGAAATTGATAAAATTCATCACAGCTCAGGAATGATAGGTGCGAGTGAAATTGTGAAAAATTTACTCGATGTCATTGCCCGGGTCGCCCCCATGCCTTCGACGGTATTGATAGAAGGCGAATCAGGTACCGGCAAAGAACTCGCCGCACGAAGCATTCACGACCTGAGTGGCCGCGATGGTGTCTTCGTACCCGTCAATTGCAGCGCCATCTCCGAAGAATTACTCGAAAGCGAACTCTTCGGCCATGTTAAGGGGGCTTTTACCAGCGCCCACCAAACCCGCGAAGGCCTGTTCAGCTACGCCAATGGGGGAACGCTATTTCTCGACGAAATCGGTGAAATGCCCTTGTCAATGCAGGCACATTTACTGCGCGTGCTGGAGGAAAAAAGTCTGAGACCCGTGGGTTCGAATCACGAAATTCCGGTCGATGTCCGCATCGTCGCAGCGACCAATAGAAACCTGAGCGAACAGGTCGAAAAAGGGAAATTCCGCGAAGATCTATTCTTCCGCCTGAATGTATTGAATTTAAAAATACCTCCGCTACGCGACCGCTACGATGACTTGAATCTGCTCTCCCAGCATTTCATCGAAACTATTTCTGCCAGCCTCGGAATCCGTCCCGAGATAATCGATCAAAACGAAATCAATTTGTTGGCCAACTACAACTGGCCGGGAAATATTCGCGAACTACGCAATGTAATCGAACGTAGCCTGTTACTCAACCTGCCGCCAAACCGTTGTATCGCCGGCGAAATCTACAATGCATCGCCACTTCGCAATAGCTCCGACGCGGTACTGCTTTCGGAAATAACCAAACAGCATATTTTACGGATTCTGCAGCAGGAATCGGGTAATAAATCGTCTGCGGCTAGAGAACTCGGCGTGTCGAGAAAAACGCTGGAACGCAAGCTGGCCAATTGGGAAGACGCCGGCAGCTGATCATGTTTTTCCGTAACGTCAGCCAGCAGATACGCAGCGCAATTCGCTATAAGCTGCTGGTTCTGGTGCTGTTCCCCATTTTACTGGTGATGCCTATCGCCCTGTTACTGGCGATCTACTGGGGCGCCAGCTTTTCCTACCAGCAACTCTATATCAAGGTAAATACTGATCTGTCGGTTTCACACGATGTATTTGAACGCATCAAACGTGACTATTTAAATGCTCTGGGTAGAACGGGTGAGTCTTACGGTTTTAGAACCCAGCTTGATTTAAATAACGGGTTACTCATTCGATCACAACTGGATTCGCTGCAGCAGGATCAGGGGTTTTCCTACATTCATCTGACCGATCCCGACGGTAATATACTCCACGATTCCAGCAATCAGGGCCGAACTCATGAGTCTAGCTCACTGGATAAAGCCCGCCTGGGCCAGTCCTCGACAGGCATCGAAATTTTTGATGCCCCATCTTTGCAGAAAGAGGGCCTGCTGGAAGGGGTGAAGCTCGCGCTGATCGAAACACCTCGGGCCCGACCGACCGATAAGACGATTGAAAATCGGGGCATGATGATTCGATCTCTCTACCCGATACTCGACCAGAATAATGAAGTTCTGGCCATACTGGATGCTGGGGTTTTGTTGAATGGTAATTTCACTTTTGTCGATGTTATCCGCGATCTAGTCTATGGCCCGGGTAGTTTACTGAAAGGCAGTATCGGCACCGTAACCGTATTTCTCGATGACGTCCGCATCAATACCAACGTACCAATCAGACCCGGCGAACGGGCCCTGGGCACCCGGGTTTCCGACGAGGTGCGTAGCAATGTACTCGATGAAGGCCATATCTGGATCGCCAGAGCTTTCGTCGTTAACGACTGGTATATTTCTTCTTACGAGCCAATCGTAGACATCGACGGGAAAAGAGTCGGCATGCTATATGCGGGTTTCCTTGAAGCACCATTTCGGCAATCACTATTTAATGCCTTAATCGTCCTGATACTGTTGTTTTTTGCGTTGATGGGATTGACCGCCCTAGTTGCGGTAAAAGGCGCGAAGTCAATATTTAAGCCGCTGGAACAAATCAGTTCGGTGGTTAAGGCAACTCGTGAAGGAGAAGACAAGCGCATTGGAAAAATCAGTTCTCGCGATGAAATTGGCACGCTTGCCAATGAGTTCGATGCCATGCTCGATCTACTCACCGAACGCAAATTATTATTGCAGCAATGGGCGGATAGCCTCGGAGAGAAAGTCGAAGAGCGAACCACCGAGCTACGCCAGAAAAACAATGAGTTGATGAACACCATCACCTTATTGCGTAAGACACGACAAAAACTGGTGGTCGCAGAAAAACTGGCCGCACTTGGTGAACTAACGGCAGGTGTTGCTCACGAAATCAACAATCCAACAGCCGTCATGTTAGGTAACCTGGATGTAATTATCGATGAAATGGGAAACCAATTGATACCGGTACAGGATGAGATTGACCTGATCATCGATCAAATCTACCGTATAAAAGACATTACCAATAGTCTATTACAATACGCACGCCCGGATAGCTACGCAGGTTACATCAACGAACTCGACGTAAACCCGGTAATCAACGATACCTTAAAGTTAGTGCTTCATTTCAGGCCCGAAATCATCTTTGAATTCAATCTGGATCTGGCTGCATCACTGTTAATTAACATCAACCAACAAGAACTGCAGCAGGTGCTGATTAACTTATTGAGTAATGCGATTCATTCGCTTCCGGAGAGTGACGGGCAGATCAATATTTCCAGTCGGGACCTGACCGATAATGCAATCCAGGTGGCCATTGAAGACAATGGCCATGGCATGGATCAGGAACAGGTTAGCAAAATTTTCAACCCCTTTTTTACTACCAAACGCCAGGGAACAGGTCTCGGCCTTTCGATCAGTTATGGATTAATTCGGCGCTATGGGGGAAACATTGAATTAACGTCGACAGCCGGTAAGGGAACCCACGTAGTGTTAACACTTTACTGTAATCCGGTTCTGGTGGAAGACGAAACTACGATTCAGGAGCAGCTGGAGGAAATTGAAGCCGCGGCTATTGCGGCCTCATAAAGTTTGAATATTTTTCATAGGTTTGCGCATAATCGTCAAGATTTTCATCGAGCATTTGTTCGTACTGTTCCTGGAAAAAAGATTTAGCCCGAATTCTGTCCTGCGCGTAGCTATCTTTAGTTTCCGCGTGCTGCGAGACAACATAGGCATTAAACCTTGAAGCCGCGAACAGTAGCGCCAGACCGACGTTTTCAATACTATTATGCGCCGACAGTTCGTTAGCCTGATCGATGAAACCGTCGATTAATTCGCGGTAACGCGAATCCAGTTCGTCATCACTGATGGCATCTTCGGTACTTTCCATATGTGCTAACCCGCTGTTTGTTCTTTATTTTCGGTGGCCGATTTCGGCGAAGACTGTTTGCTGTCAGACTCACTTCCCTGTTCAATTTTTTCGTACCATAAGTCGTGGTGTTCCTTCGCCCAGTTGCTATCGCAGTAACCGGTTTTCATTACTTCGAAGGTTCCCTCCAGGGCCGCAGTTCCCATATAAATATGCCCGAATGATGTGACGATAAGAATGACTGCGCCAATACTATGAACCAGATGGTAGAACTCCATCGTGTCCCGGCTTTGCCCAAAAATAGGAAAATCGAGCACCATTCCGCTGATGATAACCGCAAGGCCAACCAGTGACGCTATCCAGAACCAGCCTTTTTCTCCGGCGTTGTATCGGTCCGAACTGGCATGCTTACCAAAGAGTCCGCCTCCCTTCATTAACCACTGTAAATCAATTTTCGGGGATGGAATATTGTCGCGCACAAACAGTATAAATAGCACAGTTAGCGAAAACATAAACAACGGCCCCAGATAATCATGCAGCGTTTTAGCTACTATCGCCAGGCTGCTGAAACCTTCGGCACCGAATACCGGAATCAAAAACTTCCGCCCGAATAACAGCAACAGGCCGGTTATTGCGAGCAGCACAAAAAGGATTGCAGTGCTCCAATGCGCCACCCGCTGGTTCAGCGTAAATCGCAGTATCTTTATTCCCGAACGACCATTTTCCAGCTTTATATTTCCGCGCAACAGGCGAAAAATAATGACGCCCATAAGGGCAATAATAATTGCTATCCCTGCTTTCGGAATTAGTGATGACATCCGGTATTGTCGCCAGGATTCACCGGAAACATTGATCAATACATTGGCTCCGGGAGACTTGACCTGGCTGATTCCTTCAATCACAAGGTCTCGCTGACGAACGTCACGCCAGAGATCGGTGCCCGGGTTCTGTACCACCAACAGATTAGACTTTCCCGTTTCTGCAGCATGCAGTTGCAACGGAGATAAAATCAGCAAAACCATAACCATCAACGTCTGAATTCTCACGATTTATACCTTTTAAATATAGTGATCGGGGAAACCGATAGGGTTAACACCAACACGTCCCTGTGCTGGCATTAATACGGTATCGATACAACTTAACTTAACTTAACTTAACTTAACTTAACTTAACTTAACTTAACTAAGATTTTAATTTTGCATCATTAAAAGAGACACCCCAGTTAAATGCGCTGGCTCCCCGGTTAATAATCCGCTTACGGTAAATATCCGAAAGCACGTCGGCATCACCGGCCAGCAGCGCCTTGGTCGAACACATTTCTGCACAAAGGGGTAGCTTGCCTTCGGCAATCCGATTGCGACCGTACTTACGGTTTTCTTCAGAACTGTGATCAGCCTCCGGGCCACCCGCACAGAAAGTACACTTGTCCATTTTCCCACGCGATGAGAAGGCTCCCGAACTCGGGAATTGTGGTGCGCCGAATGGGCAGGCATAAAAACAGTAACCGCAACCGATGCAGATATCCTTATCGTGTAACACGATCCCGTCATCGGTGGTATAGAAGCAGTCTACCGGGCAAACCGCCGCACAAGGTGCATCCGAACAATGCATACAGGCCACCGACAGTGAACGTTCACCGGGCTCGCCATCCTTGATTGTTACCACCCGTCGCCGATTGACTCCCCAGGGAATCTCATGCTCATTTTTACAGGCAGTGACACAGGCATTACATTCGATACAGCGTTCCGCATCGCAATAAAATTTCATTCTAGCCATTTTATAATTCCTCGCTTAAGCTTTAGTAATGCGGCATAAACTGCATTTTGACTCTTGCATCTGCGTCACCGAGTCATAGCCGTAAGTCATCGCGGTATTCGCCGCCTCGCCGACGACATAAGGGGCGGCTCCCTCCGGATATTTTCCAGACAAATCTCTGCCCTGAAACATTCCGGCAAAATGAAAGGGCAGGAATGCGACCCCGGATGCGACCCGTCGGGTAACCAAAGCTTTCACTTTAATTTTCGCCTGCTCGGCGCCCTCAACCCAGACATCATCACCGTCCTTGACCCCGGCATTATTGGCATCGCGCGGATGAACTTCTACAAACATATCCTGTTGCAATTCAGCCAGCCAGGCATTTGACCGCGTTTCGTCGCCACCACCCTCGTACTCAACCAGTCGCCCGGAAGTGAGTATTATCGGATAGTCTTTCGAATAGTCGACTGCCTGAATCGATTGATACCGGGTGGGCAGTCGCCAGAAAGACTTTCGATCTTCGTAGGTGGGATATTTGGCTACCAGATCACGGCGCGAGGTATACAAAGGCTCGCGGTGAATCGGTACCGGATCCGGAAATGTCCATACCATCGCCCGGGCTTTGGCATTTCCAAAGGGTGAACAACCATGTTTGATGGCCACGCGCTGAATGCCACCGGAGAGGTCAGTCTTCCAGTTTTTCCCTTCGGCGGCCTCTTTTTCGGCTGCGCTCAGGTCATCCCACCAACCCAGTTTTTTCAACACCTTATCGCTGAATTCCGGGTAACCATCTTTGATTTCGG
>JBLHOA010000075.1:0-13678 GCA_047622345.1 Gammaproteobacteria bacterium | reverse complement strand
CGTTCATCTCAGCCTCCCCGGTGTTTGAAGGAATCGCGCCAAAAACTATAAAGTGCCGCCGGGTCTATCGCAATGTCGACCACAGCCGGTTTGTCGCATTCGAGCGCCGCGCGTACGGTATCGCCAATCTCCGAAATTTTATCGACCCGGAAACCTCGCGCGCCGTAGAGTTCGGCAATTTTATCGAAGGGCGGACTGCTGATGTTGGCGCCGATGTAACGTTCGCCGAAAAAATCGCGCTGATAGGCTTTTTCAGCCCCCCAGCATTGATTGTTCATCACCAGAGTGACGGTATTAATATTGTTATCAACCGCGGTACTGAGTTCCGACAGGGTCATTCCGAAGCCACCGTCACCCATCAAACTGACTACTGACTTTTCAGGTCGGGCTAGTTTGACCCCTAGACCACAGGCGAAGGAAAAACCAACCAGCCCGAAATCGAGCGGGGTGAACAAAGCGGGGGGTTGGTAATAGTTGAGTGCATCGGTGGCCTGCAGGCACAGCGTGCCCGCATCCAGAGTCACGGCAACGTTTTCGGGCAACACGCGGCGCAGCTCTTTGTACAGGCCCGAAGGCTGGATCGGGTGACTGCAATCGGCGTTGGCGTCGCGTTGCTGCAGGAACCTGCTGTACTCCTGTTGATATGCCGTGGTCCAGCTATTCACCGAATCGCTAACTTTCAGCTTTTCCAGTTCCTGGCAAAGTTGGATGGCAAAACTACGTGCGTCGGCCCAGATGCCCAGTTCGACCGGGAAATAGCGGCCGATGGCCGTTGGCTCAAGCTCGACCTGGATGATTTTCGCGCCCTGGTTGATATTGTCGTAGGAATAAAAAGTCGAATTGAAGCCGAGGCGGGTTCCCAGCGCGAGGATAACGTCGGCTTCCTGCGCCAACCTTGATGCAACTTCGTTGCCGCGCGGGCCCATCTGCCCGGCATTCAAGCGATGCCCGAAAGGAATCGCATCACCGTGCCCGGGGGCCATGATGATCGGCGTATTCATGGTTTCTGCCAGTTTGATCGCTTCTTCATGAGCGCCGCAATTTTTGATGCCGCCGCCGATGACGATGACCGGTTTTAGCGCACCGTGCAGCAATGCCGCTGCCGCCGACACCGACTCCGCCGCCGCCGCTGGTAGCGATTGCGGGCGATAGTTTCCAGGCCCCTGAAATTCGGCATAATCGACGGTTTTCGATAGTACGTCCCGCGGCAGATTCAACTGAACCGGGCCTCGACGCGGAGCCATCGCCACGCGAAACGCTTCACGAAACATTTCCGGAATGCGTTCGCTCTGGGTGACCGTCCAGGTTTTTTTGGTGACTGGCGTGAATAATGCCTGTTGATCGACTTCCTGAAAGGCGTCCCGGTAAACGTGTTCGGATGAAAGCGCCCCGGCGATTGAAACTACCGGGGAAAAAGCCGCGTAAGCCTGCGCAAGACCAGTAACCAGATTGGTCGCACCGGGCCCATTCTGGCCGGCAAGAATAATGCCCGGTTTACCCGAAGCGCGGGCGTAGCCGTCGGCCATATGGGTTCCGGTGCGCTCGTCGTGGACGCCGATAAAGTTGATTTCCTTTGCGTCGTAAAGGGCATCGAACATTTCCATCGTTGCCGAGCCGATCAGGCCGAATAGATGCTCGACATTTTCGGTTTGTAAGGCGGCGACGGCAGCCTGACCACCGGACATTTTTTTCATTTTTATCTCCAAAGTTCTGTGCGCATCAATTCAAGCCGAATCGCCCCGGCCCGGTGTCGATTTCTCGATGCCTTCAAGCACCGCATCGCGTGCCGCTTCAAGGTGGGCGAGTGTTGCCGCGCGCGCTGCCAGACGGTCCCGGGCAAGCAACGCCCGGGTCAAGGTTCGCATTTCTTTGAGCGACGCGGCACGCCGTGCCGGGTTGGTCATTAAATAACTACGCAGGTAGAAAACACGATTGATAATGGTTTCCAGCGCGCCCCGGATTTCGTCATTGCGGCAGCCGCGGAACAGCAGCTCGTAGTAACGCTCCTTAATTTTACGCATTTCAGTCAGCTCAAAATTGGCCACCGAATTTTCTAGCGCGCGCAAAACATCGGCTAATTCGACCAGTTCGGCCGCGCTCGCGCGTTCGGCAAATAACTCGGCGGCCAGCGTTTCCAGGGCACTGCGTAACTCAAAAATTTCATAAATTTTGTGCGGACTGAGCTGGGCGACGCGGTAACCACGATAGGACTCGCTTTCGACAAGACCGTTTGCTTCCAGATTGGCAAGCGCTTCGCGCAGCACCGAACGACTCGCCCCGGTGAGTTCGCAAAGCTCGCGTTCGACCAGTTTTTGCCCCGTTTTGAAGTGACCGTCGAGGATGGCACTGCGCAGTTGCTCCAGCGCCTGTTCGCGCCGGGTTGGCTCGCGATTTTCCGTGGGTCCGCTAGTGGTCATTGGGGTGATTTCATCGGGCGTTAGTTTTTGGCGGCATTAAAGTCACTGCGATTCTAAAATTGTATACAAAAAATGTCAATATAGGGCATATTTATCGATATATTCGTGTTATTGATATTTATTGTCAGACAATAATTTTAAATAATCCCGGCAGATGAGTTGTTCACCGGGGCATTTAGTTGGTAGCATTGCCGCTGTTTTTAGCTTCCAGGGCATTGTCGAGGTATGACTATCGCAGCCAGGTTGCGGCGCATCGCAATTAATCAGCAGGGCCTGTTACGCGAGGCAAATTTCGGGCGTGGTAAAGCGGCTACCCTGCGTGCTATCGAACACATCGGTTATGTACAAATCGACACTATCTCTGTGGTCGAGCGTGCCCACCATCACGTGCTGTGGTCGCGGGTGCCCAATTATCGCCCCGGGTTTCTAGACCAACTGGTCAAGGAACGTCAATTATTCGAATACTGGTTTCATGCGGCGGCCTGGTTGCCGATGCGCGATTATCGATTTTCGCTGCCGAGGATGCATCAGCGCAACGGCGAACGAAACTGGTATACCGAATGCGATAGCAAGCTAATCGATCAGATACTGCGGCGTGTGGGTGACGAAGGGCCGCTACGCGCCCGCGATTTTGAAGATACCCGCCTGGGCAAAAAGGAATGGTGGGACTGGAAGCCGGCGAAACAGGCGCTGGAGCAGCTGTTCATGCAGGGAGACTTAATGGTCACCCGACGCGAGGGCTTCCAGAAGGTTTACGACCTGCCCGAACGGGTATTACCGGTCGGGGTAGACACCCGCGAGCCCGATATTGACGAGTTTGCCGCCCACCTGGTCGATATCAATATCGCCGCGCATGGCCTTGTTACCCTGAAATCGTCGGCCTACCTGCGTAAAGGCAAGGCATTACGACTTGCCATTAACGACTGCTTGCAGGCCGGCGTCGAAAGCGGAAAATTGAGTAATATTCGAGTCAATCGTGAAGCTGAGTATTTTGTTGATAATCAATTACTTGAAGGGCGGGCACCTGCGGCGATGGCCCGTGTGCGCATTCTGTCACCCTTCGATAATCTGGTTATTCAGCGCGAACGGCTGCGCGAGCTGTTTCAATATAACTACCAGATCGAATGCTATGTTCCCGAGCCGAAAAGGCAGTTCGGCTATTTCTGCCTGCCATTGCTTTATCGCGACAAGCTGGTGGGTCGCCTCGATTGCAAGGTTCACCGCAAGCATCAGTGCCTCGAAATTAAGGCCGAGCACATCGAAAAAACGGTGGACGCTGAATTTGGTAAAGCCCTGCAGCGCGCGATACTTGAGTTTGCCCGGTTTAATGGCTGTAGCCGCGTTGAATCGACGGCAGCCAGCCGTATCGCTGTCACCGACCTGTGACTATGCCTGGCTGCAGTGCGCTAAGGGCAAAATGCCGATGGCTATATTTTAGAGGGAATATTCAGGCCGACTTCTCTATAATGTCTATTCTTTTAAATTGACTAAGGCGAGGCTGAAATGAAAATTCGATTGATGAACCCCGTTTTTCATTTAATTCTGGTTTGCCTGCTATTAGTGCCAGCAGTCGGCCACACCGATCAATCCGATGAACGCCTCGATGAACTATTCATTACCTTGCAAATCAGCCTCGATGCGTCGGTTTTGCAGGAAACCGAATCTTCAATCTGGAAAATCTGGTACGAAAGCGGTAGAGACGATATCAATGTGTTGATGGAAGAGGGCGGGCGCGCGGCACAGGCAGGCGAAATGGCGATCGCCGAATCCTTATATTCGAAGGTAATTGAAACACTGCCTGAGTTTTCTGAAGGCTGGAACCGCCGTGCGACGGTCCGTTTTTACCAAAATGATTACGATGGCTCGCTCGCCGATATCCAGCGCACCCTGTATCTGGAACCGCGCCACTTCGGTGCTTTCTGGGGTCTGGGCATGATTCTCGGCTCGAAAGGCCAGTATTCGGCCGCTATCGAGGCATTTGAGCGCCTGATCGAACTCAAACCTAACACCCCGGATGCACGTCCGCGTATCGAAATGTTGCGTGAGGAAATGGCGAAGTCGGCGGTATAGCGACGCGGTCGGGAGATTGTGAATAGAGCGGAATGAAGCGCTGCCTGAATCGTAATTTGTCATTATTGACCGCAAACTATGGCAGTCGACTATGTACATAAAGAGACGCCGACCATGACCCTTAACATCAGCCAGAAACCCGACCCGATTCTGCGAAAAACGCTGACCTCGATCAATGCAAAGCCCTATCAGCAGGACTTCTCGCTGCCCGGCATGTTTTACACCGACCCGCTATGGATGCAGGCCGAGTGCGAGGAATTGTTTGCCCGCGACTGGGTGTGTGTTGGCCGCGTCGAAGAGTTGAGTAAACGCGGTGATTATTTTTGCTTCGATCACATCGGCGAGCCGGTATTGTTGGTGCATGGCCAGGACGGAGTGATCCGTGCGATGTCCAATGTGTGCCGCCATCGCGCTACGGTGATTGCCAGCGGTTCGGGCAATACGCGCAAATTTATGTGCCCGTATCATCACTGGGCCTACGACACCAGCGGTCAGTTGCTGAATGCGCCGATGTTTGAATCGAGCCCCCGCTTTGACCTCGAAAAGTGCCGCCTGCCGCAGCTGAAACTGGAAATCTGGCAGGGCTTTATTTTCATCAGTTTATTGGCGAACCCCAAACCCCTGGCAAAGCAGTTACTGCCGTTGCAAAAGTGGATTAAAAATTACCACCTTGAGGAAATGTCGCTGCGTTATCTTGCCGACGAAGTCTGGGAGGTTAACTGGAAGTGCCTGCGCGAAAACTTCATGGAGGAATATCATTTAACCCCGTTGCACAAAGACACGCTGCACAAGGTCAACCCGACCCACATTTGCCTGCATTTAACCCCCGGAAAACTGCATTTCAGTTATCAGGTAGGATTTGCCACCCGGGTTTCCGATCAGCATATCGGTCATGCCGATTTGAGTGAGGACGAGCACAATACCTGCGTGATGTTCGCCATACCGCCCGGATTGACCGTTGGAATCGGCAGTGACTACAGTTCTTTCCTGTGCATGCGCCTGGCGACAGCAACATCGGTGCGGGTGAAAATGGGTCTGATTTTTCACGGTGACAGCTGGTCGGAGCAAAGTGTAAAGTCTGCGGTTGAGCCGTTTAAACATACTATGGATGAAGACAAGGAAGTGCAGTTACGAGTGCAGCAGGGGCTGGCTTCGCGTTTCCATCAACCGGGGCCGTTAGCGGCGCAAGATATGGAAGGTACCATCTGGGATTTTTATCAGTACCTGAGCAATAACAAGGGTAGTGTTAAAAAATCAGCCATTAAATCTACTAGTTAAATTCGGGACAAAATCATGAATACATCAGCTTCTGTAATGGGCGAGCATCGTTGTAGCGATGCGGAATGGCAACTTCGAGTCGACCTGGCCGCCTGCTATAGGGCCTTTGTGCACTATGGCTGGACCGATTCGATATTTACCCATTTGAGCGCGCGCGTTCCTGGCGTCGATAACCAGTATTTGATCAACCCCTACGGTCTGTTTTTTGACGAAATTACCGCGAGTAATTTGATCAAGGTCGATTTTGACGGAAACGTCGTCGAAGGCGATCACCCCTTCAACGAAGCTGGTCATGCGATTCATTCGGCAGTTCTCAAAGCACGGCCCGATGTCAATATTGCATTACACAGTCATACCCGTGCGGGCATGGCGGTATCCTGCATGGACGGCGGGTTATTACCGCTTACCCAGCAGTCCAACGAAATTCTCGATCTCATCTGTTATCACCGCTATGGAATTGCCACCGATAACAACGAAGAATGTGAGGCCCTCGGTAAGGATCTGGGTGACAAGTGGCTGATGATTATGCATAACCACGGTCTGCTCAGCGTCGGGCGCAATGTCGCTGAAGCCTTTTATTTCCTCTATTCACTGGAAAATGCCTGCAAGGTGCAGGTTGATGTGCTGGCATCAGGTCGGCCGATTATTACCCCGACCGATGGCGTGGTTGCGGAGCTCGGCGAATACGGAAAACCGGGCGCCGATGCTCCGGCCGACTATGTCGAAATGGCCTGGGCGGCGGTACTGCGGTTGCTCGACCGTAAAGATAAAAGTTTCCGCGATTAACCAGGGCTACCCTGGTTTAGGTTTACCTCACCGAGTAAATCGAAATCATTCAAAATACAATAGAGCGCCGGCACCAGAATTAATCCGATCAGAGTAGCCGAGGTCAGGCCGAAGGCCAGGCTTGCGGCCATCGGAATCAAAATCTGCGCCTGCAGGCTGGTTTCGGTCAGTAATGGCAGCAAGCCGCCGATAGTCGTTATTGAGGTTAGTAAAATCGGTCGGAACCGCGCCCGTCCGGCCAGTTTTGCCGCGTCAATTACGGTAATTCCCTGCGCACGTTCTTCGCGCATAAAAACCACCAGTAATATCGAATCATTGACGACAACACCAAATAAAGATGCCATACCGATAATGCTCGGCATGGTCAGGTCGAACCCTAGCATCCAGTGACCAAACATAACGCCGATCAGCGCGGTAGGGATGACCGCAAGAACCGTAATCGGTGCGAGGTACCCGCGAAACTGAAAGGCAAGCAGCAGGTAGACGCCGAAGATTCCCAGGGAAACATTGCGTAACATCGAACCGCTGGTTTCCGCCGAGCTTTCGCTGGCGCCGCGCACAGCGATGCGAATGTCCGGGTACTGGCTGAGCAGTTTTGGGAATAAATCAGTGGCGGCCAGGTTGAGCAATTCCTGTGCATTGACAACGTCCGCCTGTACATCCCCGTATACTGTTATCGCACGCTGGCGATCGACCCGGTTTATCCGCGCCCAACCGCGTTCTTCGTCGATGTGGACGAGAATGGGTAGCGGTATCAAACTGCCATTAGGACTGGTTATAGTCGTGCTCTCTAAATCTTCGATGGATAAGCGGCTGCCAGCTGGTAAGCGCAGGTCGACTTCGTAATTTTCGTTACCTCGGGGGAATTCATCGACGGTTATTCCCTGGAAGGCACTGCGCACCTGGTCGGCTACCGTTTTTGCGGTCACCCCGAGCACACCGGCGCTATCTTTCAGGCGCAAACGTAACTCGATTTTACCGGGTCGCAAATCATCGCTCAGATCGGTAACCCCGGCGAAGCCCTGAAACCAGTGTTGCATATCGAGTGACGCCGATTTCAGGCGCGACAATTCAGCCCCGAGCAGTCGTACTTCGATGGCCCGTCCGCCCGGTCCGATGGATGGTTCGCTGAACTTGAGTGAAATAACATCACTCAGATTACCGACCCGGGCGCGCCAGGCGTCACGAAATTCAGCCAGGCTGGTATTTCTGACTTCGGCAGCAAGCAGATCTACGACGATACGTGCCACATGAGGCCCGGTCTCGAAGGAATCTGGATTACTGCCATAGATAACAGTTAAGTTGGAGATCAAATTCTGCCCATCGATTTGATCGGGGCTGAATTCCCCGTTGAGTTGCTGCGCGGCCAGCTGAATTTTGTCCATAATATCCCGAGTCCGCTCCAATGGGGTTCCCTGCGGGAGCAGTAATCGAGCTTCGACTATGTCGCCTTCGGTGGTCGGAAAGCCGACAAATTTCAGTTTGCCGGAAGCGGGTAGGGCGATCGCTAAAACAACCGTCATCAACACCAGGCCTAAGGTCAAATAGCGATACTCGACAGCGCGATCGAGCAAGGGGCCAAACCAGTTTTCGCGGAAGTGACTGAAACCGCTTTCAAAGCGATCGCGGAATCGGGAAGTCGATCTTTTTTCCATGTGACGCAAGCTATGCCCGAGGTGATTAGGCAGAATGAAAAACGCTTCGATCAAACTGACACTGACAACGACGATAAGAACGATTGGCATTACGCGTAAGATTTGCCCAATCTCACCGGTTATAAAAGCGAGCGATCCGAAAACCATAAGCGTAGTCGCGAAAGAAGACAGGATGCCGGGCATTACCTGCGAGACACCTTCGATGGCAGCCTCCATTGCAGGCTTGTCATCTTTCATTTTTGAAGCAATATTTTCGGCAATAACAATGGCATCATCCATCAACAATCCAATGCCGATTAGCAGCCCGACCATCGAAATCATGTTAATGGTAATGCCGAATAATGGAATCAGAAACAGTGCGCCAAGGAAAGTCACCGGCAGTCCCATGGTGACCCAGAAACTATAGCGGAAGCTGAAAAATAGCCACAGGATGAGAAATACCAGAATCAAGCCCTGGATGCCATTACTGACGATCATATCAAGTCGATCCTGGACCACCGAAGCGATGTCCTGGGTCAGTTTTAGCTCGATACCGCGGGGGGCTAGTCCTTTTTCACGATCGACGAATTGTTTTATATCGTCGAAGGCAGTGATAACGTCCTGCGCGCTGGTCTTGCTGATATTTAAAATGGCTGCGCGCTTGCCATTAAAACGAATTTCGTCTTCAGCAAGCGCAAAACGATCGCTGATGGTGGCGATATCGCTGAGTCGGATCGAGGCGCCGGTGTTGCCCGAAATTACGATAATTGAACCGATTTCTTCGACCGTCTTGCGTTGGTCATCGAATCGAATCAGCAGATCCTGTTCGGGGCCTTCTATACGGCCCGCCGGCAGGCTGATGCTCTGGCTTTGCATGCGCCCGGCGATGTCGGAAATAGACAGATTAAACTGGCGAAGTTTCGCGGCTGGAATCTCGACCCGAATTTGATGGCTGGAAAAACCGGTAATTTCGATGGTCGCAATTCTGGCCTGCGTGAGCAGGCGAGTTTTTACATCCTCGGCGTAGGCTTTTAATGCGACCGGGTCATCGGGTCCGGTAATGGCAATCGAAACGACCGGGTCGGTGCGCCCGAGCTCTTCGACAATGGCCGGTTCAGCGTTATCGGGAAAGTCTCTTATCGACTCGATTTCCGATTTCACTTCATCGAGAAAGCGGGTCATGCTGCTGCCTTCTACCATTATGGCAGTTGCTTTGGCGAGGCCTTCGCTGGATGCGCAAATTATTTCGTCGAGGTCGGTAATGCTTTCCAGGCCATCCTCGATGCGTCGACAAATACCATCTTCAACCTCGGACGCGGTTGCCCCCGGGTAGATAATCTGAACGCTAACCTTATCGTTATCAACGGCCGGGAAGGTTTCCCGTTGCAAATCGGGCAGGGCTACGATGCCCGACAGGATGATTGCCATCATTAATAAATTGGCCGCAGTCGGGTGCCGGGCAAACCATTTGATCATGATTAATTAACCGCGCCGAGTGACTGTTGCAATTGGTTGTCGACTTCAGTTGCTAATAGCATTCCGGCGACCGCGGGCAGCAGGTCGGTGACTACGATTTTGTCCCCGTCATCGATGCCGCTTTTAATGATGCTAAAGCCGTCCTGGTTGTATAGGCGTTCTACGGTCCCGATCTCTAGCCGGCTTTGCGCATTCACCCGATAAATTTTATTGCCCCTGAGCGCACTGCGCGGAATGATAATCTGCCCGGGTTGAACGCGGCCGGCAATGGATACCTGAACAAACATGCCTTTCGATAGTGGCGGCCTTACTCCGACAATAATTTTCTGCAATGGATTGTCGACCGCGACAACTATGCCCATAGTCCGTGTCTGCGCATCAACCCGGTCGGACATGCGCACAAATTCAGCCTGCCATTGCGCCACCTGGCCACCGCCGAGGTCGAGCCGCAGTACCGGTTTAAACCCGGTAATCGCAACGAGATTGTTGGTCAGCACATTAATATCATCGGGGAGTTTGGCATGGCCGATAAATAATTTTCGCAGGTCGGCGATCGAAACCTGGGCGATAACTTCGACCCGGTCGGTCGAATCCCCGGAAAACATTACCTGGCCGGCCCCGGTATATTGATGAATTTCTGTCGCTAAACCGGAAACACGCATATTGAAAGGAGCGGCAATACGGGTGTTTGCCAAATCCCGATTGGCCTGGGTGATTTTCAACGCCAGCAGATTTTGCCGGGTCGGGATTATGGCGATGGTGTTTTTCAGGTTTTGCACCAACGAACGCGAATTGAGCATCGCACGTTCGGCTTCGTCGGCGCTGCTTTTTGACAAGGTTCCCTGTTTGGCAAGCTGTTGACGTCGTTTGAATTCGTCTTCGGCCAGGTTCAAATTACTCTGCTCAATGTTCAGCGAGGCTCCGGCGTTGCTGGCTTCGATTTTTAATTCGGCCAATTCATTTTCGGCCTGCGCCAATGCCAGTTCGTAGTCAATCGGGTCGATGCGCAGTAGTTCGGTGCCTGCTGTAATGATTTCACCATCGCGTAAGCGCGGGTGCATATAAACGACGCGTCCGGAAACCTGCGCAATAGCCTTCCAGGTCCGTGCCGGGGTCACGCTGCCGTAGCCTTCGATTGATGGAGTGACGTCGCGTTTGACCGCTTCGATAACCCGTACGAATCGAACCGTTTCACCGCGGTCAACGGTGTCGGGTTGATCGCGCCCGGCGGCCATAAAATAAAAAATTAAAATAGCCACGACGATCGGCGGAATTATCCAGAACTTGCGATGCTGTGAAGCCATTTTTTGTTCCTATTCGGAATTTGACCGGGTTAATTGTTTATTGGTTTGTCACCGAGCAGATAGCGCGGGCCGGTGCCAAGATTAGCGGCTGCATCCCCGGCATTGTAAAGCGCGCAGTGCTCAAGCGACAGGCAGCCACAACCAATGCAGCCATTTAATTTATCGCGCAGCCTGGTCAATTCCTCAATGCGTTGATCAAGCTGCTGACCCCAGCGGGTCGATAGTTTTTCCCAGTCTGCGGCAGAGGCGACTCGCGATGACGGTAGCGGCGCCAGCGCGGCGGCAATTTCCTGCAAACTCAAGCCCAGCTTTTGTGCCACTCGAATAATGGCAATTCGCCTGAGCATCGCGCGATGGTATCGTCGATGGTTACCCGAAACTCTGATCGAGCTTATCAAACGGCGGGTTTCGTAAAATCGCAGCGTTGAAGTAGCGACCCCGCTGCGTTGGGCGGCATCGCCGATACTGAGATAGTCCGCGGGTTTACTCATTGTTTCGACCTGGGTTTAAGAATTTTATTGACTTCAAGTTAAGTTGAACTTTTATACTCGCGCCTGTTTTGAATTACTAGCGTGATGCTATGACAATCGAATCGGTCAAAATACGAATGAACCTGGTAACTGGCATTTTGCACTGAAACTCGAGCAGCTCGTATTGACCCCGGTCAAAATGCAGCGCATTGCGGGCAGGCAGATTGCTTTTTTTAACACCGAAAACGGTATTCGTGCCTGCGACAACCGTTGCCCGCACGAGGGTTACTCCTTATCCGAGCGGAGTATTTCCGACAACTGTACCCTGACCTGTAACTGGCACAACTGGAAGTTCAACCTGGAAAGCGGCGAAAATCTCTACGGGGGTGATCGCTTACGTACTTATCCGGTGGAGGTTCGCGGTAATGAAATATGGGTCGATGTCACCGAGTTGCCCTTTGCAGAGCGCTATAGTGCGATTTTCGCCAGCCTGAAGGATGCCTTCGACGACTACAGCTACGACCGCATCGCCCGCGAAATTGCGCGACTTTGCAAACTCGGCGCCGACCCCTTCGATGCACTGCGCATTGCGGTCGAAATAAGCTGACAAAAACTTGAATTCGGCTGGACCCATGCCTACGCCGGGATGGCCGACTGGGTCGAGCTATATCAGGAAAACGAGGACGACGCAGAACTGCAACTGGTCTGCCTGGTGGAGAGCATCGCGCATGTATCCTTTGATGTCTTGCGCGAGCGGAATTATCCCTATGCGACCGAATCTATTGCATTTAATCAAACTGAATTTATCGAGGCTATCGAGCGCGAAGACGAAGTGACGGCGACCGCGGTGGCATCCGTGACGGCCTGAGGTTTATTGATTTTGACGCTGGTTTCACTGCGGCGGCGTTGCGCCATTATAGCGACTTCGGCCACTCGTTGATTTATGTTACCAAGGCGCGGGTGCTGATTGAAGCGCTGGGCGATACGGTGGTGACAGCGCTGCTGCTGTCACCGCGCATCAATCGTTGCAGTTTGTGGCGAAAGAGTGAAAAGAAAAACCTGTTGAAAGACTAGCTGCCGACTCTGCTTTGATACATCTTTTTTAGTTGATCAATTCGTTTTTTGTTTGCGCCGAGGTCACCGTGCCCGACGCGCGATGCCGAGCGCAGGTGAATCTTTTGCCCCTCGACATCGATGCGGATTTCGAGGTCGTCGACAAAACCGAACAGGGCCGATTTGAATCTGGCGGCCAGATAATATTGATCCGCGGTTTGAATTTCCCCCCCCAGCTCGGAAACAACGGCATGCAGGTTGCTCATTGCTGTTTCGGCGATGGTTTTATTTAATGCCAGAGGACTAAGGTAATGACTATTGTCGCCGGAAAATTCGCTACAGATGCAATTCGGCTTGTCGGGGCAGGCGCTCAATTTTCCATCGATCAATCCCGCTGCATTTCCCGAGCGCGACATTATTCCCAGAACGATAAAAAAAATAACGGCTGCCAGCATCAGGCCGGGCAAAATATAATATAGAGTTTTCATAGCTTGCTTAATGTGTACTTGAGAGGGGTCGGGGTGATAGTCAAATGGCTAGTCGTGCTTCACGTCCGAGTAGTGTACGCGACCGCTGCTATCCGTCCAACTGTAAATATTTTTAGGCGGATTGTTTACCGATGGCTGGTTTTGCTCGGCCGTTACACCCTCTTCATCTGGCGCTGAATCGCCGGTGCCCGGGCTGGCGTCCCTGTCTTCGCCTTCGGCGAACATGATGTCGAGGAGTTCGAGTAGTTCGGCATTGCCGAGCAGGTCGATCGGGTTGCCCGATTGTATTTTCTGCTGGAATTCGGGGTTGTTTAAAATTTCCTGCACGCGGCTGTCATTCTTTATGCGTTGACTGCGACCCCATATATCGCCGATCTGTGTGGCGAGCTGTTCATCGACCGCGGCTTTATTCGTTGACCTGTCTAGCATTCCGGCAGTCGCCGCCAGCGCGAGCAGATCCGGGTTTTCAGTTAACCGTTGGAAGGCGGGTAAACTGCGGATTTCGTCGACATTACCCCGGTCGAGCACAGCCTGATTGTCGGGATTATTCAGCAATTCGATCAATTCGGGGGAGCGCCCCAGGCGTTTTGCCTGCTGCGTTATTTTTGCCGGCGCTTTAACCAGGGCGGCGCTGAGTCTGGCAATTTCGGGTTTGGTATCGCTGAGCGATATCGCCGAATCGACAGCCTTGCCGGCTATCGA
>JBLHOA010000074.1:0-13699 GCA_047622345.1 Gammaproteobacteria bacterium | reverse complement strand
ACGCGGATAAAATGACCGGGTACATCGCCGCCAAATGTCCAGAAGGTATAGTCGACACCATCGCTCAAGCGTCCGACCTTCTCGACTGTTTCGAGATTAATGACCACCTTCGCCGGGTAGTTACGGGTGATCGGAGGCGGTACCATCGGCGCCGCGGTGAGGACAGCCTTTTCGACCGGCAAGTCAGTCGCCGCCGATGAAATTGCCGGCAACAGCAATAGCGCCAGCACCAGTGTCAAAAACATTGTCTGGGTTAAGTTGATTTGGGCCCGGCTAAGGCGTCCTCCTGCTTTCATTACTGTGATCACGATCTGCTCTCCTCGAAGGTTATATGCTGGAGTTATACATCGCGCCGCAAAGGGCATATTGACACAGGTCAACTTGGACTAAGCTGTCCTTGAATAGTGGGGGTTATTAAACAGCTTGCCAAATTCGGTTAAATCAATAATTAAGTTAACTGTCACCAATGGCGCTTACATAAGAGTGAAATAACTACAAACTATCAGCATTGTCATCCCGGCCTCGGAGGCCGGGATGACGGTATATTTGGGCTTAAGTAATTGCCATTGTTAACTGTCACTTTAATTAGCGTAGACCCTTTTCCGGCTATCTCCGCGTCATTTTTCGACGAGCCTGGCCAGTTGCTCGATATGGCGAGGTTCGATGCCGCAGCAACCGCCGATGACACGCACACCTCGGTCGATCCAGCGCTGTGCCGCAGTGCAGTAATCCGCGGGTGTTATCGTGTTCTGGAAGACCCAGTGGTGATCCACAGAATTACTCGAATGCGCGTATACCCCGACTGGTCCCAACCAGTTCGTTAGCAGTACTTCGAGACAGGCATCGATATCTTCAACTTCGCTGTGCATGATGTTGACGAGATCGACCTGTCGATCCGCGATAGCGGCAAGCGCATCGCTCAAAGGCTCTGCGTTGCGCAGGCAGACGACACCCTGCGCATCGGGCGCACAGGTAAAACCCACCCAGACCGGTAAACCGGTCGCAAGCGCTGCGTCGAGTAATATCAGCATCTTGTCGATATCGATCATCATTTCGAGCAGGATTAACTCTGCACCCGCACTGGCGATGATTTCGACCTGGCGTTCAGCGGCGGACTTCAGATTTTCAAGGGTCGGGTGATCGCCGCTCCAGGACCAGTAGGATATTCCACCAGCTACCAGCGTATCTGGCTTTTGTGCATTGTCGCGGGCTTCGATGGCGAGCTCTACCCCGCGCCGATTATAGTCTTCGAAACGCTCAGCCTCGCCGGCATCAGACAACGCGTAATAATGCGTGGCGAAGGTATTGGAAATGATTACCTCGGCGCCAAGGCGGAGATAATCTTCATGAACTGCGCGCAGGACTTCCGGATGGCTCAGCGCTCCACCACCGTTCCAGGCGTTGTCCAGCTGAGGCACACCGCGTCGCTCGATTTCAGTACCGGTGGCGCCGTCGATCAGAATGCACTCACCGGCATGTATTCGCTGCATTAATTTATGGTATCGATTCATGGATTTAGTTCCTGTTTATGTGCCCTTAGGGGTCAGAACACAGTATTTTCTAATATTAGAAATATGCTAATACTGATCCCTAAGCTCCTACGAGGTGCCAGTCACTTGTAGTGCCTGGCGTTCTGTGTGCAGTCAGATCAAGGCAAAAATTCCTGAAATAGCGCGCGCATACATACGCGTATGTGAGCGTTTCGGCAAAAAATCTAACGCCGCTATCGCTGCTCCTACGACGTCAGCTTAGCGTCGAAGGGGCAGACCACCATGTTCTCGCACCCATCTTCAGTAACCAGTAACTGGTCTTCGAGTTTGATGCCGTCAGTTCCGCCGACTTCACCGATATACGCCTCGACGCAGAGCATCATGCCAACTTCCAGCTCGCCTTCGTAACCGCGCTCTTCCCAGTCAATCGGGTATTTAATCGCCGGCCACTCGTCGCACAAACCGACTCCGTGGAATTTCGAACCGTAGCGCTGCGGGATGTATTTATCGGGTAGATGGTGCCCCTGTTCGGTGAGCTGCTGGAAGGTCATTCCGGGTTTCACTATTTCGGTGTTGGTCATAATGTGATCGTAGGCGACGCGGTGCAGGTCTTTTTGCCGCTGGGTCGGTTCGCCGTCGCCGATAAACCAGGTTCGCGAAATGTCGGTGCACATGCCGTAGCAACCGATCAGGTCGGTATCGAAGGCAAGGATTTCATTATTGCCGATAATGCGCGGACCGCATTCCTGAAACCAGGGGTTGGTACGTTGTCCCGAGGACAGAATACGCGTTTCGATCCATTCGCCGCCACGGCGTATATTCGACGCGTGCAACTCAGCCCAGACATCGTTTTCGGTCATTCCGGGAACCGTTTTTGCGCGCATTTCGGCAATCGACGCTTCGCAGGCATGGATCGCGCAGCGCATCGCGAGGATTTCATCGGCGCCTTTGATGGCGCGGGTTCGCTCCATCAATTCTTCACCATCGAGCACGTCGACCCCGGCGGCATCGAGCGCGCGCAACCCGGCAATTTGAATTTTATCTACAGCAACTCGACGGCCATTGCCGACGCGTTGATGCAGCACATCAATAACCTGCTCGACAAATTTCTCCGCCTTTTCCTCGGTGCGCTGGCCGGTGGCAAAATAGAAAAACGATGCGCCGGCACGGACTTCATTGATCAACGGATTGTAGTCCGACATATAAGCGTAACCGCCGTATTCCCACAGCACCATGTAACCATCGGCGGTGATCAGGCAGGCGCGAAATGGATTGTGCGAATTCCACAACTGCATGTGGGTGGTATCGGTAGCGTAGCGAATTGACAAGGGGTCGAACAATAACACCGCGTCCTGATTGCGTTCGGCCAGCCCGGCGACAATTCGGTCGAGCCGAAACTGCCGCATCGCGGGTAGATCGGGGCATTGCAAGCCTGCTGCCGCCCATTCGGCGTAGGCCATCGGCGTCGGCCCGATTTCGATACGGTTATTATCGTCGGGTGTATTGTCCGGGCGCATTGCCGGTCGTCGTGATGGATCAACTGTCGGGTTACTGATCGAGTGCGGATTATCTGACATTTTATTAAGCTCGTAGGCGATGCCCTTTGGCATCGAAGGGTGGATGTTCAAGTATTACCGCGCGGTGCGGAATTCCGAGTATGGCGACATCCAGTTCGGTGTCGGCAAGCGCGTATTGCGCCTTGATAAAACAAAGCGCCAGCGACTGTTGCACACTATGCCCGTAGGCGCCCGAACTGACGCGCCCGACCGGAGTACCATCGGTGAGAAACACCGGTTCACTACCATTGGCGTCGGCATTAATCGCCTCTATGCTGACGATTACCAGCTTTTCACGCGCCGGCTGATCTTTGATCGCCAGATACGCATCGCGACCGAGGAACTCGGGCTTGTCGAGTTTGATCAAGCGCTCGAGCCCCACTTCCTGCGGCCAGTATTCGGGGGAATATTCGCGGCTCCAGCTGCCGTAGCCTTTTTCTACGCGCAACGACAATAAAGCGCGTCCACCCACCGGCTTAGCTCCGAGCGGCTTGCCGGTTTCCAGTAGCGCTTGATACAACTCGAGCTGGCGCTCGAGGGGCACATAAATTTCCCAACCGAGATCGCCGCTGAAGGACACGCGGATAGCGACCGCATCGATTCCGGCAATGGTGATGCGCCGGTTCTGCATGAATGGAAAAGCCTCGCTACTCAAATCGGCATCGGTCAGTTGCCCAACCAGATCTCGCGCCTTCGGTCCGGCAACATTAAAGCCGCCCCAGGCTTCGGTCATGCTTTCGAAGTTAACCGTTTCGGCCCTGGCGACCATATTAAAATAGCGTTGATGATAGCGTTCGGCGATACCCGAGCCGATCATCAGGTAATCGTCTTCATCGAGTTTGGTAATGGTAAAGTCACCGGCAATGCCGCCGCGTAAACCGATCATCGGGGTCAGACAGGAACGGCCAATTTCGACTGGCACATTGTTGGCCACCAGACGATTCAGGTAATCCCCCGATCCGGCGCCGCGGATTCGATATTTGGCAAAATTGGAAACATCGATAATGCCTACTGCTTCACGCAGCGCGCGGCATTCGCCTGCGACCGGTTCAAACCAGTTCTGGCGTTCGAAACCGTAACTTTCAATGGCTTCCATACCTGGGGGCGCATACCACAGCGGATGCTCGTAGCCGTAGCTCAAACCAAACACGGCGCCGAGGGCTTTTTGCGTTTCATAAACCGGGCGCGTTTTGATCGGCCGCCCGGTTTCGCGTTCTTCGTAGGGAAAGTGGATCTTGAACCGATGCGCGTACTGGTCGAGCGTGCGCGCTTTGGTGAATGCCTTGTCGGCCCAGTCGCCATAGCGCGCCAGATCCCAGGGGAACATATCCATTTTGGATTCGCCTTCGATAATCCACTGCGCCAGGGTTAGACCGAGGCCTCCCGATTGCGAAAAGCCCGGGATAATGCCGCAACAGCAGTAATAATTCTGTTTCTCAGGCACCGGTCCAATTAAAGCCGAGCTATCCGGCGCCCAGATCATCGGACCATTGATGACGCGCTTGACCCCGGCTTCGGTGAGCACCGGTACGCGCTTGAATGCGCGCAACAGGTTTTCTTCTATGCGTTCCAGGTCTTCGTCGAGCAGTTCGTGACCGAAATCAAGCGGAGTACCATTTTCGCCCCAATAGCGGCCATCTTTTTCATAGGCTCCGACCAGTAGCCCCTGCCCTTCCTGACGCATGTAGTACTCACCATCGCGGTCGGCAATCAATGGCAGGCGTTTACTGAGCGCGGCGATTTCAGGAATGGTTTCGGTAACAAAATATTGATGTTCGAGCGGCATCAAGGGCAACTCGACACCGGCCAGCGCGGCTACTTCACGCGCCCACAACCCGGCGGCATTGACGACGACATCGGCATGAATCGTGCCCTTGTCGGTTTCCACATCCCAGCTGCCATCGGCGCGCTGGGTGGTAGCAATGACCGGAGTAAAGCGATGCACTTCGGCACCGCGCTGCTTTGCTCCCTTGGCATAGGCGTAAGTGACACCGGAGGGGTCGACATTGCCTCCATCGGGTTCGTACATGATGCAACGGATATCGTCAAAGTTCGCCAGCGGGTGCAGGCGTTCGGCTTCATCGCGATTGAGTTCATGGAAATCGACCTGAAAGTAACGCGCCTTCGCTGCCTGTATACGCAACTGGTGCTCGCGGTCTTTACTCTGCGCCAGATACAGCGACCCCGGTTGAAAAATCCCACAACCCTGCCCGGTTTCGCGCTCCAGCTCTTCGTAAAGTTGCATGGTGTAGTACTGTAATTTGGAAATATTATTATTGTCGTGCAGCCCGTGGATTCCAGCCGCCGCGTGCCAGGTTGAACCCGAGGTGAGTTCATCGCGTTCGAGCAATACAACATCGCTCCAGCCGAGCTTGGTCAGGTGGTAAAGAATCGAACAGCCGATCAGACCACCACCGATAACTACTGCCTGTGCATGTGTTTTCATTGCAAACCTGCTTTCATATTAACCCTGATTTCATATTAACCCTGATTTCATATTAACCAAGATACGATCAATTATATGCGGCGCAATCGACAGCGGATAGGATTGGAAGCCATTGATACTGCCGGTGAAACTGGCTTCGCCCCGTACCGACTGCGGCACTGTATTCAAACCCAGACCCATGCCGAACAAGCCCGGGATAATTATATTGTCGGGAGCGGAAGTTAATTCACCGATACTGGTCGGTTGACCGATGGTCAGCGGTGCGCCGTCTCTTTCGATGCGTGGTAGATTGGTACGAAACCCGGTCGATTGCAATACCAGCGCGGCCTGCCCGAGTAAGTCGGCCTGGTCACTCAACTGTTTAATTTGAACCAGCTTTACTCTGGATTCGTCACCATCACGAATGCGCAGGTATAAGTCTTTGGCGTCTTTACGCAACCCGCCGTTGTGAAACACGATGCCGGATTGCGGACAGACATCGCGTTCTGCGTCGTACTCGACCCGATGCTCGCGCGCAAACTCCTCGCTGCAGCGCAACTTGATGTTGTTCCGACGGACCAACATGACAATTCCCCGGCCGGCGATGAAGTCGGCGAATAAGGGGTCATGCAATAACCGCCAGACGCAGGAAAAAGCGCTGTGCGAGGCACCGACAATAACCACGGCACCGGGTTGCTGCAGCAGGCTGTCGATATTATCGCGTTTTAAAAAGTCGGTGGAAAACTCGCATCGGTCGGCGTAATCGCCCAGTTCTTCAAGTAACACTTCCCGCCCCCCGCAACACAACAACATATTTTCGCTTTCGGCGAGCAGTTGATCGTTCACATCGAAGCTCTGAAATCCGTTTGCATCTACCCTGACCCGCTGCACCGCGGTGTTATAGCGCAGGCGCTCACCCAGAAAATCCTGCAAGCGGTCCACTAATGGCTGCACCATCAAGGTTTCAATACGGGGTAGCGCGATGAGTTTCGATTGCGTTTCCGGATATTGCAGGTAGCGGTCACGAACCGTTTGAAACGGGCTGCCATCGGCAATGCCGAGCACGACGTCGGTCGAGCTGGTATTTGCATTGATGCGGTAACGGCCCATTTCACCTCCGGCGCGGGCGGAGGATTCAAACAGCTCTAAGGTATCGAGGATTTGCTGCACCGGCTGCGAGTCGGGTCCGCTCAGTAAGCGATTGCACAGGGCCAGCACCATACTGATGCCGGCCGGGCCTGCGCCTACCATTTGCAATGGAATGCGCGCCATACCCGGCTAGCTGCGAAGGTAGAACAAGCTACTGCAACCCGGCCGTGCTTAACTCAGGCCGCGCTCGCTTTCGATTGTTTATGGTTGCTGATAATCGCTTCAAGCTCACGCAGGAAAGTCATCACTTCGGTGGTGGTATTGTAGTGGCACATCGAAACCCGGATACAGGTCGGGCGATTTAATGGACCGAGTATATTACCGGAAAAATAATCGGCCTTGCGCACGTGCGTTCGAATACCTTTCGCATTCAACTCGGCGACTACTTCGGCGCAGGGCTTGCCTTCGACGATAATCGACGCCATGCCTTCGCGGCCCGGATTGTCGTAGCCGCCAATAACGAAGACATCGGACATATCACGTAAGCCCGTCTGTTCCTCGTTGCCGTTAATCATTAACTCGATCAAGCCATGCTCGTGTTCGGCTATTGCTGTACCAGCCGCAAGCAGGCGCGTGCGCCGATCGGGTGAATCGCAGAACTGTGCACCGAGCCAGTCGAAATATTCAATTACTTTGGAGGTACAGGCAAAGGCCGAGGTATCGCGTGTGCCGAGCTCCCAGAAATTATCGGGGGTGCCGTCGAGGTGGTCGTGGGGCAGGTTTTCGAGCCGAGGCGATAACCAGGCAAAACCATAGTTATGCCGCGAAAATACTTTGTAAGCCGACACCGCGTAACCGTCGATATCATAGCCGTCGATGTCGAGGCCGCCGTGCGCCGCGTGCTGGATGCCATCGAGAATAATAATGCACTCGGGCGATGCCGCGCGGATGACTTCGACCACCAATTTGATATCGACCGACATGCCGGTCACCGGACTGGTATGGATAATGGTCGCCACTCGCGTATCGGCATCGACGATATCGGCGTAGTCGGCTGCGGTAATATTGGCGGTTTCATTGTTATGCACCGCGCTACGATATTCCTTACCGGCAATTGCCCCCCAGCGCTTGCTTGCGCTGACCGTGGCCGGATGTTCGAGCGTACTGCCGACCATATTGCCACCCTCGGGCGAACCGAGCGCCGCCGCGCGAATCATGCGAAAAATCAATTCGGTGCCGCTTTCACCGATAAACACCGGACCCGATTCGACGCCGAGAAAAAGGCGCATATTGTCACGCGATTCGTTGATGATGCGCACCAGTTCATGCGAAGCCGGGTTATCGCGCCCCTGGTTATCGGGGATGCCGGCGAGTTGATAATTCACCTCGACCACCGACTTCAGCGTTAACCCGCCACCGGCATTTTCAAAGAAGATGCGCGGACCCTGATAGGGGCAGGTATCGACATGGCAGAATTGATCGCGGATTGCCGTCATTAATGCTTCGTTGAACATGGGTACTCCAGTGGTGTAGAGGCTAATAAGCCGCCGATGCTAGCAATTAATCGCAAGGCCGTATAGCAATTTACGGGCAACCGTTTTAGTTCAACCTTGCTACCAATTCGAACGCAGGAAAACCGGTCCCTGCCTGCGCCTTAGTAGCTAATTGCGGCCCGATAAATATTTTCGATATCGACCAGATTGGTTTCGCGCGGCGCATTCGCAATCGCACGCGTCTGTCGCGCGGTCGACTGTGCCAGTGCGGGCACATCGTCGATGGAAAAACCGACCCCGCTTAAACCGTCGGGCATATCGGTCTGGCGCATCAGTTCGATGATCCGTTTACGCAATAATTCACCCGAATCATCGTCCCCTGCACCCTGCAAATCACAGTTTAGAAACCCGGCGGCGGCAAAATGACGTTGCGGCGCGGCGGGCGCGGTGTATTCGAATACAGCCGGTGCCGACACCACCACGCTGATGCCATGCGGCACGAACGGCGATGCGACCGCGTAGCCGTCGGTGGTAATGTCCTGCATCAAATGGGTTATGCCGTAGGATAAGGCGTGACCGAGATGGGTACCCGAATTACCGAAGGCCATGCCGGCGAGCGTCGCGCCGAACATTAACTGATCGCGCGCCTCGCGGTCGCCCGCATCCTTAACCCCGCGTTGTAGATACTCTCCAACAATTTCCAGCGCGCGTTGTGCGGCAAGATCGCTCCAGGGATTGGCACCCTGGATCAGCGGACGCTTCAACGGGTCGGCTATCTTGTCCCAGCGCGTATAAGCCTTCGCGGTATAACATTCGAGCGCGTGGCAAAGTAGATCAAAACCGGTAGAAGCAACCACATTGTTCGGTAAGGTATCGCAACAGGCCGGGTCGACCAGTGCCTCCTGCGGCAAAATAACCGGATTGCCCAGCACAAACTTGGTGTTCAGGTCACTGATGCGCAGCACCGTGACCGACGTACATTCGGAACCGGTGCCCGAGGTTGTCGGGCAGGCCAGATGGGGCAATAGCCGCTCGGGCAGTGCCTTGCCAGCGCCGAGCGGTGGCGCAAAGTAATCGAGGAATTCAGCGGTCGGGTATAAGCCATACAGCATCGATGCTTTGGCGGTATCGATTACCGACCCACCACCCAATGAGACGACGCCGTCAAACAGACCGTCGGCGATAAATGCCGCTCCGCGCATCACGCTGAGGTCATCGGCCTCGATGGTTATCTCATCAAACACGGCGACATCGATATCTGCCGCCTTGATCGATGCCAAAACGATGGCAAAGTATTCGCTTTGGCGCATTTTGGCATCGGTAAATAAACCCACCCGGGTCATGCCGAGTCCGCGCGCGCGGGCCCCGGCTTCCTGCAGGCAGCCGCGGCCGAAAGTCATCTTCGGGATGGCGATGGTAAAGGTTTGGGCGCCGTGCTGACAGGGTTCAAAATACTGACAAGCCATATCGATTTCCTATTTTATTCTTCGTTTACTTAGTTATTGACAGTTTGCCACATTAGCCAGGCGAACGAGCATCGCTTAACAGCTTCAACGCCAGCGCGCCCAGGCAAAAGGTAACATTGGCGGTCAGCGGTGAACCCAGATACCGCGACACCGAGCTGTTCATTGGTAGATAAATCGTGGAAATTGCGCCGATGAGCAGCGCAGACATTATAAACAGACCCGATTGCATAAACCCTCCACGGTTAAAATGCCTCTCGTTCGCGCATATCCGGCATCTATTTCGCTCCCATCACTACCAATGCAATGTCTCTGATATCAAAAAGCAAGGAAATGACGATGGTCGTCATCAGCAACACAATCCATAAGCCGTAAATCGAGCGCAACTTGAACAACTCTTGTTTTAACACTTTGAAATACAGGTATATCGCCAGCGGCATCCACAGAAGCAAATGGGAAATGCCGAGCAGGTGGACTTCGCCGGTCAGCTTGAAAAGCAGAAGGCCGGTAAAGCCTGACAGGATAAATGTGCCCAGCACATAACGTGCTGGCACTGATTTCCACAGAAATAGAATCGATATAGCGAACACTATCAACATCCAGTTCATCCACAGCTGAACTGTCGGAGTGGTCGCTGCATCGATGGCCAGTTGCATTTCTTCCATATCGTCATCCCCGTTTCTATGTAGTGGAGTCGAGCCTACAGTTTACTGAAAATGATCGCAGCCGGGTATGGATAGAGTCTGGTCGTTACTAGACCCCAGCTCGAAGGCCGGGGTGACTGAGCAGGGTAACCCACCCCCCCTAAACGTCATTGCGGCACCTGCGCGGCCCGCTTAGCCGCAATCTAATAAAGCCTGGTCGTTACTAGACCCCGGCTCGGCGGCCGGGGTGACGGGGCTTTTTTATAGCGCCCGGGATGCGGGATGAAAAAAATGTTTCAAAGCGCTGTTCAGCTCCCGGGTTTCGTTCTCAGACGGCAATGCAACGAATACAAATTTCATAGCTTGCAACTAGTCGTCGTGCTTTTTATCCGGCAAAGAACCAGGGTCAGTTACGACATACTGTCCGACCGCTTCGCTGGGCGCACTCCATTCGAGCTCACCGGCAATCAGATCTTTGTCATGGTTCAGTAACATCGCTGCTCGGATAGCCGCTTCCTGCTCCATAAAAAGTTCCCGATAATTCGGGGTTATAGTGCCTTTCGAACTCGATATCCAGCTTTCGTACATTTCTTCTTCAGTAGTTTCTTCTGCCTGCTTAAACGCCGTTTTCAACTGCTCGGTTCGAAACGGGTGATAACCGAGCTGGGTCAGCGCATCGCCACCGAAGTCGAGTGCGGAGTGATAAGTTTCCTTGGTCAGGATATCGGCGCCGGCACTTTTCAAGCGGTACAAATGCAATTGATCGTAGGCGCGCGCCATTACCGTGATATGCGGGTAACGCTGTTTGACGTAGCTGGTTAATTCGACCGCGCGTTCGCGATCGTCGATGGCGATTATGAACAGGGTTACATTTTCGATATCGGCGGTTTCGAGCAGATCATGGCGCGTGGCATCGCCGAAATAGGCGCGTATTCCGAGTTGGCGCAAGTTGTCGACCTGCTGGGCATCGTGATCGAGCACCACGGTTTCGATCCCGTTGGCCACCAGCAAACGGTTCACGATCTGGCCGAAGCGACCGATTCCAGCGATCAGTACCTTGCCATGGTGTTCGATCGTATCCGCAGCCCGGCTGGGTTCGGTCTGTGCATAGCGCGGTACTAGAACCTTGTCGAAAAAAATAAACAGCGCCGGGGTAAGAAACATCGATATAGCAACCACCAGCGCCAATAGTTGGGAAATCTCGGTGGGCAAAACTTGATGCTGAACGCTGAAACCCAGCAGCACAAATCCGAATTCACCCGCCTGCGCCAGGCCCAGACTGACCAGCCAGCGATCGCTATAACGAATACCGAAAAGTTTTGCCAGGCCATAAATGACCGCCACCTTGATCGCAATGACGCCAACGGTAATTACACCGACCAACCACCAGTTACTGGCGAGCACCGAAAAATTAATTCCCGCTCCGACGGTAATAAAAAAGAGCCCGAGAAGTAAGCCTTTGAATGGATCGATATTCGATTCGAGCTCGTGTTTGAATTCGCTATTGGCGAGTACCACACCGGCCAGAAAAGTACCCAGTGCAGGGGAAAGCCCGACCAGGCTCATCAATGCGGCGATACCGATGACCAGCATCAGTGCGGTCGCGGTAAACACTTCGCGTAGTCCCGATTTGGCAACATAGCGGAACAGCGGGCGACTCAGGTAGAAACCGCCGAAAACCACCAGCGCAATCGATGCGAGCACGACCAGGGTATAGATCCAGTTGGGTAGGCTGGCTATCAGTCCCAAGCCTTCGACCGGTGCGGCATGGGTCGCCAGAACCTTGGCGGCCTGGGCGAGTTCGGGCAGTTCCAGCAGCGGAATCAAGGCCAGCATCGGGATAACCGCAATATCCTGAAACAACAGCACCGAAAATGCGCTGCGCCCGCCTTCGGTCTTACTCAAACCTTTTTCGTTCAGCGTTTGCAACACAATAGCGGTTGATGACAGCGCCAGAATCATGCCGATAGTCAGGGCGACGCGCCAGTCCAGCTCGAAGGCGAGTGCAATCGCCATGATAAGTCCAGTAGTAATGCCAACCTGCAAGCCACCGAGACCGATGAGCCGTTGACGCATCGACCAGAGCATACGCGGCTCGAGCTCTAGGCCGACCAGAAACAGCATCATTACTACACCGAATTCGGCGTAGTGCTGCAGCGTTTGTGTTTCTTCACCGACCAGACCAATTACCGGGCCGATAATAACCCCCGCGATCAGATAACCGAGCACCGAGCCCAGCCCGAGGCGCCTGGCCATTGGCACGGCGACGACTGCCGCCACCAGGTAGATGAAAGCCTGTATGAAGTAACTGGTCATAGATTAGCACCTGGCAGGGGCTGGGCGCCGATCGATGGAAGTCTGGCTGCACTAGAATGCGGCGAAGCGACGATGGGGGATTTCAGAACTATTTCAGGCATCCGCTATTTTGACCTCAGCGGCGCTATTTGTCGATTTACGATTGGTGCTGCTTACTCAATGAGTCGGCATCGCCTTGGCACGATTGGGATTCGACCTTCCCTCGCTAAATCAGACCACGGATGTCAGCTTCGCTGATAGTACCCTGATTGCCAACCGCTTTTTTGCGCAGGATACCGTTTTTATCGATCAGGAGCGTCATCGGCGTGCCCTTGATAAAGTAGTAGGAGCCATCGGACACCGGAACCGCACCACGATCCTGGATCAGGTTTTTGAATAGCGGAACGTCGAAACCCTGCTTGTCCACCCAGTCCTGACTCAATTGCTGATCTTCGAGCACCGACAGGGTAATGAACTGCACCTTATTCTCATTCTTGACCGTATCGTAGAGTGCCTGATGCTGCGGCCATTTTGCCCGGCAAACTCCGCACCAGGCCGCCCATAATTTGACCAGCACTACCTTGCCCTGATAGTCGGACAATCGCGACGGTTTTCCCTGTGGGTCGACAAAGACAAAATCAGGGAATGCGTTATCCACAGAATCATAGCTTTCAATGGGTGATGTCGCCGAAGAGGCGTTAAACGATAAAGCCAGCAAGATCAGAACTAAAGATCGCATTCGGGATACCCGGACATTAGAGATTTAACCGGTAAGACAATCGGTCGCTGTGATTAGTGCATCGCCAAATCGACAGTCCAATGTGGAGCACCGGTATTGTCCCTAACGTTACTGTTAAAACTCGGCTGCCATGGATTTTTCGATGGCACAGGAACCATTGACCGTGGGGTGAAATACGCTGACTCGTTCTGCCGGGGGCAGACCCAGCAGGCGCCTCATCGCAGTGACAGTGGAACTATCCGGAATGGATGATTGTCGACAGTATTCAGCTAGCCAGTAATTGCTGGTCTTTTATATTATTCCGATAGGTGCGATACCCGGGCCAGCTTGCCAGTTTTTACTCCAGGTAATGACATCCTGAGCCGGCATCGGTTTGCTGATGAAATAACCCTGAACAAAATCGCAGCACAATATTTCCAGCAAATCGAAAGAATCCTGATTTTCGACCGCTTCGACGATCAGTTTCAAGCCCATATTATGGACCAGTTCGATCGTCGATCGCACG
>JBLHOA010000073.1:0-13789 GCA_047622345.1 Gammaproteobacteria bacterium | reverse complement strand
GAAATGCCCGCCCCTTACGAGGCATGATCCTGCAGCAAATCATTGATACCTACCTGAAAGGCTGGGAGCAGGGCGACGGCGCTCTCAGCCTTACCGTTACTGCACCCAGATTTCATTACGACGACCCCGATACCGGGAGAATTATGCGCGCTGACTTTGTCAGCTTTGTCGAAGACTTCAAAGCGGCCGCCGTCGCCATGGGCGGCGAAGTCGACGCCAAACCATTTCTGCGCTACAGCGATGTCGTGATCAAGGACGATACGCTGCCGGCAACTGTGTGGTGCTGGTGGCAGGCGATCGGCACCGGGTTACAGGGTTGCGCGCTGATCAAGGTCGATGCCAGCGGCATTCTGCACGAAAAAATCGCTTATTTTTCAAAACTGCCCGAATAGGGGTAATATTGCGGCTCCTTTAGCAACTTTGAGATTAACGAGAAAACCGCATGAGTTTTGGCATCACTAAAACCATTCCGGCAACATCAGGGGTCGAAACCCTCGATTCGCTTTACGACGATAGCCGCAAGGAATACGAATTTCACATGGCTGGCGCCAAACCCAAACGCCTCAGCGTCGGCGACTACGTCTACACTATTTTCAATGACCAACTGCACGGTCGCCTCAAGATCAAACGCTTCATCACCGGTGCGACCAATCCGAATTCGGGCAAACCGCGTATTTTGATTATTGTAGAAACCCCGGGCGAACGATTAAAAACCCCGATACCGAAAAAAGGTCACCGCGGTACACGTTACAGTGAAGGGGAAGACTGGCCGGGTTAAAAATAGTATCGCGTGCTAACCTGTCCCCTGGCCATGATCAATTCCTTACCCGTTATCCTGAACTTGATCATGGCACGGCGGTTTTCAACACTGCCCATGCAGGCTGAAACAACATTCAGGTAATGGAGTAATATGTGACAACTTCAACCAATTAATAGCCATATCAGATGATTGCAAAACCAGCATAAGGAGACTAACAATGACCAGACGCTACGCTAGTATTTTAGACACTATAGGCAATACACCCGTTGTGCGAGTGAATAACATAGGCCCTGCGGGGGTGAATATTTACGTCAAGGTCGAATCCTTTAACCCTATGGGTTCGGTCAAGGACAGACTCGCCCTGGGTGTGATCGAAGACGCCGAAAGGCGTGGTGAACTCAAACCAGGACAAACTATTGTTGAAGCAACCAGTGGCAATACAGGCATAGGCCTGGCGATGGTATGTGCGCAAAAAGGCTATCCGCTGGTGGTGACTATGGCTGAAAATTTCAGTATCGAGCGGCGCAGGATGATGCGCTTCCTCGGCGCCAAAGTGGTACTCACACCGGCATCTGAAATGGGATCAGGCATGGTAGCGAAGGCGCAGGAACTCGCCGAGGCACATGGTTGGTGGCAATCCCGTCAGTTCGAAAACCCCGCCAATGCCGACGCGCATGCGCGTACCACCGCAGTCGAGATTCTCGAGGATTTTGCGGACATTAAACTCGATTACTGGGTGAGTGGCTACGGCACCGGTGGCACGCTCAATGGTGTATCACGGGTATTGAAGGAAAAAAGCCCCCACACAAAAATTATTGTATGCGAACCTGACAACTCGCAGATGCTGGGTAGTGGCATAGCACAGGCCCGAAATGAAAATGGCTCGCATAGCCAGAGTCACCCAAATTTCAGGCCGCATCTGATGCAGGGCTGGTCACCCGACTTTATCCCGAAACTCGCCGAAGAGGTGATCCAGGCCGACAATATCGATGGTTTCCTGCCCATTAACGGAAATTTTGCGATGCAGTGTGCGAAGGATCTCGCCCAAAAAGAAGGCATTTTTGTTGGTACCAGTTCGGGCGCAACCTTCGCTGGCGCACTTGCAATTGCCGAAACAGCAGCGCCTGGCAGCAACATCCTTTGCATGTTGCCTGATACCGGCGAGCGATATCTTTCGACGCCCTTGTTTGAAGATATAACCGCAGAAATGAATGCGGTGGAAATGGACATCTCGCGTTCTACCGCGGGCTATAGATTCGATGCTGCCGCCAATGAGGAAGAATCGCCAGTTGCGCAAGGCGAACCTGAACCAGTGGCCGAAGTAGCCCTGGATATCGCTGCAATTGCTGAAGTAGACACTATCATCAGCGAGAATGGAGATCAGGTAGTGATGTTTGTGCTTGAGTGGTGTGAGTTTTGCTGGTCAGTACGCAACATGCTGACACAATGTGACATTCCTTTTATCACCGTTGAACTGGATTCGGTTGCTTATCAGGAAGAGGGTCGGGGTGGAAAAATTCTCGATGTGTTGAAAAGCAGAAACAACTGGGAGACCATTCCACAGATTTATGTTGGTGACAAATTTATCGGTGGCGCCACCGACTTATTCGACGTTAACAATGCGGGTGAACTCGAAGCCTTGCTGGATGCGCGTAACATCCCCTACAACGATACGATCAAGTTAGATTCTTATAGTTTTTTGCCAACCTGGCTGCATCCGCGCTAGTTTCATAAGGGACACCCACGAATTGAGCGACGTAAGTAAGATGGCCGCTCCAGGTCGTATTTCGCTGGTAATCAAGATATGGGCGTCAACCTACGGCAAACTGAAGACACCCGGATTAAATCAAACAGTCAACAATATAGAAATTGGCATGTGATAATATCAATCGACTTTAATTCCTACTGGCCTATCAATGGCAAAGGATCGTCTACCTGACAAACTTGCTGTTATTTTGCATGCTGATGTTGCCGATAAAAGACACTCAAAACTAAGAGTTCGGCAGCGGAAACCGGCCAACAACGGACTCTCGGCATCATATAAAATCACACTTAGCAGAGGGTTTGATATTAAACCTGCTTAGAGGTTAAGGAGTTTGCCGGTTCGGTAAATACGAAATAAATACCGATTATATATTCTGCGAATGTTCTTCCACTTGCTGCTGCCGCAAAGTATCCAGATCCTTCTTTCGTTTTGTTGCCATACTTTTGCAAAACACAAAAATTAATCCGGCTGCAATGGTTACCACATATCGAATTAATGCTGGGACATCGAATGCCCATACACTGATTAGTATGACCAGCACCAGCATCACAAACATACCGAAAATTCTTTCGTCGAGTTGGTTGATCGTCCAGTTGTGACTACGCTCGAAACCTTTGGCATGTTCGAGTTTACTCTGAGCTGCCCTGGCCTGGGTAATTGCAATTCCCAGTTCTGCATTAGAACCATCGGTCATAGTGATACCCCACAACAGTCGAGAGGCAATCACTATAATCCAGAAATCAGTGGAAAAACCAGTTTCCAGCAATAATGTCGAGGTGATTCCGGCAAAGTCAGCGATTAATGCATCCCTTATAGCGTGCCTGACACGCTATATTCCAATGCTGCTCCGGACTATAAAGACTAAAAGAACACACGCCCTAATCAGGGGTACTCAAGAATCTTAAGATCGTCCGTACCTGGTTAGATCCCGGATCAAGTCCGGGATGACCGGTTTTGCCGAATCCGGGATGACCGGATTTTACTGAGGATGGGATGACAAATTCCTGTGTCGGGAAGTAGGCCAACCAATCAGTCCTCAGTGGCTCACCCAGCGGATAGATTTAGCTTTAATCCTGAAATTCTGATAAATACTTATCAACTATTACCCGCCCATATCGGTGGTCGACTTGCCTGCCAGTCCAGCTCCTGTTCGAGCATGGCCGACAGCTGCAATAAAAGGTGATCCTGCCCGAGATGCCCGGCGAGTTGAATCGCGCAGGGTGGCCCGTCTTTCAATGACCCTTTCTGTGGTACCGGAATCGATGCAGCCGGCTGCCCACTGATGTTGCAAATGTAGGAAAAGGGGGCAAAGTCATAACCTTGTTCTGCCCAACGCTTGTAGTCGAAGGCGTCGGTACGGCTATCGAATTCGCCGACGGCGACCGGGTCGCTGCCGAGCGCCGGGGTTAGCACTATGTCCAGATCGGCCATCGACGTCATCAGTCGAACGCTGTTTTGATGCGCATTCAGGCGAGCGTGGTAATGATCCATCGCGCTCATCGATGCAACCAGTTCGCGAATGTGCCGCGTCATCGCCTCGAGTTCGTCCGCTTCGGGCTGTCGCCCCAGTTCGGCAATACGGCGGTCCATTTCATAGACCACATCAAACATCCACAGCGTATCCATCCACTCGCCGAATTCCAGCTCCTGCGGGTATTCGTATTCGACCAGTACATGCCCGTGATCGCTGAGAATTTTACCCACCCTCTCCACCGCCGCCGACTGTGTTGCCGGTGTTTGTTTGCCATCGGGGGTTTTCGTACAGATTCCAATCCGCAACGGCGGCAAGTCGAGTTCAAGGCATTGCAAATACGACGGCACCGCGCGTTGCGGCTGATAGCGATAACCGGTGATCGGCCATGCGGTGGCATCGAGCACGGCCGCGCTGTCGCGCACCGAGCGCGTGAGTACATGGTCGGAATTAAAGCCACTAGCGAGTTCGGGGTGCGAGACATCGACCGCATTCAAGCCGGTAGTCGGCTTCAATCCAAACACCCCGCAGCAGGCCGCCGGGATCCGGATCGACCCACCGAGGTCGGTGCCATGCGCAATCGGCACCATACCCGAAGCGACTGCGGCACCCGCGCCGCCGCTGCTGCCACCGGTGGTCATCGCCGGGTTCCACGGGTTGAGTGCCGGCCCGCGGAAAGTCGGCTCGCAAACATAGTCTTCGGCAAACTCAGGCGTATTTGTCTTACCCAGTACGACCAGACCGGCATTGCGCCAGCGTTTGACGATTTCACTGTCGGCGCGCGGCGCCACGCCATCAAAGAAACGGCAGGAAAAAGTGGTCGGCATATCGGCGGTAAACACATTCACGTCTTTGATCAGAAACGGCACACCCGCGATAGGGCCGGTGCCCACCGCACTGGCGCGGGCGTTGGCGTAATTTTCCATCACCACCGCGTTCAGCTTAGGGTTTAATGCTTCGATGGTCGCTATTGCTACTTCGGTTACTTCGCTTCTGGAATAGTCACCGTTGGCAATGGCTGCGGCAATGGCAACTCCGTCAAGTTTTGCATAGTCAGAAATATTCATCACAGGCTCACATAAAGTTGCTATTGAAATAGGCGGCAATCAATCCGATCAAACCGCCGAACACGCCACCCCAGACCACCAGCCAGCCGAGGTGTTTCCGGATCATAGTCTGCACGATTTCCTTGACCAGTTGCGGGGTAAGTTCATCGAGTCGCTTCTCGATCACATCTTCGATTTTATGACGGATATTACTGTCCTCCGCCGAGTGTGAAATTGCCTCTTCGAGCATCGCATTAAATTCATCGGTGGCAGATATTTCGATCAGCGTTTGGCGCATCTTCAGCGTAAAAGGCTCCTTCATCGGCTTCAATGCTTCGGTGCCACCGACCATCGCCAGCATACTGCCGAAGGATGACTCTTCGATAACCTTTACCAGTCCGTCGAAGGCCGGTGACAAATCGGTCTGTTCAATGACCGGCGCCAGGTTCATCGCCGGCCGACCCGCGGCATCGGCGGACAAAAAACGATGAATATTGTCGGCAGTGAAAAACTGATCCATCATCAAGTCACGAATGCCCGCTTTAAATTCTTCGAACCTGGCTGGAATGACCCCGGAACCATAAAGGCCTGGAACCTTTTCGAACAACATATGCACCGCTATCCAGTTGGTCAGCGCGCCCGAAAGCGCAAACAGTCCGACGCTTAACAACAAGGTTGATGCAAAATGGTACCCGCCCAGCACGATTGCTACGGCGATTAAATTGGTGCCTAAACTCTTATTCACTAAAGCCTCTTTATTAAATGCGATTTGTTTGTCACGACTGATGCGAGTGATTACACTGAGCCACTTATTTTCAGCCATTGTAGTGACATCGGTATAGACGTGGAAGTATCTGCTGCAGACAAACAGACATTTGATGATAACGGCTTTCTCGTCGTCGATCACCTTATTGATGCGGCAAGCCTGCCCGGCCTGCACCGGGCCTTCGCCGATCTATTTGCCGGCCGCTTTGAAACCGGGGTGCGCCCCGACGAAGTGAACTGGCAGCAGGCCGATGGTGACCCGAGCTTAACGCGACAAATCTGTAATGGCTGGAAGGCAAACCGCGACATTGCCCGCGTGGTCCTCGACCAGTCGCTGGGTAAAGCTATTGCCGCACTAGCCGGTTGGCCCGGGGTGCGCATCATGATCGACAACGTTATCTGGAAACCGGTTGGCGCGCGTTCGCTGGGCTATCACCAGGACAGCTCTTATTTAAGCTGGTACCGCCCTTCCGATCTACTCACCTGCTGGATCGCCCTCGACGACACCAGCGCCGACGGCGGCACCATCGAATTTGTGCCCGGTTCGCATCGCTGGCAGTTATCCGACCCATCGGGGGAGTTCCACGGCCCCGAACAATACCGGCTACCGATGCAACAGGCGGCCGAACGCGAGGGCGTCGAGCCCGAGATCGCCTACATCGAAGTGCCAGCAGGCGGCGGCTCCTTCCATCACGGCTGGATGTGGCACGGTTCGGGGGGAAATAACGGCAAGCGGCCGCGGCGGTCGCTGGTTTTACACGCGATGCGCAGCGACGTTGAGTATGTGCCGGAAAACTTTGGCGACGGCATCGGCCCGATTTACAGTCGCTATAAACACCTCGGCGACAACCAGCTCGATGAAAACTACTTTCCCATACTGTGGCGCGGCGATGGTTACCGCACTCCTCAGATCGAAGCCTTTCTGAGCGTTTTCTGAACTTTGACAAAAATCGTAAACACTGGAATCTTATGAACTCAAACAATTCGGCCAATGCTATGGCGATGATGATTGTGGCAATGCTGGTGCTACCCGGTATCGATGCGATTGCGAAGTGGCTTTCGGATAGCATGTCGTCAGGTCAGGTCACCTGGAGTCGTTTCTTTTTCCAGATTATTTTCATGGCGCCGTTATTGCTGCGTACCAGCGGCACATGGATTACCCCGGCCTTACCCCTGCATGCGCTGCGCGGCGCATTGATCGCGGTGGCCACCTTGTTTTTCTTTACCGGGCTTAAATACCTGCCAATCGCCGATGCCATTTCGATATTTTTTATCGAACCCCTGCTGGTCACCTTATTGTCGGCCGTATTGCTCAAGGAAAAAGTCGGCTGGCGACGCTTTTCCGCCATCGGCATCGGCTTCATCGGTGCCGTCATCATCATCCGCCCGACCTTTGCCGAGGTCGGCTGGCCGGTGTTACTGCCCGTCGGGGCTGCAGTGTGCTTTTCCTTTTACATTCTGCTCACCCGTAAACTCGTTGCCGTGGAAGACCCGATCCGCCTGCAATTTTTTGCCGGTGTTTTCGGCTTTATAGTGATGAGTGGCGCGATGATATTCGGCACCACCCAGCAGATCGACGTCATCACCATGGTGTCACCGGATTTTAGCCAGTGGCAGCTGCTCGCCTTGCTGGGTTTGATCGCAACCGGAGCCCATTTACTGGTCGCCTATGCCTACAAACATGCCCAGGTCGGCGTACTGGCACCCTTTCAATACATAGAAATCATCGGTGCGACCGTACTCGGCCTGATCTTCTTCGATGACTTCCCCGACCCCATCACCTGGCTCGGAGTCAGCATTATTGTCGGTTCGGGTATATATGTCTTCCATCGTGAAGCGCAACTCGAGCGACGCGACCGCGCCGAGGCCATCGCGCAGGCCAATCTTCCCTGAAAAGAAAGTGAGTACTAATCCATAGCACACTACTGCTCCAGTCGATCTAAACCGGGCTGACAAAATACCTTAGCTAGTTTGTTGGTTCGAAAGTCTTCTTCATCCAGAAAATAGATACCGGCTTTCGCCGGCATGACGGGTCGGTGGGGCTTGCCGCATGACGGTCGGTAGGGATTGCCAGCATGACGAGTCGGGAACTAACGCCTACCCCTGATGGGAAGTCGACAGCGCCGGTGAAGAAGAACATCATAACCCGGCGCATGCTGCAGGGCAGAAGGAACTATTGCATCGAAGCGGACTCGAAACTCAGCTAGCTTATAACAATATACGAGGACAAAATCATGAATAACCGACGTACCTTTCTTAGCATCGCGTTGCTCGTGCTGTCAGCACTTTTCATCCAGCCAACGCTCGCCGCCGAACCGCACAAAGTGGTCATTCAAGTCAGCACCGACGATGTGCGTACGCAGAACATCGCGATGAATAACGCGGTTAACCTGCAAAAAGCGCTCGGCATGGACAATGTCATTATCGAAATTGTCGCCTACGGCCCGGGCTTAAGCATGCTCACCGCGAAGAGCCCGGCGTCAAAACGCGTGCCCAGCCTGGCGATGCAGGATATTCGATTCAGCGCCTGCGGCAACACCAAGGCCAAGATGGAAGAAAAATCGGGTAAGGAAATCCACCTGGTTGAAGGCTCGCAAATGGTCCAGGCCGGCGTGCTGCGAATTATGGAGCTGCAGGAACAGGGATACTCCTACATCCGCCCCTAAAGTGGCGCGAGTAGCATGATTCAACCGGGTTTCAAACTGAGTTTGCGGCGGGCACTATGCGTCTGTTTGCTTGCCGCGAGCTTCGCAAATGCCGCCGAAATAGCGCGCTTTGACGCCGACGGTGCCGCTTTCAACGAGCATCGCGGCAAGGGTAAATGGCTGATCGTTAAAATATGGGCTTCCGATTGTGGAATCTGTAATCGCGAAGCCCACAAATACGTCGACTTTTACGAATTCGAAGCCGGCGAACGCGCTACTGTAGTCGGCATATCACTGGATGGTGATAATCAGAATGCAGCACAAGCCTTTATCGAACGCCACAGCGTCAGCTACCCTAACTTCATCACCGACTACGACAGTGGCGCGAAATGGTTTGCCGACATTACTGGTGAAAAATTCTGGGGTACTCCGGGATTTTTAATCTTCAACCCCGCGGGTGAAATCAAAGCTCAGCAGATAGGCGCGGTTCCGGTTGAATTAATTATTCAGTTTATCGACACGAACAGTTAGTGCCGCTTATTCGACGCAGGGCCAACTAGCGGGCGTTTTCAATTCCGCCGGTAACCGGGTTTTATCATCGCCACAGGCCATATCTAATTGTGCCTGGGTCAATCCCTTACTGTGACTCAGGTCGACATTATCAAACCGAGTTTGATAGGTATAGGCCGAGGCAAAATCAACCCCCGTCAGAGCAGCTGCGCCGAAGTGGGCACGCGATAGATTGGAAAACTGGAAATTGACGTCGATTAAGTGGGCCGCTGAAAAATTTACCCGCCCGAGTTCTGCCTTCGTCCAGTCCAGCCGGGTCAGTTCGGCATGCTCGAAATTGGCCCGTGAAAATTCAGATTTGCTCAAATTGCTATCGCGCAAAACGGCGCCGCTAAAATCGGCTCGATAACCGACCGACTTGCTCAGGTCAGCATTGGCAAATGTGCTGCGTTTCAAACTGGCCCGGCTTAAATCAGTTTTGACCAGACTCGACCCGGAAAAATTGCTTTTATCCATCATGCTCGAATCAAAATTTGCACCATCGAAACGACTGCTGGAGAAATTTTGATCGTCGAGCATTTTGCTGGTTTTTTTACAGCCCGACCAGTCCATGCCGGGTTCGCGTTTATCGCCACAACCCGCCTGTGCCAAGGGCGCCGCCAGTAACAATAGCAGCATGGCCAGGTAAATAATCGGCTTTAATGTCATTCCTTTAATCCTTAAATTTATTGAGTCGCATAATATTTACGACCTTGTTATCGCTAATTGATTCAATGCAATCGTTAGCGCTTGGCTGGAGATGATTTTAGCCATCGAATTCTATCACAGACGATCCACTCTCAGCGGCCATGACTACCACTATAGGCACTTGCTGGAAATCCCGGGGTATGGCCGGGCTTAGTCCGGGTGGGTTTATAGATAACTACCTTTAGTGGATAACACTGGGTTTCGTCACTGGAATGCTCGGAAGCGCAGTTGCCGCCCGGGCAGGCCGACAGCGCACCGAGCAAATCCATCTCGGCATAAAACTCGATAAAATCGCCCGGGCGCACCGGGCTTGCCTTCATAAAATATTGCTTAGTATCGTTGCTGAAGCCGGTGCACATAAACACATTGAGCACGTCGTGCACATGGAGTTCAGCCGCTGCCAGGCTGATGCCACGGGCATCGGCCAAAGCCCGGGTTAAATTGGAATGACAACAGTAATGATAGTCGACCCCGTTCAGCCTATGGTTGGTGTAAGGGTCGCAGCGCGTTCCGATCACATCGTGAACCCCAGCGCCGTCCGCATCCCATCCGTACCATTCCAGCGTGTCGTGGGTAATCGTCGCCATCGGGCGCAGATTCGGCATATTGCTCCATAAACGGTCGCCACGGGTGACGTGACTGGCGTGCAACTGCCGCGTTTTACCGCTGAAAAAACGCTCGGTCAGGTCATCTGCATTCCATAAGTTCAAATCGCCAACCTGCGACCCTTCCACCGAATAAATACGGAAAAAGTGCCCGGCGGGTACCTTGAAAGTGGCTGCATCGCGCGGGGCGACTATTACTTCGTCAACTGCTTCGAGATCTTCGCGCAGGCGCGCATACTCGGCTACGTCATAACGCGGCAACTGATCGACGCTGTAACAGATCACCGGCGACGCAGCACGGCGTTCATCGGCATCGGCGGGTAAATTGGATTCGTCGCGGACCATAAATAGTGAAACTCTTTGTTAGATTATCGAATCGTGCCAAAAGTATGGAGTCGAGGTATAGATGAAAATTTAAATAGTTTCAATTGAAACAGGCTTTCGTAATCAAATTCTATTATGCTGCGGCGAGTTAGCCGAAGCGCTTATCGAGCCATTCCAGATATATTCCAGAAATAACGCAGTTATGACCAGCAAAATTCTACTGACCACGCTGAATTCCCGTTACATGCACAGCGCATTCGGCCTGCGCTATCTGTATGCGAATCTGGGCGTATTACAAAGCGATGCGAGCATTGTCGAATTTACCATCCAGCAACGTCCGATCGACATCGTCGAAGCGTTGCTCAAGCACGACCCGAAAATCATCGGCTTCAGTCTTTATATCTGGAATATTACCGAGACCAGCCTGGTCATCAACATGCTCAAACAAATCGCGCCACAGGTCGTTCTGGTCGGCGGTGGCCCCGAAATCAGTTTTGCCGATGACCTGCCCGACGTTTCCGCGCAACTCGACCATATCGTCACCGGACCCGGCGAAAGCAGTTTCCGTGATCTTTGCAAAAACCTGCTATCGGGGCTGAACAGCAGCGCAAAAATAATCGCCGGCGTTAGCGAACCATTAGCACAACTCAACCTGCCCTACGACTATTACAACGAAGACGACATTCGCAACCGGTTGATCTACGTCGAGGCCTCGCGTGGCTGCCCGTTTAAATGCGAATTCTGCCTGTCATCGCTCGACAAAACCGCCCTGCCGTTTGAGCTCGACCTTTTTCTACAGGCCATGGATAAGCTGTACCTGCGCGGGGCGCGTAATTTCAAATTCATCGACCGCACCTTTAACCTCAAGGTCAGTAGCAGCGTTGCCATTCTGGAGTTTTTCCTCGCGCGCATGGACGAAGAGCTTTACCTGCATTTCGAAGTCATTCCCGATAATCTGCCCGAAAAGTTAAAGCAGGTACTGGCGCGTTTTCCAGCGAACCAGCTGCAGTTCGAAATCGGCGTGCAAACCTTCGACCCGGTCATTCAGCAAACCATCAGCCGCAAACAGAACAATCAAAAAACCCGTGAAAATCTTCGCTGGTTGCGCGAACACACCGGCGCGCATATCCACGCCGATTTGATTTTCGGCCTGCCCGGCGACAGCCTGCAAAATTTTGCCGACAGCTTCAATCAACTGGCGGCGCTGAACCCGCAGGAAATCCAGCTTGGCATTCTCAAGCGATTACGCGGCGCACCGATCAACCGCCACACCGAGCTATACGAGCTGCGCTATAACCCCGCATCCCCCTATAACATTTTATCGACGCGCGACATCAGCTTTGCCGACATGCAACGGGTAAATCGCTTCGCCCGGTTCTGGGATATGATCGCCAATTCGGGGCGTTTCGCCGCCACCCTACCGCTGATTCTGGGCGATGACCCCTTCGCCAGATTTCTAGTCTTGAGCGACAAGCTCTACGAAAAAGCCGGCGGCAGCTGGAAGATTTCGCTGCGCCGTTTGTTTGCCCTGCTGCATGCGGTCACAACCGGCGACCTCGGTATTGACGACGACATCTGCCAGATGGCGCTCGCCACTGACTTCCAACATTCGGGCGAAAAAGGTACTCTGCTGCTCGAGAAAAATGGTCCGAAAAACCCTGGCCGCGGTGGTACCGCGAACAAACGTCAGAAACAACATCAACGAGCTTGATCACCATGACCGACTCCATTCCAGGACCCAATACCACTGCCAGCAGAGAACGATTTCGCTTCATCCCCTATCGCAAACGCGACATCCTCGATATGTGTATCGAGCACGACGGGCTGCCTGACCAACAGGTCGAGCTTGAGCAGCTCTACCATATGCTGAGTAATATTTTTCATCACGAATTCCACCAAAGCGTGGAAGCGATGAAAGACGCCTACGCCGGGGTCGATCCTGATGCCGATACCCGCCGAACCAACCTGCCCCGGATTTCGCCCGAGCACAACTTTATTGACCTGTTAAATGAATTGCTGGAAAAAGCCAACTACGAAGTTATCTCCGAAGACGATCTCAACCGCGCGATGAGCGAGTCGTCGATGTTTAACATCCGCCTGCACGTCGACTTTGACGATTTTTCTGAAGTGTTGTTGTTTTGCCGCGGCGTGTCTGAAAAAAAGGAATCGATCAAAACCTGGTTCGGCCTGCGCTCGAAAACCATCACCTTTTCCAACTACGACCGCGTTGTCGTTTACCTGCGCTTTAAGCCGGACTACCAGCAACAAAACGGACAGCCGCCGGCCTGCAAAGGCGACGCCACCCTGCTCAAGTTGTTTCGCAACGTGCCCAAGGCCGACCTGGAAATGCTGTTCCCGAACACCCGGGTCGGCATGCGCCTGATCGACAAACTGCTCATCGGCGTTCCCGCGCTGGTCGGCGGGGGCGTGGTATTGAGCACCAAACTCGGCGCCTCTCTGATCCTGCTTGGATCCTTGATCGGCTTCTGGGCCGGGTTCAGCAGCCAACCGGTCGAGCTCAATAAAACCTCGTTGATGGTGCTGCTCGCCGGGCTGGTCGCGCTCGGTGGTTTTTTGTGGAAGCAATTCAGCCGCTTCAAAAACCGCAAACTCTCGTTCATGCAGGCATTAACTGAAAACCTTTATTTCAAAAATCTCGACAATAACACCGGCGTTATCCATAGGCTCGCCAACGACGCCGAAGAAGAAGAATGTAAGGAGGCTTTGCTGGCTTATTATTTTTTACGCGTTGCGGCAAAACCGATGACACGCGAGACGCTATACCAAACCATCGAAGCGTGGTTTTTAGATCGCTGGCAGTGTGCACTTGATTTCGAAATCGTCGATGCGCTTGATAAACTGATTAAGCTCGACCTGGTGCGCGAAAGCGACCAGGGGCTGGAAGCGGTCGATATCGATGCCGCTTTACTGCGGCTCGACAAACGCTGGGACGACTATTTCGATTTCAGCGATAGCCCTGGAATTCCAGCGTAATAACCAACGGGCATTGCGCCCTACATATCAATCATTTAAAAAAACCAGGATTTGTCTGACGTCGTAGGTGCTGCGAGAGCAAGGCAGATTTTTTGCCGATAGCGCGAGCATACATACCGTATGTGAGCGTTTCGGCAAAAAATCTAACGCCGCTATC
>JBLHOA010000072.1:0-14055 GCA_047622345.1 Gammaproteobacteria bacterium | reverse complement strand
TGATACACCAAAAACCAGTCATCCCGGTCCACGAGCCGGGATCTGGCCATGCGCAGTCGTCATTAAGATTGCGGACCTGCGCGGCCCGCTGGTGGCCGCAATGACACAAGGGAGAGTAACCTTACCCGGCCCGCGTGTGGGCGCGATGACGGCAAGGTCTGTCTATTTAATAGCGATATACAAGTCAGTGGTAATGTCGTTCGAGTACTCGACCTGCGCCGGATCTGTCCGATAAATTTCCAGCGAAGCGCGGTTGGGGTCGAGTTTGATCTTATGCATACGGCAATGACTTTGCAGTGCGTACCAGCTCAGGGGCAGAAACTCGTAACTACCGCGTAAGGTCATTTTGAAATATCGACCACCGTCAAACTTTCGCAGGCTATAGCTGGATTGTGGCGTGCTTGTTGCTACCGGTAGAGCAAATTCAACCTGATATTCAACCTGTGCCGCGTCGAGCTTATGGTGAAAGGTGAGGGGCAGTCCGGAGAGTCCGTTGGCGGCTGCTTCGAGCGAATCAATACTGCTTTTTCGGCTGGTTTCCAACTGGCGTAAATTCCCATTCAAGCCAATTCCCCAATAAGAAAACCCTTCGAGGGTATCGTTACCGTGAAAGCTGATTTTGGGATGGCCGGACAGATCGTTCAGGTAGCCGCTTAGCAATGCAAGTCCGAGTTCGTAATCCCGGCCGATCATCGGCTCCATATTTTTCGTCATGAAACGGAATAAAAAGGGCATTTTGCCGATCATCGCCCAGCTGACTTTTGTCCCCGATGGCAGGTTCTCAAGGTACCAGTTGACCTGATTGGTCGACTTGAAGGGTTTTATAAAATCAATTTGCTGATTGATGCGGGTGTCGGGTGTAAACGAAATGTGGCTCATTTTGCCGACGCCAACAACTTTCCCTGACCACTCATAGTAGCCACCCTCAGCCTGATAGTTGTCGCTATAAAAAATATCGGCCCCGGGTTCATGCATCAGCCAGGGGCTCCAGTACGGCCAGGATTTGAAATCGGTGATTACAGCAAAAACAGTATCGATCGGAGCGTCGATGTCGCGGCTGCGTTTGACCACAAAATTACCGTCCAGGCAGGCCAGATAAATTATGCTGGCGGTAATGGTGAGTCCGATAACACCGATTGCTATCCACATCGTGCGGCTCCTATCATTCAGGTTGCATTACTAGATTGGACATCCGATTAAGAAAACTGTAAGTCAGCTAATTGCGGGGTCCCCATAATTTGATGTGGTGGGTTAATATTGTCAACCATTTCAAAATCCTGATCGAGATTTATTTCGACGAATCAGTCGTCGCCAATTTGTTTCTAATCAACCACAGAAAAAGGGCCGCCGATATTCCGGCTGAGCTGAATATCATGCACATCACAATAATTTGATAACGCGCGGCAATCGTCGGTGCGGTGCCCGCGAGTATCTGGCCGGTCATCATTCCGGGCAGTGACACCAGTCCAACGGCGAGCAGTGCATTGGTGATAGGGATCAGCGCTGCCTGAAACGCAGTATTTCGGGCGCGTGCGTAATCCTGATGGTGCGCGAGTTCACTGTAAAAACGCTCTCCCGCGAGGCTGACGCTATTCATAGAATTGGAAAATATCATTCCGGCGAGTGGAATCAATATCGAAGGCCGGTACCAGGGGTCGGCGTGCAATACCGCCTGGGATATCAGGGCCAGGTTAATAATTCCGCCCCCGGCGATGGCGATCAGGCTCAACCAAAACAGGTTGATTTTTTTCACTGGCAGGGCATTCAGCGAGATCCAGCTCGCAGCGATCAACATGAAGCATAGCACTAGTAGAACAATCCAGTGATTGCGGGCATTAAAAATATAATCGAGGGCATAGCCGATCAATAACAGCTGGATTAGCATCCTCAGCAGCGCGATACCCGCCGAACGAAGGTTGTCGGACCAGTAGAAAATAACTACCAGGGTAACGGCAACCGGGATAAAGGCCACCGCGATATCGACTAAGGTTATTACGTACAAGGTAACTCCAGTTCTAATTGGGTGAGGCTACGCTGCTGGACTCTATTTATCAAATAAGAAACCTCTGTATTAATCAGAGTTTACCAAACCGACCGATACTGACTCTTGGCAAATCATTATCGTCATATTCACATTTGATCTGGTCGAATTGCTGCTCTTTTAGTAACTCGGCTACAAGCTCCTGCTGATCGTAGCCGTGTTCGAGTAATAGCCAGCCACCAGGTAGCAAATATCGCGGTGCCTGGCTGATCAGAATTTCGAGCGCCTCCATCCCGGTTTTGCCCGGCGATAACGCAATATCGGGCTCAGCCGGTAAATCACCCTGTTCGAGAAAAGGGTGATCGGCCGCAATATAAGGAGGGTTGGAGACGATCAAATCGTAATGGACATGCGGTTCAATATTCTCGAACCAGTTCGATTCAACAAATTCTACCTCAAGTTGATGCCGGGTGGCATTTCCCCGGGCAACCGCCAGACACGCCGGGTCAATATCGGTGGCCAGCACCGTTGCCAGTGGTCGCTGATGTTTTAATGTGATGGCAATGATTCCGCTGCCGGTACCGAGTTCAAGAATCTTACAGGGGAGGTCAACGGGGCAGTGGTGTAATAACTGCTCCACCAATAACTCAGTTTCAGGGCGCGGAACCAGCACCGCGGCGTTGGTAGTGAATTCCATCGAATAGAATTCACGGGAGCCGAGGATGTAGGCGATGGGGGTTGGCAGTAAGCGTCGCGCGACCAGGGCACGGTATTGTTGCCAGCTCTCTTCGCTCAATACTTTTTCCGGCCAGCTGTAGAGAAAGCTACGCGGCTTATCGAGACAATGTGCGAGTAACAGCTCGGCATCCAGGCGGGCGCTTTCACTGATGCTGGAAATCTGATCACTTGCCCAGTGAACTGCGGTGTCGATATTTTCACTCATTGTTTATGACATATTTCATTATGGAAAATTCGAGCCTGTTCTATATATAACCAGTGCATCAATCTTCTCCCCCGATGATGATCACGTTGGCCAGGGGAGGTCTTTCTTATTTCAGACACGGTGAGGGGAGCAATAGCGGCATTAAAAAATTTCCCCGAAACACTCATTTACCAATTTGTAAACTCGTGCTTCGGGAAATTTTTTTGCCTTGCTCTTACTCCCCTCACGACGCCAGAAATGGTTCAAATAAGTAGTAACATCAAATCTCTTCGGAAGCACTCATCGAGGCACCTGTAAACTCACCCTTTGAGCGAGATTTTTGCCTGGCCTCTTCTGCACACAGCGCACCAGAAATGGTTCAACAGCTGAGTTAGTCATACCGGCCTACGCGTTGGGATCTCCCAGGGTTCGCTAACTCACTTACAATCCTGCTAACTGAAGCCCTGTCCGTCTTCACTGAGTGTCGCCAACTGTTCAGCCTGGTATTCGTGCATTAATGGATCGACCACCTGGCCTAAGCCACCCTGCATTATTTCGTCCAGCTTATACAGGGTCAGATTAATCCGATGATCGGTAAGTCGACCCTGCGGGTAATTATAGGTTCTGATCCGTTCGGAGCGGTCCCCGCCACCGACTAGTGACTTTCGTTCAGCGGCCTGCTCCTGGTCCTGCTTTTGTTTCTCGGCATCGTAAATTCTTGCCTGTAACAAAGACATAGCTCTGGCCCTGTTTTTATGTTGCGAGCGTTCGTCCTGGCATTCGACAACAGTGCCAGTGGGCAAATGGGTAAGCCGAATTGCCGAATCTGTTTTGTTAACATGCTGCCCGCCTGCACCGGAGGCGCGAAAGGTATCGACGCGTAGATCTGCAGAATTGATCTCAATCAACTTAACGTCTTCACCCTCCGGAATGATGGCCACTGTTGCCGCAGAAGTATGCACGCGGCCCTGCGATTCGGTTTCCGGGACCCGTTGTACCCGATGCGCACCGGATTCGAATTTTAACTGCGAGTAGGCACCATTACCGATGATGCGGGCGATGATTTCTTTATAGCCGCCGTGCTCGCCCGCGTGGCTATTCATGATCTCGAGCTGCCAGCGTTGCGATTCGGCATAGCGGCTGTACATGCGAAACAGGTCGCCGGCAAAAATAGCTGCTTCGTCACCGCCGGTTCCGGCGCGAATTTCAAGAAAAACATTCGCCTTGTCATTCGGGTCGGTCGGTAACAATAGTTTCTGCAACTCAACTTCCAGCTTTTCTATGCGGGAATTATTGTCGGAAATTTCCTCTTCCGCCATTTCCTTCATTTCGGCGTCATCTTCGGCGAGCATTTCAGTGGCCGATTCGAGTGCCTGATGCGCCTGCTGAAATGCGTTAAAGCTGCGCACCAGGTCTTCCAGCTGGGAGTACTCCACGGACAGGTTACGGAACCGGTCCTGGTCATTGATAACTTCGATCTCCGATAACAGGCCGGCTATTTCCTCGTGTCTTGCGCAGAGCGTTTCAAGTTTGGTGATCAGCGATTGTTTCATTTTTTTGATGGCTTCGATATCAGTGATTTTAACAGGCGCACCCGATCGCGATCGTTGGTTTCTAACGCCTTGCGCATTTCCAGTGTGGGAATATGGAGGAATTTATTGGTCAGATCATTGGCCAGTCGACGCAAGGCTTTTTCGGCATCGCCATCCTGACCCAGTTGACCGAGTGCACGCTCGAGCGATGCCTGCTTAATTGATTCGGCGGCGCTGCGTAGTTCGCGAATTTCGTCGGCTGACTGATGGGTGTTCAACCATTGGGTAAAGGCGGTGACTTCGAGGTTTATGATTTCCTGTGCGGCCTCAGCCGCCTGCTCGCGGCCCTTGAGATTTTCGTCGACGACCTGTTTTAAATCGTCGACGGTGTATAAATAAATGTCGTCCAGTTCGCCGACCTCGGCTTCTATGTCACGCGGCACGGCCAGGTCTACCATGAAAATAGGTCGATGCTTGCGCAGCTTTAATGCCGATTCAGTTGCGCCTTTGCCGAGAATCGGCAATTGGCTCGCGGTCGATGAAATGACGATATCGGCGTTGACAAGGTATTCGGGCACGGCGTTGATCTGCACCCCGATGCCCCCCACCTGGCTAGCCAATGCCTGGGCCCGTTCGACGCTGCGATTGGCGATGACAATAGAGCCAATCTGCTGGCTTTTCAAATGTCGGGCGACCAGTTCGATGGTTTCCCCGGCACCGATTAACAGCGCATTCAATTCATTTAGATTGCCAAAGATCTGCTTGGACAGGGTTACCGCAGCAAAGGCCACGGAAACGGGATTTGCTCCGATTTCGGTATCGGTACGTACCCGTTTGGCGACGTTGAAGGAATGTTGAAACAGCCGATCAAGCACCGAATTGATGGCCTTCCCGCTGCGCGCCTGGTCGTAGGATGTTTTAAGCTGTCCGAGAATCTGCGGCTCGCCGAGTACCATCGAGTCCAGCCCGGAAGCGACGCGGAATAGGTGACGGGCAACTTCCTGATCGCTGTGCTGGTAAATAAACGGCGACAATTGATCGTTGGTAATGCCGTGATATTCAGACAGCCAGTGACTAATCGCCCCGCTATTGTCCGCACTGGCTTCGCAATAAACCTCGGTGCGGTTGCAGGTGGATACTATGACCGACTCATTGACCGAAGGCAGACCCTGCAATTCGATTAAAGCCTGCGACATCTGCTCGGGAGCAAATGCGACTTTTTCACGAATATCAACGGGTGCAGTCTGATGATTAATGCCGAGAGACAATAAGGCCATGGTTTGGAAGAGCTGAATGCCAACAAGGGATTTTCGGGCATATGCTGTTGAAATACAACCGGTGCGGAACGAAACATTACAAAAACAATCCTATAGGAATGCCTAAGCCTTAAAGCGGCAGGTTTTTAATGGCTAAACTACGCGCATTCCAGATGGAGTGCTACACTCTTGGATTAACTATTTGAGCATCGGGTATTGGATTGAATCCTGTCAGTAAACTAGTTCGAATCAACATTATTCTCTGCGTGGCCGTACTATCGGCCTGCGCTAGTGGGCCTATGTCGCGTTTCTCTGGCGGCGACTTACTCGAAGTCGAACCGGTCAAAATCAATGCATTGGCAACGGAGCCCGAAAGCAACTCCTTCGCCGACGACAGCCTTGATTTAATGATCGCCGAACTGGCGCTTAATCGTGGCAATACGGTGTTGGCGGTTGAGCATTATTTAAAACTGGCAAAATCGCAAAATAATCCGGATATTGCTGAACGTGCGGTGCGAATTGCCGTTTACGGACAGGATCTCGACTCAGCGGCGCAGGCAGCGCAACGCTGGATCGAACTGGAACCGGATCGGATTGAAGCGCAACAGGTGGTTGCCGTCATATACATCCGCCAGAATCGGGTCGATGATGCTTACGCTTATCTCTTCAGCATTACCCAGACCAGTGCCCTTGATGATGAGCAGTTGTTCAGCCCGTTGCTGGGTATATTAATGCGTGAAAAAAATACCGATGCAGTAATGAAAATAAGCAAACGGCTGGCTGACCAATATTCCGACCGGGCTTATGCCTTACACATGCACGGCATGCTTGCCGCACATAATGACCGGTCTGAGGAAGCGTTGAATTATCTTGACCGTGCCGCAGCGATGGAAGACATCGACGGTTTACATGCGGCGCGTTCGCGGTTATTGCTTAAGCTGGGTAGATCTGACGAAGCGATCGTCAGTTTGCAAAAAGCCCTGGCAGCGAATCCCGACGATCAGAAGCTGCGTATGACTTACGCGCGATTATTGGTCGATGCAAAACAATATGAAGAGGCGCGGGCGGAATTCGAAAAGCTGTATCTGGCCGGCCCCGATGATGTGGAATTGCTCTATACCCTGGGGTTGTTATCGCTGGAATCTAACCGACTCGACGACGCTGAAAAATATATGCTCGGCTTGATTGAGCGGGATGCCCGCGAAGGCGAAGCGGAATATTACCTCGGGCGCATCAATGAAAGTCGTGAGCAAGCGGACGCAGCCATCGACTGGTACCGTCAGGTTCACGTCGGCGACTACAAATTTGAAGCCAGTTTGCGCATTGCTGATTTACTGGCCGGTTCGGGGCGCCACGATGAGGCGATCAAACATCTTGACGACATGCTCAAAGGGAGCCAGTCGGATGCTTCGCTGGTACGAATTTATTTAGCCAAAGGTGGGCTGCTACGGGATGCCACCCAGTATCAACGCGCTATTGAGGTGTACAACACGGCATTGGGCATAGTTCCCGGCAATGTCGATTTGCTCTACGCCCGTGCGCTGGTTGCCGAGAAACTCGGTCGTATCGACATACTGGAATCGGATATAAAAGTCATTCTGGATGCTGACCCGAATAATGCACATGCATTGAACGCGTTGGGCTTCACTCTGGCCGATCAAACTAACCGCTACGAAGAAGCGCTGGCTTATATTGAGCGCGCCATCGACATCATGCCTGAAGATGCCGCAATTATTGACAGCTACGGCTGGGTAAATTACAAGCTCGGCCGGATGGGAGAAGCCATCCGCTTGTTACGCAAGGCCCTGTCTAACTATGACGACTCGGAAATTGCGGCCCACCTGGGCGAAGTACTCTGGGTAAATGGCGACCAAAATGAAGCGCGAACTGTTTGGCAGAAAGCACTGGAAAAATGGCCCGGAAACCCACTGTTGCAAAAAGTCATGCAGCGGTTTATCCCCTAGATCAGACCTTGACCCACCCCTGGATCCATTCATGGCCAATCTTGCTGGCTGCACTGCTGGCTAGCGGCTGCAGTCAGTTACCGGTCCCCGGTGATAGCCGACAGGCGCCTTCGCAATGGGAAAATAACCAGCTCGCCCTGCAACAACTGACAAAATGGGATATGCGCGCCCGTTCGATCGTCGTTCTCGAGCGCGAGGTTTATCACGTCGGCATCAGCTGGCGTCGTGCTGAGGATGACTTCATGCTGTTGTTGGAAGCACCGTTCGGGCAGGGCGTTTTTCAACTCGAATCGGTCACCGGCAGTGCCACACCGTATCGGTTGAAACTCCCCGATGGACAGGTTATTGCCGGAGCAAGCGCCGAGCAGCTGCTCGAAGACCTGCTGGGCTGGATGATTCCGGTGAGTGGTCTTGAATACTGGATCCGCGGGTTGGCGCAACCCGGGATCGAATTCAGCCATCGCTTAAATGCGCAGGGTGAACTGGTTTCGTTGAATCAAAACGGCTGGGTGATTCGATATGGCGACTATTTTTTGCAGGAAAATTCCTTGCCGCTACCGCGTAAGCTCGAATTGCAGCGCGACAATCTAACGATCAAGCTGGTCGTCGAGCGATGGCAGAAACCGACGGTGGCCAACGACAACACTGATCTCTTTCCCGAATTTAACTGATCATGCCGTTACAACTGTGTTCGCCTGCCAAGCTCAATTTAATGCTGCACATTACCGGGCAGCGTGACGATGGATATCATTTACTGGAAACCGTCTTCCAGTTTATTGACCTCTGCGATTACCTCGAATTCGAGTGTAGCGACGACGGGTCGATAAGGCGCCTCACCAGGAATAACGCGATCGCCGAGAAAGACGACATCACTCTGGCAGCCGCAAGGCTATTGCAATCCGTTTGCGATACTAAAATGGGTGTGAATATCCACATTGATAAGCGAATTCCCGTCGGTGGCGGGCTTGGCGGTGGTAGTTCCAACGCCGCCACCTGTTTACTTGCACTAAACCAGCTATGGAAATTGGGCCTTAGCCTCGATCAACTGGCCGAACTGGGCTTACAACTGGGTGCCGATGTACCGGTTTTTGTGCATGGGCACGCCGCCTGGGCAACCGGGGTAGGCGAATGTTTAACGCCAATCGAGCTGGAACAACCATACTATTTGGTCATTCACCCCAAAATAGTGGTTTCTACGGCTAAAATATTTAGCTCTGGGGAATTGACACGGAATTGCGATCCCATCACAATACGCGCCTTTCTGGATGGCTCGGGTAGTAATGTATGCGAGCCGGTTGTTTGCGGACTGTATCCGCAGGTCGCCGAAGCGATCGATTGGCTTAGCCAGTTTGCCGCTACCAGTCTGACCGGTACTGGAGCCTGCTTGTTCGCGGGCTTCGATAGCCCCGAGCAGGCCGGCGCAGTAAAATCGCAGGTTCCAGAACGATGGGATGCACAGGTAGCTAAGGGTATGAATATCAGCCCGCTACACCAGCAATTAGGATTGCTATAAACGACAAGTTTAATGGGCCGTCGCCAAGCGGTAAGGCACCAGGTTTTGATCCTGGCATGCGTTGGTTCGAATCCAGCCGGCCCAGCCATACAAGTAACGTTCAGCCGAGGAATAACCGGTCGCTCCGGTACCCCGGCTGGATGAGAACCTAAAGGTTCGACAAAAATGCCGGGAGCATTTTTGAACGTCCGTTAGGACGGCCCGCAGGGCAAAATACTATGGATGTATTTTGTAATCCAGCCGGCCCAGCCATACAAAGTAACGTTCAGCCGGGGAATATGCGGGTATTCCGCTACCTCGGCTGGATGAGAACCCCGCGGTTCGCAAAAATTTTTTTAAAAATGTGAGAGTCCGATGGTTGGCAACGTCACCACAAACGACTTAATGGTTTTTACCGGCAATGCCAATCCAGAGCTGGCTAAAACCATTGTGCGGCACCTCGACATCCCTTTGGGTTTGGCATCGGTGGGCACCTTCAGCGACGGTGAAACCGCGGTTGAAATTGGTGAAAACGTGCGCGGTAAGGATGTCTTTATCATTCAGCCGACCTCGGTTCCAACCAACGACAACCTGATGGAATTGCTGGTGATGATCGACGCGATCACACGCGCATCCTGCGAACGGGTTACCGCAGTCATACCTTACTTCGGTTATGCGCGTCAGGACCGTCGAGTGCGCTCGGCGCGTGTCCCGATTACCGCAAAGATGGTTGCCAATATGCTGGGCAGCGTCGGCGTCGACCGTGTTTTGACGGTAGACCTGCACGCCGACCAGATCCAGGGCTTTTTTGAATGCCCGGTGGATAACGTTTACGCGTCACCCATTTTAATGGGCGACATCTGGAAGCAGACTTATCCAGACATGATCGTGGTTTCACCCGACGTCGGTGGTGTGGTTCGTGCCCGCGCCGTGGCTAAACAGCTTGATGACGCCGAACTGGCGATTATCGACAAACGTCGCCCGCAGCCAAATATGGCGAAAGTGATGAACATCATCGGTGAGGTGGAAGGACACACCTGTATTATCGTTGATGACATGGTCGACACCGCCGGCACCCTGTGCCAGGCCGCTGCCGCGTTGAAAGAGCGCGGTGCCAAAGGCGTTTACGCCTATTGTACGCACCCGGTGTTATCGGGTAACGCGATTGAGAATATTGAAAACTCAGTCATGGACGCATTGGTTGTGACCGATACGATACCGTTATCGGCAGAAGCATCGCACTGCGCGAAAATTCGGCAGGTGTCGGTTGCCGGAATGCTGGCTGAAACAATTCGCCGCATTCACTTTGAAGAATCTGTCAGTTCACTTTATATGGATTGACGATAATCGCCTGTTAAGGTGGTTTAACTAGTCTGTTTCTGGTCGCAAGAAACGGGCGTTTTTTTTATTTATGGAGTATAGCAATGTCAGACAATATTCATCTGAATGCTGAGCCCCGTTCTGACTCGGGTAAAGGTGCGAGCCGCCGCCTACGACGTCAGAACCTGGTACCAGCGATCGTTTACGGGGGCAAAGGTGGCCCTGTTTCAGTCAGTCTCAACCACAATGAGTTTTCTCATGAGCTGGAAAATGAGGCAATTTACACGCAGTTGATCGACCTGCAGGTTGGTAGCAAAACTGAAGAAGTAATTCTGCGTGATCTACAGCGTCATCCGTTTAAAGCGATCATTCTGCACGCCGATTTCTTTCGCGTCGACGCGAAGGTAGAACTGCACGTTGTCGTGCCTATCCATGTAAACAACGCCGAAGAATGTGTCGGTGTAAGGCTGGATGGCGGCATGCTGACTCAGATCGTTTCGGAAATCGAAATTCTGGCGCTGCCGAAGAACCTGCCGGAATACCTCGAAGTCGATGCCAAAGATCTGCATCTGGGTGATTCACTGCACCTGTCTGATATCCCGTTACCCGAAGGTGTTCAAATCGTTGCTTTGACGCATGCCGAGCATGTTGAAGAAGGCGAGCACGATGACCATGACATCGGCATACTTTCGGTGGTTAAAATTCGTGCCGTTGAAGAAATTTCGGATGATGCGCCTGAAGCGCCTGCCTCGGCAGACGATGAAGATGAGTCAGGCGGCGGCGAAGATAAAAGCGGCGAGTAATTCGCAGCGTGCCGGCGCTTACCGCTGAAATACGTATGATAGTCGGCCTCGGTAATCCCGGGGCCGATTACGTTGACACGCGGCATAATGCCGGTTTCTGGCTGGTCGACATGATCGCCGCCGAGCAATCGGCGAGCTTCCGCTTCGAAAAGCGCTACAACGGCGACGAATGCAAATTCAAGGCCGATGGTGAAGATATTCATCTACTCAAACCCCTGACCTTTATGAATCGTAGCGGTCAACCGGTCGCGGCGATGGCGCGGTTTTATAAAATCGAGCCCGAGCAGATTCTGGTCATTCACGACGAACTCGACCTGCCGCCCGGCACCAACCGGATTAAAAAAGGGGGTGGCCACGGTGGGCACAACGGCCTGCGCGATATCATCAGCCATCTGGGCAGTCGGGAATTTTTCCGTATCCGGGTGGGTATAGGTCACCCCGGTGACAGCAGCCAGGTAGTTAACTACGTGCTGCACAAACCGTCGAAGACCGAGGGCGACGTCATAGATGATGCTAGCCGCGACACGATTGCGGTGATGCCGCAGATTTATCAGGGCCGTATCGACAAAGCGATGCAGGCTTTGCATACATAACAGGTTACAACTATGGGATTCAAATGTGGCATCGTCGGATTGCCGAACGTCGGTAAATCGACCTTATTTAACTCGCTTACCAAAGCGGGAATAGCGGCGGAAAACTATCCGTTTTGTACGATCGACCCGAATGTGGGCATCGTCGAAGTGCCTGACCCGCGCCTACAGCAATTAGCCGATATCGTGCAACCGAAAAAAATCCTGCCGACAACAATGGAATTTGTCGACATTGCCGGGCTGGTTGCCGGTGCCTCTAAGGGTGAAGGCCTGGGCAATCAATTCCTCGGCCATATCCGTGAAACTGATGCCATCGCGCAAGTGGTACGCTGCTTCGAAGACACCGACATCATCCACGTGAACAATAAAATTGACCCCTTAAACGACATCGAAATTATCAATACTGAGTTGCTGCTCGCCGATATGGAATCGATTACGCGGCAAACCGAGCGCGCCGGCAAGATGGCTAAGTCCCAGGACAAGGGCGACAAAGCCAAACTCGCCTTCATGCAGGCGATTCTGGCGCATGTCGAAGCAGGCAACACCGCACGCAGTTTTGATTTGCAGGAGAACGATCGCGCGTTCATGAAGGAATTGCATCTGATCACCGCCAAACCGATTTTATACATTGCCAATGTCGCCGAAGACGGCTTTGCCAATAACCCGCACCTCGATGCGTTGACTAAGCTAGCCGAGGCCGAAGGCGCCGAAGTGGTTGCCGTTTGCGCAGCGATCGAAGCCGACATTGCCGAACTCGATGTCGAAGAGGCGGCGGAGTTTTTACAGGAAATGGGCCTCGACGAACCGGGCCTGAACCGGGTTATCCACGCCGGATATGAATTACTGCATTTACAAACCTATTTCACCGCCGGTCCGCAGGAAGTGCGCGCCTGGACGATCAAGTTAGGTGATACCGCGCCAAAGGCCGCGGGCAAGATCCACACCGACTTCGAAAAGGGTTTTATCCGCGCTGAAGTGATCGCGTTTGATGACTTTATCGCCGGAAACGGTGAGCAGGGCGCGAAAGATGCCGGCAAGTGGCGACTCGAAGGTAAGGAATATGTCATGGCCGAAGGCGATGTGGTGCACTTCCGCTTCAACGTATAGTGCGCAACGCTTGACAGCAGGCAGGCTACAAGGGAAAATCGCGCGCTCGCGAAGTCCGGGCAACCTGGACGATTTAGAAAAGTAAGAGAAAATTAAGGCTACGTAGCTCAGCTGGTTAGAGCACATCACTCATAATGATGGGGTCCCCTGTTCAAATCAGGGCGTAGCCACCATTTTTACATTAAATATCAATGGCTTAAAAAGTTGTTTACCATTAGCGTATATCTCGGAATGAACTTAAGTCCCTATTAAGTCAATTTATCTCGATTTATGTTGAATATAGTAAGATTCCGTTCCTGGCCAATATTGTAATAGCGAAAGTATTTCTTGCGCACAGGATAAACTTACCAACCCCCACCCCCTCTTTTTATAATAATCAAACTTCATTCTATCGGATTCCCTGCCGCTCGAAAAAATTTAAGATTTGAAAGAACTTGGATCTCTTTCATGAATAAGCAAGTGGAGGGTACCCCTGGAGACAGTCTTGAGCTTGAGGCCTGCGCAACGGGAGGAGGGTAATTTCAAAAAAGCAGACGCTGAGAAATTTACGGTGAACGGCAAATAAGTGCCCACTGGAGACATTCGGGAAATAAAAAGCCATCTCATCTGAGGTGGCTTAGTTACTCTATTTATTAATTGTTAGCTATGTTTTCTGCGTCGAAACCTAAACCAAATTGACCTGTTGCGAATAGCACGATGACTGAGGGTCCTGGTACGGCTACGTTCGTATTAACTGGCATTAGGCAAAGTTTCTCGCTAGTGCTAATCGTTAAGAATTCGAATTATCAGAGCATGTAAAGCATTGTGTTCCAGAATCGGCTTGCGTATTCCGGTGAAGCCTGCCACCTAAACCGGTCGAAGTCTGCCACCCATCGGAGCGATAGCGACGCGGGGTTTGTATTGTTATTCCGAATGGGTCGGTGCTGTCAACTTTGATTTGTTTTTCCGCATGGATTCTCCTTTCAAATTGATTTTATAGGCGTTGTGTACGAGGCGATCCAGTATGGCGTCAGCCAGTGTCGGATCACCGATGATGTGATGCCATTGATCCAGCGGTAATTGACTGGTGACGATGGTGGATCGGTTAT
>JBLHOA010000071.1:0-14258 GCA_047622345.1 Gammaproteobacteria bacterium | reverse complement strand
ACACGATTACCAGCAGTGACAATGCCAACCCTGACATTAAAGATGCCTATTTACGCCTGGCCGGACAGAACGACAACTTCGACTGGAGAGTCAGTCTGGGTGCTATAAGTGATGATGGCTTTTCTTCTGTTAATGACTCCAAAGAGTCGGCAAAGGCAAATTTTCGGGTCGACTTTAAAACTGAAAAAAATCAATTCTGGACGGTACAAGGCGGAACCAGTAGCTCGACCGCAGGTCTGGGCTTTACCGATGCCGATACCGACATTGAACGCGACGAAGAGGCGGATAATAGTTATATCAATATCCACTGGGAAGGCATTTGGGGTTCATCTACGTCGTCGGCACGCCTGACCCAAACCCGGCAGGAAGTAGTCGATAACTTTGACCCCGGCCCCCTGACACTGGATCTGGGAGGGCTCAGTATTCCAGGCGTTACTACCTTCGTCGATTTCGGTCGTGTTTCAGATCGCACCGATTTGGAAGTTATCCAAAGCCATGACTTAAGCGAGTCACTGCGGCTGGTTTTCGGAGCAAATTTCCGCAAAGACAAAGTGCGTTCATTGTTCCTGTTGAACACTGGTCATTTTGAGGAAGTTAACAGTAAACGTATATTTGGCAGTTTCGAGTGGCGACCGGACGAGAGCTGGCTGGTTGATGTGGGCATGATGTCCGAAGATAGCAATATTACTACCACCGAACACTCGCCCCGGATATCGATTATCAACAAACTGAACCATGCCAACTCATTACGGTTTGTAGTCTCGGAAGCAAAGCGAAACCCGATACTTTGGGAATATAAAGGCATGACCGTGTTTCCGGCCAATGCAACAATTCCACCTTTCGGAAATTTTGATTTTGAAGTCCAGACCTGGCAAGGCAATGATGATATTGAACCCGAAGAAATTCGTTCATATGAACTAGGCTTACGCAGTCGATTTCGCAACCACTCATTGGCCACAGACATAAAGTTATTTAGCTATAAAGTTGAAAATAATATTGTCGAAACAAAAACTTTACTAGTGCAAACCCTGCCCATTGTCGGTGCAATTCCAGTCGAAACTGTTACCGCAATAAACGCTGACGTAATCCGGGTCAAAGGAATTGAAGTTGCGATCGACTATACACCCAACGAAGGCATTGAATTGCATGCCGGATTCAGCATCCCACAAGTCGAGTCAAGCCGTACTGAATTTGAACAATCGATTCCCGACTACACTGCTTTTTTACATATGCAGCGTCGTTTAAATCAAAAACACGAAATTTCAGCAACCTACTACTATATTGATGAAATTAGCTGGCTTGATACCTTTGAAGTTATTCCTCCCAGTCGTCGTCTGGATTTCCGTTACCTGTTCAATATTTCCAACGAAAATAAAATTGAACTGATCGGCCAGAATCTGCTCAAAAAAATCATGGACTATGAACCTGAAAATATCCACGACCGGGTTGTTTACCTGAGGTACTCAGGAAGTTTTTAAATTCGCAATATGAATGGAATCACCCAGCATAGTTTGGCAAGGGCGCTGTTATTTAGCTTACTGATAATAATGTCACCCTCTGCCAGTTCGGCTTTTAACGATAATCCCAAGATTTTTATCGTTAAAAGTGGTAACAATGACTATTTCAATGAAACCATCGCGACTCTGAAAAACCTCACCAAAAGTGCGGTTCAATACGAACAACTGACCGCTGCTGAATCGATACACAATACCGAGCTGATGCAAGAACATGATCTGGTTATAGCGCTTGGATTAACCGCAGTAGAAGCCGTTAATAGATCAAGACCGAAAGCCCGCGTGATTAATGCTTACTTAACTTACCAGCAATACCAACGCTACACCCCACGACAACATGACATCAGTTTATTATTAAACCAACCTCTGGAACGTTATCTGGCATTGAGCCATCTCCTGCCCGGCATTAAATCGATTGGCATCATCGATCACCAACCGCGGCGAATTGACCAGAATCAAGCCAGGAAATTACGCGCTTTCGGACTTGAACTTAATCAATATCAGTCTTCAGAGAGTAGTAAACTATTACCAACCCTCAGGCTATTACTAAAACAAAATGATGGCTTGTTAATGCTGCCCGACCAATCTATTTACCAGCGCGCCAGCTTGAAGGGCGTATTGTTGACCAGCTACCGATTTCGAAAACCGGTAATCAGTTATTCACCCGCTCATGTCAAATCCGGCGCTCTGGCAACAATCTACTCGTCACCGAAAAATATTGGTCAACACATTGCTCTAGTTGTAGACCGCTTGTTAAGCGAAGCGAAGGTGGAAATTCCTACGTTTGAGATGGCACGATTTTATTCGGTGATGACCAACTCCCGTGTCGCCCGGGCACTCGGGATTGATCTACCTTCCGATCGAGATCTAATAGAACAGTTGCAGGAGATTCTAAAATGAGGCCTTTTGGAATCAAATATCAAATTTTATTAATCACTTTGATTCCAGTTTTTCTGACCGATTTATTTTTTACCTACGCTCACATCAACAACAGTATTGAGCAGGCCAATGAACTGCTGGAAAGCAAGGGCCAGATTGTTGCCCACCAGATCGCTGGGGCATCGGAATTTATTCTTTTTTCTGGGGATGATAGTCAAATCCAATATTTAATCGGACAATCAGTGGGCAATAACGATATTGTTCAAATATCGATTTACAACCAGCAAGGCCTGCTTATTGCGAAATCGGTGTCCGATGACTATCGCTCGTCAGAGGCATCCGAATATTACTATTTTCGCCAACCCATTTTGTCTCAGAACGTCGAGTACTCAGATATTTTCTCCCCTTCCCAGGATGGTATTCAAGCAGTCGATACCATCGGTTGGGTACACTTAAATCTGTCAAGATCGCGCTTGCAGGAAACCACAAACCACATAATAGTCGACTCTATCGTCTTTTTTATAACCATACTGATACTCGCAACTATATTGACCGTAATGATAAGTCGAAAAATATCCGAGCCGATCATAACCATGATGGAACATTTAAAAAATATCGAAACGGGGCAATTAGGTAAAACCATCAGCCCGATCGAATCGAACGAGATAGGCGAGTTGCAAAAAGGCTTCAACCGAATGACGCAATCCTTGCTTGCCGGCAGACGTCATTTAAATCAACGAATCCAGCAGGCTACACATCAACTCAGCGAGGCAATTACCGACCTGGAAACGAAAAACCGCGAATTAAGTTTTGCCCGCGACGAAGCGGAAACCGAGAACCAGACTAAGTCAGAGTATCTGGCCAATATGAGCCATGAAATCAGAACACCCATCAATGGTATAAAAGGCTTTATCAGCCTGCTCAATCAATCCGATCTGAATTCCACGCAGCATCGATACGTAGGTATTATAAAAAAGTCGACCGACGACTTAACCGCCATCACCAATGAGATACTCGATTTCTCCAAGCTCGAATCGGGCAAATTTCAAATAGTCAGTGAAGAAATTGATTTATATGAAATTTTGGAACAAACGCGCGATATTCTGTTTATTAACGTATTAACCAAAAATATTGATCTAAATCTTGTTATTTACAGCGACACTCCACGCGTGGTATTTGGCGACAAGATCAGACTCAAGCAAATATTGCTGAATCTGATCGGCAATGCGATCAAGTTTACCGATAAGGGTCAGGTCGTAGTCAAAGTATCGGTTGAAGATCAGGTTGACGAAGAAGTGGTGATTCTGATATCGGTGGACGATAGCGGTATAGGAATTTCCGAACAGGACCAGCAGAACCTGTTCAAAGCCTTCAGCCAAATCGACAGTTCTGAGAATCGACGTTATACCGGAACCGGCCTTGGCCTGGCCATAAGTAAAAACCTCGCCACTCTGATGAACGGTGACATCATCATGGAAAGCACCCCGGGCAAAGGATCCCGGTTTTCACTTCGATTGCCTTTCCATCTGGGTGAAAATAACGCTCAATCTATGGCCGATAATCAAAAAAATCAATCGGCACTTATTTTTTCCAGCAACAATTACTGCCTGATGGAAACGCAATCCCTTTTTGACAGAGCTGGCGTTAATACCGAATCATTTTTGATCGACAATAAGCTTGGAGCAAGTCCGATCCGGGACTGCATCCAGCGCAATATAGCCTATGTTGATTTACTCGTGTTTGATTTGCGCCATCTGAATATTGAGCTCGACCAGATTTTAGACAATCAACTAACCGATAATACTCGAATAATTGCTATGCACTATGACTCAAGCATCAATCTAAAGGTTGATTCAAATAAGATTGAGTTCATTCCGGTTATTACCACTAGCGATAGCTTGAAATCGCACTTAAGCAATAATCCAGTAGTCGAGGAAAATAAACCCATCGTCATAAATTTCGATGGGAACGTTTCATCAAAACAAGTTCTGCTGGTTGATGATAACCAGGTCAACTTAAAACTGGGGAGCGAGTTGATTCGGCTTTGGGGTCATCAGGTCAAGGAAGCTGATCACGCCAATGCTGCCCTCGAGTTGTATAAAAACCAGAGCTTCGATCTAATCATTCTTGATATTCAAATGCCGGATATCGACGGGATTGAATTACTGAAACTAATGCACGCACACAATCCCATGGACAAAACTCCGGTTGTTGCACTTACCGCAAACATTTTAAACAATGAGGCGGATAGGTTAATTAATTCAGGGTTCGACTATTACCTGAGTAAACCGATTGATGAAGAGAAATTTCGTGCCCTGCTAGATGGTAATCCACAGCGGAAATCGAATGTCGAGTCTATTATGGTTACAACGAGTTCAGAACTGGACTGCTCGATAGACTTCAATCAGTCACTCGCCCTGTCGGCCGACAATTTGGATCTGCTTAGACAGATACTGTCAATCCTGCTGCGAGACATACCCGATCATCAGCAACAGTTGTTAAAGGCATTAAAGCTTTCCGAAAGAGACAAGATAGCGGCGGTTACGCATAAGTTACAAGGTGTTACCTACTACACCAGCCTTCCACGGCTGAAGCAAATGATTGCTAATTTCCAGCTGTTACTTTCACACGAAAGTGCGCTCGAAATGGACAGCTATGTGCTCGATATAAGCGAGGAGCTGGGTGCAATTAAAATCGAAATAGATCGTTATTTCGAAAAACCGGAGTCTAACTCAGCTCTCTAATACAACCATTGAAACCGCGTAATGTTCTTCGTCGGATAGAGAAAGCAGGATATTGTGAACACCTTTACCGTTTAAAAAGGTTTTTGTACCGGCAAAAAAAATAAACCCGGGCTTGCCACGCTTGTCATTTTCAATCTGAATATTTTTAAAACTCACTTCTTTGCCGATTCCCGTACCCAACGCTTTGGCCAGGGCTTCTTTTGCAGAAAACCGACTCGCCAAAAAACTAGTGGGGCATTTTCGGCGATTAAACTCTTCAACTTCTTCCGGAGTTAGAATCCGTTCGATGAAACGATTTCCAAATTTTTCCAACAACCCCTGTACGCGGGAAATTTCAACAATATCAACGCCAATGCCAACTATCATAAGCTTGAATTTCGAGCTTCCAGCATAAGCCTTTTCATTTCGCGAATTGAATTAGCCAGGCCATTGAATATTGCATCGGCAATAATGGCGTGTCCAATATTGAGTTCGGAAATCTTTGGGTTTGCGGCAATCGCCTGAACATTGTGACAATTCAATCCATGTCCGGCATTGACCTGCAAACCTTTTCTGTGGGCATAGTCGACAGCCTTGTTTATTGTTTCCAGAAATTCCAGCTGGGCTTCCCCATGTGCATCGGCATAGTGCCCGGTATGAATTTCAATACACGGTGCCCCGCATTCAACGACAGCGTCTATCTGCTCAAAACTGGCATCGATAAACGGCGATACCCGCGAACCGACCCTGGCAAGCTGCGCGCAAGCCGATTGAATCTGGTCGAATTGATCGACGACATTCAACCCTCCTTCGGTCGTTAACTCCTCTCGTTTTTCAGGAACCAGGCAAATATCCTGGGCTTTTAGCTGGCAGGCAAATTCAATCATTTCAGGGGTTACTGCCATTTCGAAATTCAGCTTGGTCAGTATCACTTCTTTGATTAACAGGACATCCCTATCCTGAATATGCCGCCGATCTTCCCGCAGATGTACGGTAATTGAATCCGCTCCCGAATACTCGGCAATCTGAGCCGCATAAACTGGGTCGGGGTAACGCGTTCCACGCGCCTGACGCAGCGTTGCCACATGGTCAATATTGACCCCGAGAGTTATAGCTGAAATCATTTTACGCCCCTAATTTGCTTATATACATCGCGTGATTTTAATCTTTTCCCGTGCAGGTTAAAGTCTATTGTGCTGCGTAAAACCGATTTAGCAAGACGCATAACATTATCACCGGAATAACTTTTTAGTTTCCAATCGATAATAACCTTACCTTTAATTGAATTGAGGTCGTGTTTCGGACAATGGATAAACCCGCGATTGATTTCAAAGTGGTAGTAACTTTCAGGCTCGATAGGTAATCCCTGCTCCGCATCAATATGAATATCCGGAAAATAGCCCAGTAATTGCAAAATATTCAATTCAAATTCGCGTAAACAGGATTCATCGATTTCAAACTCGGCCTGGTTTAACAGTTGCAAATAGTGATTGAAAATTTCAACATTCGGTTCCTGCAAGGGTAGCAATAGATTCAACAATTCGTTGATATAAAGCAGCGACAGATAATTACTCTCTTTGATTGCAGTTTGAGAGCCATCGATGCCGACCAACAATTTTAGATTCTGCTGACCAGTCCAACTTATCGTAAGAATAGAAAAAGGCTGGAACAGCGATTTCGTTTTACTATTTCTTGCGCCCTTGCCAATGAGGTTAATGCGTCCGTATTCAAGGGTAAAAACATCGAGAATCAGACTGGTATTTTGCCATTCCCGGCGATGGAGGAGAAAAGCCGGTTGGTCACTGACTCTGGTTTGCATCGGAGTAACCAAAGGCGGCCAAAGACTTTTCATCATCAGCCCAATCTTCACGAACCTTAACCCACAATTGCAAAAACACCTTGTTGTCGATCAAGCGCTCGATGTCGCCGCGAGCCAGGGTCCCTACTTTCTTCAACAAGCCACCATTTTTGCCTATTACTATCGATTTTTGTGATTTTCGCTCGACCCAGATTGTTGCCGAAATCCGGGTAATATCAGACTCTTCAACATAATGATCAATGCTAACGGTTATCGAATAAGGCAATTCCTGGGTAAGCACCCGGAATAGTTTCTCGCGGATGATTTCCGCCGCAATAAATCGCAAGGATTTATCGGTTAACTGGTCGTCCGGAAATTGAGGTGGGGCAATCGGGAGGAAATTCAGAATAACGCTTTCAAGTCGGTCCAGATTCTCGTTTTCCAGCGCAGAAACTGGCACAATTTGTACATTAGGCAGCAGTTCAGATATTTTTTGCATAATCGGTAAACAGGCTGAACGACTCAACTGATCAATCTTATTCAATACAACGATCAGATTCTTGTGTTTTTCTACGCGCAAAAGCAATGCTTCATCTTCTTTCCTGAAGTTTCTGACGTCGATTAACACACAGATCAGGTCGACGTCTTCAAGCACGCTGGTGGCCGCCCGATTCATATAACGATGGATTGCCTTATGGTTACTATCGTGAATTCCGGGGGTATCGACAAAAATACACTGGAAGGCTTCACTGGTTTTAATTCCCATTATCTGATGGCGGGTGGTTTGCGGGCGCTTGGCAGTAATGCTCAGTTTTTCGCCAACCATCGCATTCATTAAGGTTGATTTACCGGTGTTAGGTTTACCAATCAATGCGACATATCCGCAGTGGAAGTCTGTAGTCATTTAGCTAATTTTTCCAGCATCTTCGATGCGGCTAGTTGTTCGGCTTTCTTGCGACTAGTGCCGCTGCCCTGGCTAATTAAATTCAGCGAATCCAATCGGCAACTGACATGGAATATTTGATTATGCGATTTTCCCGTTGTTTGATCGACTTTATAAACCGCCAGTTCATGTTGTTTCGATTGGAGCTGTTCCTGGAGTCGGGTCTTGGGATCCTTCAAACTCGAATCTGCAGGTATATGTCTTAACTGATGATCGAAAAGATGAATTACCATTTGATGGGTTGTCGGATAATCACTGTCCAGATAAACCGCCGCGATCACCGCTTCGAGAGCATCGGATAAAATCGATTCCCGACGATAACCGCCGCTTTTCAACTCGCCACCGCCAAGGTGAATGTAATCACCGAGGCCAATCCCTTTTGCCACCACTGCGAGTGTTTTTTCCTTCACCAATGATGCGCGAATCCGGCTGAGCTCACCCTCATCCGACTTTGGGAAATGCAGATATATATAATCACTGATCGATAAATTAAGAATACTATCGCCCAGGAATTCAAGCCTTTCGTTATTATTTAATCGCGAAACACTTCGATGCGTCAGGGCCTGTTCAAGATATTCGCTGTTGTTAAATTGGTAACCGGTGATGTCCTTGAACTTATCCGGGTTCACCGGTCGATCACCACCGTTTTTACAAATACCCCCCCTATATAAAGGTTGGCAATATAATCTTCTCTTGCTTCATAGCTAACCGTAACCGTAGTCTTGCCATCTTTTCGGGACACCTTTAAATGCTCCTTTTTAATCGTACGAACTTCTTCGATTAACAAGCGCTTGCTCAAGGAAACCCAGATCGCCTGCCTGGATTTGACATCCAGCGATTCATCTTTCTGCAATGCATCCATCGCAGAGCCGATTCTGAAATGGGCATAGTACATCGGAAAAACCTTGAAAAAAGTGGTCAGCAGAAAGGCGAAAATGGCGACCACAAATATCCAGCCGAAACTGGATAATCCTTTCTGGCGATGTCGGGACCTGGTGTTTCTATTCATTTAACTTACCTCAGTCAGAAATACTATTTCCAATTCGAGAAATATCTATACCGCTACCATTGCTGCGGAAATCCCAGTGCATCCAAACCATCACTGCCTTTCCCACGAGATTCTGTTCGGGCACAAAGCCCCAATAGCGGCTATCGTTGCTGTGATCGCGATTATCGCCCATGACAAAATATTGGCCTTCGGGTACGAAAATTTCGCCATCACGCCCCTGAAAACTATCTGGATTGGTCATTACCCTGTATTGAACATCCCCGACATTTTCATTTAAAACCTGGCAACTGGCTCCGACTGTATCACAGCCACTGCCACCTATCATTCCATTGAGATCTCCAAGCCCTTGATAAGTGTGATCCAGGGTGGTTTCGAGAGGTTCACCGTTTATCGATAGTCGTCGATTATAGTAACTAACGTGATCACCTGGCAATCCAATCACCCTTTTTATGTAATCCTGCGATTCATCATTAGGGTAGCGGAATACAACAACATCACCTCGATTGGGGAGATCAAATTCGACGATTTTATTGTGCGTTACGGGTAATCTTAAGCCGTAAGAGAATTTATTGACCAGGATGAAATCACCGACCAGCAAGCTAGGCATCATCGAGCCAGAGGGAATTCTGAAAGGTTCAAAAAGTAACGCCCGCAATATCAATACGGCAAATAATACGGGAAAGAAAGCTTTTGCATACTCGATAATAACCGGCTCTGACGTCGTTTTGCTAACCGATGACAGCACCCGCTGGCGAGCAAGAAACAAGATGTCAATCAACCAGATGACAGCTGTCAATAAGGTCAGAATTACCAGTAAAACTTCAAAATCAAAATGAATCATTCAGACGAAACCCTAATCTGCCTCGAGCAGAAATTAATTATCAACCTTTAGTATTGCCAGAAATGCGTCTTGCGGAATTTCTACACTTCCAACCTGCTTCATACGCTTTTTACCGGCTTTTTGCTTTTCAAGCAATTTTCGTTTACGGCTTATATCGCCACCGTAACACTTTGCGGTGACGTTTTTACGTAATGCCTTCACATTACTGCGCGCAATGATATTCGAACCTAGTGCTGCTTGAATCGCCACATCAAACATTTGCCGGGGTATTAATTCCTTCATCTTCGCTACCAGTTCGCGACCTCGATAGTCAGCATTACTACGGTGAATGATGAGTGACAAGGCATCCACTTTTTCATTGTTGATTAATACATCCAGCTTGACCAGGCTGGCTTCCTGGAAGCGCAGGAACTCATAGTCAAATGAGGCATAGCCTCTACTGACCGATTTAAGCCTGTCAAAAAAATCCAGTACAACTTCACTCAGTGGCAGCTCAAATACCAACGATACCTGGCTACCCATGTAGCGAAGATCCTTCTGCACTCCCCGCTTTTCGATGCACAGAGAAATCACGGCGCCGATATACTCTTCGGGCAACAACAAATTGGTTTGAATAATCGGCTCTCGAATTTGACTGATTTTGTTTATCGGTGGCAAATCGGCAGGATTATGAATTTCAATCAGTTCGCCCGACGTTTGTTCAATTTGATAAACCACAGTTGGCGCCGTGGTAATCAAATCAAGATCATATTCGCGTTCCAGCCGTTCCTGGACGATTTCCATATGCAGCATGCCGAGAAAACCGCAACGAAAACCGAAGCCTAATGCTTGTGAACTTTCGGGTTCGAACTGCAGCGCGGCATCATTCAGCTTCAATTTTTTCAGCGCTTCCCGGCAATCCTCATAGTCGTCAGAACTAATCGGAAACAGTCCGGCAAACACCCGCGGCTGGACTTCCTTAAAATCCGCCAATGCCGTTTCCGCAGGGTTTTGTGCCAAAGTAATGGTATCGCCGACCTTGGCAGACTCAATATCTTTAATTCCGGAGATAATATAGCCCACATCTCCAGCCAGCAATTGTCCGGTATCTTTTCGTTTTGGCGTAAAAATACCCACCCTTTCGACCATATACTCGCGACCGGTGGACATCATTTTGATTTTTTGCTTCGGTAAAACCTGACCTTCCATCACCCTGACCAGGGTAATCACACCGACATAGCTATCGAACCAGGAATCGATTATCAAAGCCTGCGTTTTATTGTCTTCCGAGCCTTTCGGAGGCGGGATTTTAACGATCAACTGCTCGAGTAAGCTGTCAATTCCGATGCCGGTTTTTGCGCTGACTTCTATTGCATCAGACGCATCGAGTCCGATCACTTCTTCGATCTCACGCTTAACTCTTTCCGGGTCGGCCGCGGGCAGATCAATTTTATTCAATACCGGAATCACTTCCAGATCAAGATCGATTGCGGTATAGCAGTTGGCGACACTTTGCGCTTCCACGCCCTGTGACGCATCGACGATTAGCAAGGCACCTTCGCAGGCCGCCAGTGAACGCGAAACTTCATAGGAAAAATCAACATGCCCGGGGGTATCGATGAGGTTCAGTGTGTAAATTTTGCCATTTTTAGCCGTGTATTTTAACGACACGCTTTGCGCTTTGATGGTGATTCCACGTTCACGCTCGAGGTCCATTGAATCGAGAACCTGAGCCCCCATTTCGCGCTCACTCAGCCCGCCACAAAGCTGGATAAATCGATCGGCCAGTGTGGATTTCCCGTGATCAATATGCGCAATGATGGAAAAATTACGAATCTGTTCCATGCGCATGGATGGTATCTGCCTCGGTGGGTTTGAAAGTTGGGATTTTGTTTGAGCATGCGGTTGAAAACCGCTTACAGCCAAAATTTAAGCCAGCGAAGTTTACGCTAAAGCAGGCTTAAATACACCTAGAATTGTACCGGAACGGTAAATCGCTTATTGCTTGAGGCCCAGTATTTCGATCATTGCTGATTCATCAAAGAAGAAGTGACATATTTCGGTATCCCTGAAACTCAGGACCGGAACAAGCTGATCGTATTTTCGAATCAGGTCGAGACTGCGATCGATGTCAATTTCGTGCCAACTGAGCACTTTGTGCCGCCGTTGGAACGCCACCAGTGCTTTACGCATAGCATCGCAAAGGTGGCATTCTTCCCGATAGTAAAAATCGACCTGCAATCAGGAATCTTCTGGTCGAATCGCGAGAAAGACAGGGCCGGAACCACGTTGAACCAGCATTGCAACCGAGCGACCGGCTTCCAGCTTCCCGGCAATCGCCTCGAAATCTTCGATTGAGGACACTTCACGGTTATCAATCATGGTGATGACATCACCCTTTTGAATTCCGGCCTCGCTGGCGGCACTGCCTTCGTCAACTTCGACAACCTGCACCCCGGACTCAATTTTCAGGGTTTTTCTCGCAGCCTTGCTCAGCTCTTCGACGCTCATTCCCATTGCATTTTTCTCGCGGGGTGCCTCTTCAGGGGTGAATGCTGCTTGCGTGATCGACGTTGGAAGTTCGGCAATCTCAACACCGATACGCTGGCGTTTTTTATTCCGGATAACAATCACTTTCGCCTCTTTTCCAACCTTTGCACGACCAACCAGCGGGGGCAGTGAACTCGAACGCAGCACCTTCCTGCCATTAAACTCGACGATAACGTCACCGACCTGCAAGCCGGCAGATTCTGCAGGGCTGTCGGGCAACACTTTCGCCACTAAAGCACCATGCGGGTTATCCATACCGAAGGACTCGGCGAGTTCACGGGTTACTTCCTGAATCAATACACCCAACCATCCTCGCGACACCTGCCCGGAATCCTTGATCTGGGTGGCCACGTCGACTGCCATTTCGATAGGGATAGCAAAAGACAAACCCATAAACCCACCGGTACGGCTGTAGATCTGCGAATTAATACCGATGACTTCACCGGCCAGATTGAACAATGGCCCTCCTGAATTCCCCGGATTTATCGCCACATCGGTTTGAATGAAGGGCACGTAGTTATCCGAAGGCAGGCTGCGACCTTTGGCGCTGACAATGCCCGCGGTTACCGAATGGTCAAAACCAAAAGGTGATCCGATGGCCAAAACCCATTCGCCAACTTTCAATTTATCCGAGTCTCCAAATTTGAGTACCGGTAAATTCTTCGCATCCACTTTCAACACGGCGATGTCCGAAGCCTTGTCTGAGCCAATAATTTCAGCCACATATTCGTTGCGATTGGCCATACGAACAATGACCTCATCGGCGCCTTCGATAACGTGATGGTTGGTTAAGATATAACCATCTTCAGAAATAATAAAACCCGACCCCAACGATTGCGCGTCACGAGGCCTGCCGCCGAACTCATCCGGCTTGAAAAACTTGTCGAAAAGCTCGCCAAAAGGAGATCCTTCGGGCAAATTGGGAATATTTAGATTTTCCGTGGATTTACTTTTCCGGGCTTTGGTTTTAGTGCTGATATTGACAACCGAATCCTTAGCATTTTCTACAATACTGGTAAATTCAGGTAATGCTGCCTGCAGCTGAAAAGACAGGCTCAGCAATACGATAATGAGCAGCTGGGGAACAGTCTTCATTTTATATTTCATAGATATTTCCAGGTAATTTAAAACACATAGCTAAGACCTCGAATCAACGACCGGGTTCACTACAACGGTTAATATTTTCGGGGTCATAGCAGACGCTAAATAAGAGTTTGCAATCGCATTCGTTGCTTTATATGCGCCAATAAAACCAACCACTGCTGTGGCGATTATTACCAGTTCATCACCGCCGAAAAAGCGATCTACCACGAGCGCTGCGACCAACATTCCGACCAGAGGAAGTCCGTAAACCAACAGGCTGGCCAACATTAAACCGCGTTCTTCGAGCCCGATGGTTAGCTGGTCACCGGGGTTTAGTCCTTGTTCATTGTTGCGTAGACGGATGGGCCGGGAACGATTGACCAGGAGTTTAGCCAGGGCACCGGTTCCACAGCCTTTATTGAGTTCGCAATGACCGCAGATCGATTCACGCTGAGGTTGAATTTCAACCCAGTTCTGATCACTTCGAATGACGACGGCCTGTTCGCTTATCATTGATAAATTATAGAACGATTTTTCAAACTCGACGAGACTTGCTTTAACTCTTTTCGACTGAGCTAGGGCAGTTGATAGAAAATGGATTCAGCCACCTGCTTGACCGTGATTGCAGGAACTTCACCGATTGCAGTAACCGAATAATTATCCATAACCCGCATGAAGGCATTAACAGCACCCATCGAAGTTCCCCCTTCGATTACCTGTTGATTATCCTTTTCGATGAAAACCGACAAGGACGCCAAACCATCGGTATAGACCATTTGTTGAACAAAATTTTCGGTGCCCGGAACTTCCCGCTTAAAAACCGATTCGCGCCAGAACCCGCCTGGGGCGGCATCGATTCGCCAGGCCTGGTCGGCAGCGAAAGTTTGCGAACTATCCCCGCTGTGAAATCGAACCAGGGTAAAAGTATCATCCAGATCA
>JBLHOA010000070.1:0-14270 GCA_047622345.1 Gammaproteobacteria bacterium | reverse complement strand
AATACCATTCCAGACCCGGCGCCGGTCATTCAAATATTGGCGAATCCGAAGTTTGTGTCCATTGAAACGCTCGAAAACCAGTCAACCGCGGCAACCGTTGCTGCACTTACCCGCTTGCTGGATGACCCGGACGCGGTGACCCGTATAGACGCGTAGGAATCGCTGGCAAGCTTTGCCTCAATAGACCTGGTCGCCGTTTTCACCTCGAAACTCACCGATTCCGATGAGAGGGTACGCAAGGAAGCGATTTTCGGCATTAGCATCGCAAAATAGCGATGTCGCAGTATCGGCTATGTTGTTCGATCAGAACAAGGAGGTGAGAATCACGGCCATCGAGACTCTTTCTTATTTCGCCCGGCAACAATCTGCCCCGCAGGTAGCGAGTTTACTCACCGATGCCAATCCGGAAATCCGCAATCATGCGGTTAGTGCGTTGGCCGAAATTGGAAGTACGGATTCAGTACTGTTTTTACAGCAAGCTCAATTTGATAGCGATGCCAGGGTAATCGCAAACCTGAATGACGTACTGGCAGAGCTAGCCCGGGATGCAGAAGCCGACCTAAATCGAGAATGAAGCCCCGCAACCGCAAGTCGATTTGGCGTTAGGGTTATTGACCACAAACATTGCGCCTTCAAGCCCTTCAGAATAATCGACTTCCGATCCGGCCAGATACTGGTAGCTCATCGAATCGATAATCAATGTCACATTGTCTTTTTCGACCGACTTGTCGCCAGGCTTGAGTTCTTCATCGAGTGAGAATGTGTATTGAAAGCCCGAACAGCCGCCTCCGTACACCGAGACTCGCAACTTAAGGTTTGAATTCCCCTCTTCTGCGTGCAGTGACTTCAGCTTTTTCACTGCTGAATCTGAAAAATCGAGCACGGTGCTGGTAATTGCCGTGGGAGTTAATCCAAAATTGGCATCAATGGTTACGTTCATATCACTACTCGTTATTTCCGCTGGGTTATTCGCTGAGTTTTTTCGCTGGCATCAACATTAGCACACTATACTAAAGGCTTAGGCTTTGTTTTCAGCTACAGGTTCCGGAGTTTTTAATTTTATCAGCCGATTTATCTTCTAATCGCTTGGGTAACCCTTCCCCCTGAGGCTGGTGCACCAGGCCCCCATTGACTTCAGCACCGATCGCCATCTCGATCAAATTGTAATATACGCTTCCCTTGATACGCGATTTCGGCGCTAACTCAACCCGAATGGAACCATACACATCGCCGATTATCTCTCCGTTAAGCACCATATTCGGAACTTTAACCTCGCCTTCTATTCGACCGAATTCGCTCAATATCAGAATCGCAGTACTGCCTTCTTCGGCGACAACATTACCGATGATGGTTCCATCGACATGCAGACCACCGGAAAACATCAAATCACCGGTTATCTGAGTACTCTGGCCAATCAAAGTATCAATCCTTGCTGCGCTGAACCTTTTTTTTCTACCGAACATTTATACACCCTCGGACATAATACGTGCCCATGAAATTGTTTCTGAAAATGATTTTACTTTTTTGGTTGTCACGTCGATTGCTATCTCAACCTCAAAAGGTTCGAAACCATCAGGTAACGTAATATCACCTTCGAAAACCTGAAAATATCTGAATGCAAAATTGGTATTTGCCTTCTGACTCTCAAGTGTCAGATCGGCCAAAACCAGTTCTCTGACATTGCCATCAGATTCACCTCTAATCGCAATTTTAGTACTACCCTGTAATTTTAGCGGGCTTTTTCCATTTTTCGTTAAAATCATTTTATAACTGTATTGATTACTATTATTTTTCTTGTGCATTTCGAAAGATTGCAAATTAACGGCCAACTCAGAGTCGTTCGGGGATACGATTCCACGATAAAAAATCAACTCTTCTTTTTGTGCGAGCAACTCCTGTTCCATCTTTACTAATGCTTGATTTGCCTGCTCGTAGGCCTCGCGTTCGATCTTGCTGATTCCACTCAGCTGCGCATTCTTCTGCAATAAATTATGATTTCGAGTCACTAGTTCGGCTATCCGGCTTTTCAAGGTTTCGCGTTCCAGTTGAAGAAACTCCAGCTGCATCGCCTGGTACTTTTCCCCTACTTTAAAAAACACCACCATCAGCGTCAGAAGCACAGCTACACCCAGCCAAATTTTCAAAGGCTGATGCTGTCTTACCTGAAACCCTTTATGCAGTCGGCTCACGGCAAAACCCCGGGCGCGCCCAGGCCAGCACTCTCATCCAGGGAAAACATCAGGTTCATATTTTGAATAGCTTGCCCGGAGGCTCCCTTAACCAGATTATCGATCACCGAAAGGACAATATATTTGTTCGACTGGGGCAGATAGTGCACCGCCAGTCGGCAGAAATTAGCCGCCTTAACGCTACGGGTTTCCGGGTGCGACCCCTCCGGCATAACGTCGACAAAGGTTTCATCGCGATAATAATCTTCGAAGACCTGCTGTACATTAGTCGCACTTCCTTCGGCATCGGCGTACACGGTGGCGTGAATCCCCCTGATCATCGGCATAAGATGCGGCGTAAAAACCAGGTCCGCCTGCGCATTAATCGTTTGCATCACCTGCTTTATCTCGGGCAGATGGCGATGACCCGCAACCCCATAGGCCTTCACCGATTCGGTTACTTCGCAGAAAAGTGTCGATACTGTGGCATTGCGACCCGCTCCGCTGGCACCCGACTTACAGTCAGCAATAATACTGGCCGGATCGACCATGCCATTTGCTAATAGCGGCAGCATTGCCAGTATTACTGCGGTTGGATAACAACCGGGGTTCGCCACTATGCGGGCTTGTTGTATCGCCGCGCGATTAAGTTCTGGTAAGCCATAAACCGCTTCAGCGACCAGATCAGGGCAACTATGGGTATTTCCATACCATTGCTCCCAGGTAGGGATGTGCTTGATTCTAAAGTCGGCGGCAAGATCAATCACCTTGATACCTGAGGCCAGCAGCTCCTCGGCCTGTGTCATCGCAGTGCCATTCGGAGTCGCAAAAAATATCAGGTCACATTCTTTATAACTATCGAGGGTTGGCGCAGTAAAGGCCAAATCAACAATACCGCGCAGACTGGGAAAAAGAGCCGATACCGCAATGCCATCCTGCGACCGGGAAGTTATAATTTTCAGCTCCACTTCTGGATGCAAAGCAAGCAGTCGCACCAGTTCAACGCCGGTGTATCCGGTGCCGCCTACTATTCCGACCTTTATCATACTAATATGTCGCTCAACTCGTTAAAATGGACGCAGCATTATACATTGATCCGCAACTGCCACCATTCAAAAGCGCTATTTTACTAGCGTTTAATCGACTTACCTAGCAGGATTACCGATGATTTGGGTTAAAGCCTTCCACTTGATTTTTATGGTTGCCTGGTTTGCAGGTTTATTTTATTTACCCCGATTGTTTGTCAATCATGCGATGAGTGATGACGCCTCGGTGAGGCAGCAGCTTGGCATCATGGAGGTGAAACTTTATCGCTTTATAACTCCGTGGATGGTGCTAACACTGGTGTTCGGGTTCTGGTTGCTTGCCGACTATGGCTGGGCTGCCTTTTCCAGCAGCTACTGGCTGAGTTTAAAACTGGCGCTGGTCGTCGTGCTGGTCGCTTATCACTTTTACTGCGGAAAAATTATTCGAGCCCTTGCCAACGGAAGCAGCCATCGCTCGCATGTCTGGTTTCGCTGGTTCAATGAATTCCCGGTAATTATTCTTTTTGCAGTGGTGATTCTGGCCGTGGTGAAACCATTTTAGTTCGGGGTGCATTACAGGGTGGGATGAGTCCTTATCACTGATTCAGTTAACTGGAAAACCGAAACCCTTTGGGAGATCCCGGATAAGTGCTTTGCACTTTCCGGGACGACCGCTCCCGCGATCGCTTTCCGGGATGACCACGTTCGCGATCACTTGCCCGCACGAATAAATCCACCCAACCCGCGTTCTTCAAGTTTGGAAGCATACAGGGCTCGAATCGGTTGGGGGCCGGGCATAACGATTACCTGCTCAAAAAACTCCAGAAGTTCCTGCTTTGAAAAAGACATAATTACCTTTTTCGCCTTCAACAAACTGCCAACACTCATCGACAGGCTATCTATACCCATACCCAACAACGCCATAACACCCAGCGGATCGCCGGCTAGTTCACCGCAGACACTCACCGGGGTATTGCTCAACATCGCCCCTTTCACGACCTGCTGCATAGCCTTTAGTACGGCAGGGTGCAGTGAGGAAAATAATCCGGCAACGTTTTCATTGTTTCGATCCACGGCCAACAGATACTGGGTCAAATCGTTGGTTCCGATCGAGACAAAATCTACGAGCCGACAAATGTCTTCGATTTGATACACCGCCGAGGGAACTTCGATCATCGCCCCGATTTTCGGCATGGGCAGGGTATATCCGGTTTCCTCGTCGATCTCTTTTTTTACCCGGTGGATCAAGTGTATTGAATCTTCGATTTCGGCCGACCCGCTGATCATCGGCAGCAGAATCTGCAGATTATCGATATCTATATTGGCTCGAATCATTGCGCGAACCTGGGTGATAAAAATTTCCGGGTGATCGAGCGTTATACGAACCCCGCGCCACCCCAGGAATGGGTTGGCTTCATTGATAGGAAAATAGCTCAGTGGCTTATCGCCACCAACATCCAGTGTTCTGAGCACCACCGGCTTCCCTTTGAAGGTTTCGAGTACATTTTTGTAGATTAAATATTGCTCTTCTTCGCTGGGAAACCGGTCGCGAATCTGGAAAGGAATTTCGGTACGGTAAAGCCCGACGCCTTCAGCCCCGATTCGCAGCGACGGGCTGTGATCCGACATTAAACCGGAATTGACCAGCAGGGTAATGCGATAGTCATCGGTAGTTACTGCCGGCTCATTTTTTAATTCGAGCAGGTCCTGTTCAATCGCGGCTTCTTCGCGAAGATAGGTTCGATATTCGGCCAACACCGATTTATCAGGGTTGATATAGGCCGAACCGTTATACCCGTCGACAATTATATGTACGCCATCGAGCTGTTTAACCGGGAGGTTAGGCACTCCCATTACTGCGGGTATGCCTAACGCATGCGCAAGAATGGCAACATGCGATGCGCCACTGCCGTGGGCCGAAACGATTGCGCAAAGACAGTCCAGCGGAACATCCGCCAGGTCGGTCGCAGTAACTTCATCACCGACCAGAACCGTACGATCAGGAAAGTCAAAATTGGGGCTTTGTTCGAGCATCAGCTTGCGCAATACACGCAGGCCGAGATCGCGAATATCGTTGGCGCGTTCGGCTAGATATTGATCGTCCATCTGGCTGAAAACATGGGCATGCTCTTCGACCGTATCGCGCCAGCTTGCCGGGGCCCAGCTACCGCCTTCGATTTTCTTCTGCGTATCTTCAATTAGTGACCCGCCGGTGAGCATTTGCGCATAAGCATGGAATAAGGCGCATTCTTCATCGGGCAGCGAAGCACGCATTTTATCCGCCTGGTCATAAAGTTCGTCGCGTACCTTTTTAACCGCCTGCTCGAAACCCTCCAATTCCAGCGCTACGTCTTCTACGGTCTTATCCTGGACCGAATCGAAATTTACACCACGATTAAATACAATAACTTCGCCGATCGCCATGCCAGGCGCCCCGGCCACACCCTTGACCATGAGGGTTTTGCTTTTACTATCAGTACTATCGATGAGTCTGAACCTTCCGTAGCTTTCAGCGCGTTCGATTGATGTCGCCAGCTGCGCAGCCAGCGTGGTAAGAAATGCCTCTTCATCCTCATTGAAGGCGCGGTCGGCGCGCTGCACCGCGATAACTCCGATGACAACCCGGTGAGTAATAACAGGTACCCCCAGGTAAATCGGGAATCTGGTCTCGCCCGAATTAGGAACCCGCAGGAAATTTTTGTGCTCGGGGGCATTCACCAGATTGATTGACTCGGCGCGTTCGGCAACTGTTCCAACCAATCCCTGCCCGAATCGGCGTTCGACCTTACCGATAATATCGGAGTTAAGGCCGCGGCAGGCCTTCAATACAAGTAGCTCGGGATCTTCTTCGCTCGCCAGATAAATAGTGCAGGCATCAACATCGAGATCGCTAATCAGGCTTTCGCTGATTAAGTCCAACGCATGATTGGTATCAGCAGCTCGATTGACCTGCTGAACAATACGCTGTAAACGGTGAATCATCGATGCCACTGAAATTTATACCCTTTTGAAAATCAATTTTGTACGTTACCGGCCGCCGCGCCCGGCAGATTATCTTCCAGCTGGGCTAATGCGCATTGATAAACGCGTCGTTTGAAAAAAACCACCTGCTCAGCCGGGTACCAGTAGTCAACCCATTTCCAATCATCAAACTCGGGTTTTTTTGAAGCACTCAAGTCCAAGCTCGCAACGGTCGATTCCAGCCGCAATAAATACCAGATTTGTTTCTGACCGATACAGCGTGGTTCCGAATGCTTACGAATCAAACCCTTGGGTAATTTGTACCTCAGCCAGCTATCAGTCGCCGAAAGTATCGACACATGATCTTTCAGCAATCCTGTTTCTTCCCACAGTTCCCGATACATTGCCTCTTGCGGATCTTCGTTTTCACTTACCCCACCCTGCGGAAATTGCCAGGCATCCTGACCAATACGCTTGGCCCACATCACCTGCCCCGCGTCGTTGCATAAAATTATTCCGATATTGGCCCGGTAGCCATCTGCGTCAATCATTTCACTCACAATGTTAATTTCGTATAGAATCTGAGCCGGACATTCTGACATATAGTTTGAAAGCGCAGCAAGCAGTGACTTTAATTACCTTATGGCCCTAATTACCTCATGACACTAGCAATTTTTGATCTCGACAACACCCTGCTCGCTGGTGACAGCGATTATCTGTGGGGTGAATACATGGTAGAGCAGCGAATAGTTGATGAAACCAGCTATCGTGAACGAAATGCCGCCTTTTTCCAGGATTACGAGCGAGGCGAGCTCGATAATGACCGTTATCTGGAATTTTCGCTAGAGCCGCTTACCCAATACAGCCTGGAGCAACTGTACCACTGGCGACAGGATTATGTAGACAACTGGATAACGCCAATAGTTGCCCCCGGTGCTCGCGCGCTGCTGGACAAGCATCGAGAAATGGATCACACCCTGATGATAATCAGCGCGACCAATCTGTTTATTACTCAACCGATCGCGGCCATGCTCGAGGTTCCAATTTTGCTTTCCACCGAACCTGAAATTATCGACAACCGCTACACCGGTCGATACCTCGGTACCGCAACTTACCAGCAGGGCAAGGTAATCGTACTGAATGACTGGCTTAAAACGCACAATCTAAATCTCGACGGCAGTTATTTTTACAGCGACTCGATCAACGACCTGCCTTTGCTGGAACAGGTAGACAAACCCATTGTGGTCAATCCCGATGCACCGCTAAGGTCAACTGCAGAAGCACGTGACTGGGAAATTATCGACCTGCGTTAGGCTTTCGGCAGGGTGACTCCCTCTTGCCCCTGATATTTGCCGCCCCGGTCTTTATAAGAGGTTTGGCAAACTTCATCCGATTCAAAAAACAGCATTTGGGCTACCCCCTCATTGGCATAAATTTTTGCCGGTAACGGGGATGTATTCGAAAATTCAAGGGTCACATGACCTTCCCATTCGGGTTCAAGCGGGGTGACATTGACGATAATGCCGCAACGCGCGTAGGTCGATTTTCCCAGACAAATGGTAAGCACACTGCGCGGAATGCGGAAGCGTTCTACTGTTCTCGCCAGCGCGAAAGAATTCGGCGGGATGATACAAACATCAGACTCGATATCGACGAAACTATTATTGTCAAAATTTTTCGGGTCGACGATGGCAGAATTTATATTGGTGAAAATTTTAAATTCATTGGCACAGCGGACATCGTAGCCATAACTCGAAGTACCATAAGAAATAATACGATTACCCTGGGCTTCGCGAACCTGGCCGGACTCGAAAGGTACAATCATCTCTTGCGATGCTGCCATACGACGAATCCACTGATCTGATTTAATACTCAACGCTCTGGCCTGCAAAAAAAAACGGAGTATATCTGTTCCGGGGTGCGCTCGTCGATGCTCCCGATAACTATTTCAGCAATTGCGAACACAAGCCCGCAGGTTAGATAGCCTGGTCGCGAAAATATTCGTGTAAGTAATCGCTGAACGATTTAACCCGCCGCGAAACAAGCCGACCGGAAGGGTAGATTGCATACATCCCCGCGGCCTCGACTGGAAACGACTGCAGAATCGGAACCAGGTCGCCACGATCAATATAGTCCTGCAGGTAAAATAACGGCCCCGCGGTTATACCCAGCCCATGACTGGCGGCACTGGCTAATAGCTCGCCATTGTTTGCGCTCAGCCGGTGTTTTACCTGTGGGGTCAGGCGTTTGTTGCCCTGCAGGAATTGCCATTGCTGCCCCACTACGATATTGCTGTAAATCATCACCTCATGCTCGCTCAGGTCCGACGGATGTAGCGGCTCTCCATATTGCTGCAAATAATCCTTACTCGCGCAAACCGCGAATTCGACGCTTGCCAGCTTGCGTGCCACCAGGCTCGAGTCTTGCAAACGGCCAATGCGCACGGCCATATCAAAACCTTCTGCGACCAGATCGACCACCCGATCATCCAGTACGATATCGATTTCAATTTCCCTGTGCGCTTTCATGAAACTTGATATTGGCAAAGACAATTGGCTGATTCCGATTCCCAGTGGTACCGCGAGCTTGATTCTTCCAGACAGGTTTACCTGAGTATCTGAAATCAATTGCTCGGCCTCGTCCAGGTCGGACAACAAGGCCTGGGCGCGCTGGTAGAAGTGCCTGCCCGAATCGGTCAGCGACTGCTGCCGGGTCGTGCGATGCAATAGGCGCACCCCTAGCCGTTTTTCCAGCTCACTGACGCGGCGGCTGAGAATCGATTTGGCGATACCGAGATGATCGCCGGCAGCGCTAAAACCCTGTCGGTCAACCACCGCGACAAAGGCCTCGAGTTGCTCAAACTTATTCATAATTCAATACAGTCATTGTCTCTATTTTAGCAACAGTTATTTTCATATTAGGGTATTTATCATATATTCAAGAACAATCATAGTAGCGCCATCTATCAACCAGAGACAACAACGATGAATAAAACTGTAATAAATAACCTGAGCACCCTCGTCGGCAGAGGCCTGATTTCAATCATGTTTATCCTTGCCGGCTATGGCAAAATCGTCGGCTACGAAGGAACTCAGGGCTATATGGAGTCAGTCGGAGTGCCCGGAATGCTGCTGCCGGCGGTAATCGCACTCGAGCTGCTCGGCGGAATTGCGGTGCTGGTCGGTTACCAGACCCGTATTGCTGCTTTTCTTCTAGCCGGTTTTACTTTGCTCACCGCTATTATTTTTCACACTGATTTTGCGCAACCCATGCAACAGATTATATTCATGAAAAATCTGGCCATTAGCGGAGCATTCATGCTGCTTTTCGTGCATGGACCGGGCGCCTGGGCGCTGAAACCTGACCGCTGAAATCTGAGCACTAAAGGGAGATACCAACTTGTCTACTAAAACTCAAATTCTAAGACTCGACGCGAGCGCAAACGTCGGGGCATCGAGCAGCAAAAAACTGGGCGATGCCCTGATTGAAAAACTGAATGCGCTGTATCCACTGGCAGAAATCGTCGAACGCGACTTAAACCAGAAAGTCGCTACCATTGACGAAAGCTGGGTCGAAGCCAATTTCACCCCGGAAGAAAAACGCAGTTCACGTCAGCGGGAAACACTCGCTTACTCGGATAGTCTGATTGCCGAGATCATCAAGGCGGATCGCATCGTGTTAACTACACCGATGTATAATTTTTGTGTGCCGGCCGCTTTAAAAGCCTGGATTGACCTGATCTGTCGCGCCGGTGTCACATTTCGCTATACCGCTGATGGCCCAGTTGGTCTGCTCAAAGGCAAACCACTCGACCTGATCATTACCACCGGCGGGGTGGCATTGGGCAGCCCGGCTGATTTTGTCAGCAACTACCTAAGCCAGATATTTCGCTTCATCGGCATCGAGGAAATCAATATAATTGCGGCCGATCTGATGAATATCGATTTCGAAAAAAGGTTTGCCCGGGGTCTCAATTTAATCGCGCAACAAACTACCGCTATCGCCGCTTGAGGATATTACTATGAGCAACAAATCCATACGTAAGGCAGTAAAGATTATTACCGGGCAGCCAACCACCGACGGCGCCGGCGTTCAACTGGTGCGCGTTATCGGGCAACAGGCACTGATGGACCTTGATCCATTTCTATTGCTCGACGCATTTCGTTCCGACGTGCCCGATGATTATATTGCCGGTTTTCCACCCCACCCTCATCGCGGTTTCGAAACCGTTACCTATCTGCTCGACGGAAATATGCGGCATAAGGATAACGCCGGTAATGAAGGCGTGATCGAAGCCGGTGGAATTCAATGGATGACTGCCGGCAAAGGTATTATTCATTCAGAAATGCCGGAGCAGGAAAATGGATTGCTCGAAGGGTTTCAACTCTGGATCAACCTGCCGGCCAGCCATAAAATGGTTGAACCGCAATACCAGGAACACGGTGCTGGCGACATTCCGATCGAATCGCGTGACGGCACAACGATAAAAATAATCACCGGAAAAACTTCCCAGGGCACGCAAGGACCCGTCGTCCAGCCCCTTACCCGTCCATTGTTCTTCGATATTACTCTCGATGCCGACACCGTATTTCAGGAATCGATCGAGACCGGGCACAACGCTTTTGTCTATATTATCGATGGCAGTATCGAGATCGAAGACGAGCAGAACGCGCTACAGGTTTTAACCCGCGACCGCCTGGCGGTACTCGGCGAAGGCGAACAGATTGAAATTCGCAGCACGGCGGACGGCGCCCGCTTTCTGCTGGTTGCGGGTCGACCGCTAAACGAACCGATTGCGCGCGGCGGACCCTTTGTGATGAACACGCACAGTGAACTCAAGCAGGCGTTCAGCGACTATCAATCGGGAAATTTTTAAATCACTGGATAGCGTTCGGCTGCAGCGGCCTTGATCGGGCCGAGAGAACAGGGTTGCAGCAGTCGAAGTGGCGAAACCGAATCCATCAATGCGCTCTCAAATAAACGGTCATTGCGGACTTGATCCGCAATCTTTAGGACGTCTACGGCTGGAGATCCCGGCGCGGAGGCCGGGATGACGGTTTCTTTTGGCTGAGGGGCCGGGATAACTTTAAATAACACAGCTATTTATTAACTGTCAGTCGTTTCGAGATCCCGGCTCGGGGGCCGGGATAACTTTAAATAACACAGCTATTTAAAGTTAATTATTCTGGATAACGATGTTGGGGAAAGCGCTTGAGTGATCGCGAGCCTTGGTGGCGAGTTTCGCCGCGGTCTTGCGGGCTATTTCACGATAGATCAAGCTGACCTGACAATTTTCGTCCGCGGTTACGATCGGAATTCCACTATCGGCCTGCTCACGGATATGAATATCGAGCGGTAACGACCCCAGCAAATCGACACCATGTTCCCGTGACATCATTTCGCCGCCGCCGGATCCAAATATATGTTCGCTATGCCCGCATTCGCTACAGATATGAATACTCATGTTTTCAACAATGCCGAGCACCGGCACTTCGACCTTCTCGAACATTTTCAAACCTTTGCGCGCATCGAGCAGCGCTATGTCTTGCGGAGTCGTTACAATAACAGCCCCGCTAACCGGAATGCGTTGCGCCAGGGTTAACTGGGTATCACCCGTTCCGGGCGGTAGATCGATTACCAGATAATCGACCGCATCCCAGCGCGTGTCATTGAGCAACTGTTCGAGTGCCTGTGTAACCATCGGCCCACGCCAGATCATCGGTGTATCTTCTTCGACCAGATATCCGATCGACATGGATTGAATGCCATGGCCCATCATTGGTTGCAGGCTTTTGCCATCGCTGGATTCGGGTTGTCCCTTACAGCCCAGCATCCGTGGAATGCTGGGGCCGTAAATATCAGCATCGAGAATGCCGACTCTGGCACCTTCGGCCTGCAAGGCCAGCGCAAGATTAACGGCGGTGGTTGATTTACCGACACCACCCTTGCCAGAAGCCACCGCTATAATATTTTTAATCCCGGCCAGGGGCTTCAGGTTCTGCTGAACAGCGTGTGATTTAATTTGACTGGAAATCTGAATGTCGATTTCGCCGCCCACATCGAGCCCTTCAAGGGCAGCATTAATTTCCTGCTTAAGTTGGCCGAAATAACCTGCAGCCGGGTAACCGAGCACAATTTCAATTTTCCAGTTATCGCCATCGGCTTCTATCGACTTTACCGCTTTACTGGTAACCAGGTCAGATTCCATATTCGGGTCAATAATCTGCCCAAGCTTCTGTTCAATTTCAGTTTTATTTGTCGGCATTTACTTTGTGGCCACTTTTAGCGATCTATTCAGGAGCGCGCATTTTACCCGAGCCTGAACATAAATATCACTTAGTTTTTATGTGATTGTTCTATACAGCTTCTTATACAGCACCTAAACTACGCTGCTTTAAGCAAACGAATACCCGCAATGAGCTCCGATCCCCGCCAAATTCCCCGCCAAATGGTCGTTACCAGCGCGTTGCCCTACGCCAATGGACCGATACACATCGGCCACATGCTTGAATACGTACAAACCGATATCTGGGTGCGGTTTCAAAAGCTGCGCGGACACGATTGTGTTTTTGTTTGTGCCGACGACGCGCACGGAACTCCGATCATGTTACGCGCCAAGGCGGAAGGCATCACAGCTGAGGCCCTAATCGCCCGCATGCAGGTCGAGCATTTGCAGGACTTTACTGATTTCGGGGTCGATTTTGACAATTACTACACTACCCACTCGCCTGAGAATCGTGAGTTTGCCGAAACCATTTACACGCGCCTGCGCGATGCCGGCCATATTCGTACCCGTGTTATTTCACAGGCTTACGATCCAAAAGCGGAAATGTTCCTCCCCGATCGATTCATTAAAGGCGAATGCCCGAACTGCGGTACCGCCGATCAGTACGGTGACAACTGTGAAAAATGCGGCGCCACCTACGCACCCACCGAGCTGAAAAATCCGATATCGGTGGTCACCGGCGAAACTCCGATCGAGAAAGACTCAGAACAATATTTTTTCAAACTGGAAGATTTCGAAGACATGTTAAAAAGCTGGACGCGCGCGGGACACATCCAGAAAGAAATCGCCAACAAAATGGATGAATGGCTCGACGAAGGCCTCAAGGACTGGGACATATCGCGCAATGCACCCTATTGGGGATTTGAGATTCCCGATGCCCCGGGTAAATATTTTTATGTCTGGCTCGATGCGCCAATCGGTTATATGGCCAGCTTTAAAAACTGGTGCGATAAAAATGATCGGCAATTCGACGACTACTGGAATGTGGACAGCAGCACCGAGCTTCATCACTTCATCGGCAAGGATATCGCCCGCTTTCACACCCTGTTCTGGCCCGCGATGTTGCACGGCTCCGGTTTTCGCAAACCGACTGCGGTTTACTGCCACGGCTTTCTTACCGTCGACGGGCAGAAAATGTCCAAGTCGCGCGGCACCTTTATTAGGGCGCGCACCTATCTGCAACAACTGAATCCGGAGTATCTGCGTTACTACTTTGCCGCCAAACTAGGCCCCGGGGTCGACGACATTGACCTGAACCTCGAAGATTTTGCCACCCGGGTGAATTCCGACCTGGTCGGCAAGGTGGTCAATATCGCCAGCCGTTGCGCTGGTTTTATCAACAAGCGGTTTGACAACAAGCTGGTTAAGGAGCTCGTCGATACCGGATTAAACCAGCAGTACATTGACGCCGCAGAGGTCATTGCCGGCTACTACGAAAACCGCGAATTCGGCAAGGCGATGCGCGACATCATGGCGCTGGCCGATAAAACCAATCAATACATCGATGAAAAACAACCCTGGGTAGCGATCAAAGACGAAGCCCGGCTTGATGAAGTACAGCAGATTTGCTCAACCGGTTTGAATTGCTTCCGCCAGCTGGTGATCCTGCTTAAACCGGTTCTACCTCGTCTGGCCGAACAGGCCGAAGCATTTTTAAATGTCGAAGCATTATGCTGGGACGATCTGCCCAGCAACCTGGTCGGTCACAGTATCAATCGTTTCAAGCCGCTGATGACTCGAATCGAGGCTGCGTCAATCGAAAAAATGGTCGAAGCCAGCAAGGAAGACCTGGAACAGGAAAAGAAAATGCAGACAGGCACCAGCAACTTG
>JBLHOA010000069.1:0-14305 GCA_047622345.1 Gammaproteobacteria bacterium | reverse complement strand
CTCGCGAAAATTGATGTCGAAGCGATACATGCCCAGCCCGATCATGCGCGGCATGACCTGGGGCTGTACCGCATAGTTCAGCCATTGTAACCAGCTTGCTCCGGTAGCCTTAATCGCCTCGGCCTGCGCCGGGTCCATATCCTCGATGTCTTCGGCGAGTAATTTCCCGTAAAAACCGATAGTCCCGATGGACAGCGCGACAATGCCGGCGAATGGTCCGAAACCGAATAGTTTGACCGCAAAAAGCGCCAGAATAATTTCCGGAAAAGTACGTGATACCGCCAGTACACCGCGCGAAAACAGGTAGACCGGACGCGACGACAGGTTACGCGCCGCACCAAGCCCCACCGGAATCGATATGGCAATGCCGATGACGGTCGAGACAACCGTCATCCACAGGCTTTCGACGATGCCGATATAAATATCTTCCCAGCGCGAAGAGAAATCAGGGGGAAAGAATGAGGCGAGGAAGCGTTGTGCACGCGGCAAACCCGCCATCACACGTCCCCAGTCGACATTCAGCGTATAGATTGCAATGACCAGATATATCAAGCCGCCGAGTATCAAGCCCCAGCGCAACCCGGGGTTGGTAATCATCGGAGGACGCTTCCACTGTCGCACAGTCGCGGCCTGAGCTTGCATTAGATGGCCTCGACCACGTCTAAGTCTTCTTCATCGTCGTCTACCTTATCAATGGTCGCTTCCCAGTCTTCCTCGCCATAAATCAAGGTGAGTTTATCCGCGGTGAGACCATCGGGTTCGCCATCGTAAACAATTTCACCCATTTGCAGGCCGACGATTCGTTTGGCGAACATTTGCGCTAGAAGCACGTCGTGAATATTGATAATCGCCGCAAGGTCGCGCTCCGCGCAGAGCTCGCAAATCAGCCGCATGATCTGGCGTGACGTTTTAGGGTCCAGGCTCGCGGTCGGTTCATCGACGAGCAGCAATGCCGGGTCTTGAATCAGCGCCCGACAGATACCGACGCGCTGGCGTTGGCCCCCGGACAGTTCATCGGCACGTTTATCCGCCATGTGATCGAGCCCCACGCGTTCCAGCAGGCGGTAGGCTTCGGTAATATCCGACTGCGGAAACTTTCGCGTAAAACTGCGCCAGAAGCTGACATAGCCCAGGCGACCGGAAAGCACATTTTCCATCACCGATAAACGCTCGACGAGGGCGTACTCCTGAAAAATCATGCCCATGCGACGGCGTGCTTTGCGTAATTTTCCGGAACCCAGCGTGGTGAGTTCCATATCGTCGAGGAAAGTCTTGCCGGAAGTAGGCTCGACCAGCCGGTTAACACAGCGAATCAGCGTGCTTTTACCGGCACCGGAGGGGCCGATAAGCGCGAGTACCTGGCCTTTGGGAACTTCCAGGCTCACCGAATTGAGCGCAGTGTCACCCGTTTTATAACGTTTAGTCAGGTTCTCGATGCGCAGCATCGGCTAGCTCCGGGTTGATTCGTTGAAGGTTCGTCGTTAAAAAAAGCGGAGGCCATCGCGGCCTCCGTTGAGATTAGCTGATCAGCCGACTATTTACAGGCGTAACTGACACCATTTGCGGCGTCAATTTTGCGGATTACGTCCCAGTCATTCTTATGGCGAATGGAGATGAACTTGCCTTCTTTCTTAAACTCTTTCTTCAAGTCTGAACCTGCCCATTCGAAAGTAAAAAAGGCCTCTTTGATTTTTGCGGTCAGCTGCGGATCAAGATTGTAGGCGTGACCGTAGCCGGTGGTTGGGAAGGTTTGAGACTTATAGATCGAGCGAATCTGGTTCGCCTTCACCACATCGCGTTTAATCATGCGGTTTAACACCGAATTGGCGACCGCTGCGACTTCGTAATCATTGTTGGCAATGCCGAGTACCGAATTATCGTGTTTACCGGAAAAGGTAGTCTTGAAGTCGACATCCTTGACCAGCCCGAATTCTGATTTCATCAAGGCCGAAGGCGCCTTGTTGCCCGAATTGGAGGTCGGTGAAGTCAGCGCCAGTGTTTTGCCGGCGATATCGCTCGGGCTTTTAATGGCACTGTTAACCGGCACAATAATTTCCATTTCGTATCCAAAGGAGCCATCTTCCGAAGCCATCATGGCAAAGGGTACAAGGCCCGCACAACTGACCGCGAGGGGATTAGAGCCGGTGTTAAATCCGGCTACATGCAGACGCCCGGAGCGCATTGCTTCGATTTGTGCGGCATTTGACTGCACCGGGAAAAACAGCACTTTTTTACCGGTCGTGTTTGCTAGATGGGCGATAAAGCCGTCCCATACTTTTGCATAGACGGCGGGATCTTCAACCGGCGTATAAGCAAAGATCAAAGTACTCGGGTTGGTCCAGTCACTCTTGTCCAGTGGCAGGTCGGCGACCAGATCGCCATCACGATCACAGTAGCGCGCGTCCAGCGTACCGCGCGGGCATTCCGCCGCAGTGGCAGAAAACGAAAACGAAAAAGCAAGTGCGACGATTGCCGCGGAAAGTTTGAGTGCATTAGGAATCGGGCGCAACATAGTGACATCTCCTTTTAGTTTAAGGTTTGAAAGTTAATCGTGAAAATATTACAAACCGTTGATTATATTTTTTGTTGTAATAACGTAGCCTACGTTGTAACAGCGCTAACAATACTCCAGAATGTAGCCCTCATCAAGACCGATCCAGACATCATAATTTGCAACAACGCCAATCACCCAGCTGCCAGATATTACCCGGGCTTGCCGCCGTTCAGTATCTATACGATGCTTATCTGATCGACGCCTGGGGCGTTTTGCACGATGGTAAAACCCTTTACCCCGGCGCACTCGAATGCCTGACCCAACTGCGTCGCCTGGGTAAAAAGGTGATTATCCTGTCAAACGCAGCCCGCCGGCGCGACGCCGTTGCCAGCGAACTGAACCAGATTGGCATTGACCACAGTCTCTATCAGGACATTGTCAGCTCGGGTGAACTTGCCTGGTGCAGCATGCGCGAGCGCATCGATAAGGGGTCGTTCTTTGGCAAGCAGGGTTATTATCTCGGCCCGGTGCGCAGCCGTGGACTGCTCGAAGGGCTTGAGCTTAGCTGGCAGGACTCGATTCAGCACGCCGACTTTATATTAAATACCGGCGCGCCGGAAGGTAACCCACCAGATACCGCCGGCTGCGAAGGCTTACTCAAAACCGCCGTCAAACTCAAGCTGCCAATGATTTGTGCGAACCCTGATACGGTCGCCATTCGTGGTGGTCAGGCCGGTATCTCGGCGGGGGCGATTGCCGAACGTTATCGACAGTTGGGCGCGACAGTTATCGAATACCACGGCAAGCCGCATTACCCGATATACGACAGCGCGTTGAGCTTACTTGGCGATACGAGCAGAAATAAAATCCTCGCGCTAGGTGATGCCTTCGCTACCGATATACTCGGTGCCCGCAATGCCGGCATCGATAGCTGGCTGATTGCGGGTGGAATCCACCGTAGGATGCTCGACCCGCTTAGCCTTGAATCAGTGAGTGCCGCAGTGGGTAGTGAACCGATACCGGACAATGCCAGCGAGTATTTCGCATGGTGACCCCAGCTATGCAATTACCCGGCAGCTTGAAAAATCAGTATTACGTGATGCGACACGGCGACAGTCTCGCCAACAGGGCCGGAATTATCGCCAGCCATCCCGACAATGGCGTTCCCCGTTTCGGTCTTAGTGAGGTCGGCCGGCAGCAGGTGTTGGCGGAGATATCTGATAGCCAATTACTGGAATCGACCCGCATTATCTGCTCGGACTTCAAACGCGCGCATGAAACCGCAGAAATTGCCCATCGAAATCTTGACTGTAAGCAAACGATAACACTCGAAAAGCGCCTGCGCGAACGCAGTTTTGGCGAACTCGAGCTTTGCTCCGACCGACGCTATGCCGAAGTCTGGTCTGCCGACCAACAGCAATTGAATAAAAGTGATATCGGTGTCGAAACTGTCGAGTCTGTGTTATACCGAGGTCTAGATTTGATTTTCGAACTGGAAGCTGAATTCAACGAGTGCAGTTTCCTGCTGATAGCGCATGGGGATGTTTTGCAGATTATGCAAACGGCGTTCGCTCGGATGCCGGTTCATCGGCATCGGGATTTACCTCATTTGAAGACGGGCGAACTGCGGTTGTTGAATTCGCTTGCTGGGCATGATTTATAAGAATATCTCTGTCCGATAAATCAAACGACACGGATCCCATTGATTTTACTTCTCGGGATATTAATTCAATCTCGAAAACACAGCATTTCCAGTGTTCTTGACTATAGTTAAGGTGACCAGGTTGATTTGACTGTCTCAAACCTAATGGTGCGGACAAACCATTACCACTAATCAACGCTGGATAGCTAGTCTCCGGGGAAGCATGAAATTTTTAACTTCGATCATTTTAGTCGGCTCGCTCTTTTTTCCGACAATCGTGAACTCGGGCGAAAAGGCTCCTGTCCTGATTGGCTTCGACGGTGAGTTCGGACTCGTAAATAGCACGTCGGCGCAGGCGATCGAGCGTGGCATTTTAATCGCGATTGACGAGATAAACCGGGCAGGCGGCGTACTTGCAGGACGCCAGCTAAAACTCGTTTCCCGCGACAACCGTTCGGTTACGGCGCGGGGGATTCGTAACCTTAAGGATTTCGCCGAAATGCCCGAGCTGGTGGCGATGTTCGTCGGTCGATTCAGCCCGGTGGCGCTCGAGTATGTCGACCTGGCGCATGAATTAGAGATGAATCTGTTGGACCCCTGGGCTGCTGCAGATGCAATCACTAACAATGGCCATAATCCTAATTATGCCTTTCGCGTTTCTTTAAAAGACAGCGACGCAATGCCAGCAATGTTCAATAATACGATTTCCAAAGGGGCAAAAAAAGTGGGTTTGTTACTACCCAATACGTCATGGGGGCGTAGTAACCTGGCGGCTGCGAAACGTTATTACCTGCATACTACGGAGCCTGCCACGGTAGCTATCGAATGGTATGAATGGGGCGACCAAACTATGCTCGAGAAATACGAGTCACTGCGTGCAGCTGGAGCAGAAGCTATTATTTTTGTCGCTAATGATAGCGAAGCGGTAGTGTTGTGTAGAGAAGTAGCCGGGCTGGAGAAAAGCCAGCGACTGCCAATATCCAGCCATTGGGGTGTGACGGGTGGTGATTTCGGAAATTTAATCGGTGAGGATTTAGCTAAGGTCGACTTTGAGGTCGTGCAAACATTCAGCTTCTTCCGTGCTGAACCCTCGCAGGTGAAACGGGTGATGAAAATCGCCGAACGTTTATTCGGTTTCACCCGAATAGAACAGATGGTGTCGCCCGTGGGTACCGGGCATGCTTACGATCTTACTCATATCCTGGCGCGTGCGATCGACATGGCTGGAAGTACCAAACGCAGTGCAATACGAGACGCTCTGGAACAGGTTAAAAACCATCGTGGCCTGGTGAAATTTTACCCTCAGCCCTTTACTGCCGATAATCACGATGCGTTGGGTAAGGAAGATATATTTATGGCTAAATACCGGATTACGGATGGGGCGCTAGTCCCGGTTTCGGTTAAGCGTAGCAGTAACTAAATTAGAAATTTGTAAAGTGTTAAACAGCCTGCTTAAGACTTTCGGGAAAACGCAATTAGGATTGGCGGCACGGACTGCATTAGTTGCTTCAATATTGTCTGTTTCGTTCGTCACCTTAGTCGGTGGAATTTCCTATTTTACCGCTCGCACGCAAATTACCCAGGGTATAGAAAGCGGTATCGCCAACAACGCCTCCCTCATATCTGGGAGACTCAGTTCTACCCTGAGCTCGGTGGTTATCACCTTGAGTGAGCTCAAGGGTAATGATCTCATTCTCAATTCCTTAATGGATAGTCATACGCGTGATACCTCGCTAGAACCTTTTCTGGCCGACTTTTCTTCTATCAACGGTGTTCCTGTCGAGATAGCTTTGACTGACTTTGAGGGTAAAGCGATCGCAGGCCAGCGGTCGGTGATAGGGGCATCGCCAGAGTGGTTAACACCAGTGCTCGAAGCGGCTGTGTCACATGCTTCGATTCTGAATGTCTCGAACCGTGTTTATATACTGATCGCTGAGCCTGTCCTCTTCCTGCGCACTAATAGCGCTGAGGGTGCGTTAGTTCACCGTATCGACATCACTCAACTATTAAAGGACATTAACAATTCGGGGAGTACCCACTGGTTTACTCTGCTTCAAGGTGATGAACCAATACTGGCTGGCGAGTTGGCAGATAACCCTTACGGTGATACTTCGCAAAAAATCACCAGCCGCCGCCTGCTCGAGTTACCGGCGATATTTTCAGGGCTGAAACTGGCGCTAGAAATCAGTACTTCAGCGAAGTTAGTGAAGGAGCCGCTGCGCAGCCTGACCTTGATCTACAGCGTGCTCGGGATAGCTTTGATTGCGATAGTGATTTTCCTCAGCATTGTCGCCGCCAATCATCTTGCGCAACCATTAAGTGACCTCGAGCGGGTGGCAGCCAGGATAGTGGACAGCGGATCTTACGATCATCGTTTTGATGAGGAGGGTTATTCCGAAGTACTTCGCCTCGGGCAAACTTTCAATCGTATGCTGGAAAGCTTGGGGGATGCGCACGCACAAGTGTCGAAACTGGCAAACCATGACGTTTTAACAGGCCTCGCCAATCGGGCGTTATTCTATAAAAACATGGCTCGCGACCTACACTATGTTCAGCGTTCTGAAGGTAGCCTCGCTGTGCTGCTACTGGATGTCGATAAATTTAAAGACATTAACGATACGCTTGGGCACCCCGTCGGTGATGAACTACTCAAACAGGTTGCCTTTCGTTTAAATGAATTAGTCCGTAATACTGACACGGTAGCGCGCCTCGGCGGCGATGAATTTGCAATCATTGCAACACAACTCAATGACGACAATGATTCGTCCGTACTCGGGCAGAAAATCATTAAATCGATGGCGATTCCCTTTCAAATCTCCAGCCAGGAAGTCCATGTGTCGGCCAGCATCGGCATCGCAATTTTCCGGGAGGACGGCACTAACCCGGATCAGTTACTGCGCAATGCAGATCTGGCGCTTTATAAGGCCAAGGAAGAAGGACGCGCAAATTTTCAGTTTTTTAATAAGGGTTTAAACGCCAGCGCTCAGAAAAGAAAACGAGTTGAGAAATCGATACGGCAGGCGCTCAAGCAGTCCGAGTTCTGCCTGCACTACCAACCTAAAGTTGATTTGGCCAGCGGTATGATTGCCGGTGTCGAGGCGCTGGTGCGCTGGCAAAGTATCGATAGACTGGTTTATCCGGATCACTTTATCCCGGTCGTAGAAGCGTCCAACCTGATTATTCCTCTGGGCGAATGGGTTTTACGCGAGGCATGTAGGCAAAAAATTATCTGGGATAAATCCGAACTGCCCCCATTTTCAGTTGCGGTGAATGTCTCGGCCGTTCAACTACGACAGCAAAAACATGTTTCGCGACTGTTAAGCATTATCAAGGAATCGGGGGTAAACCCCGCAGGCCTGCAGATTGAAATTACCGAAAGTACGCTGATGGAAAAGGCTGACATAATTGCCGACCGATTTGAATTATTCCGCGATCTGGGTATCAGCCTGGCGATAGATGATATCGGTACGGGGTATTCATCTTTATCCAATTTAAAGCGGCTTCCCGTTGATGTGCTCAAGATCGACCGCAGTTTTGTGCAAGACCTCGAAGTCGATAAGGACGATGCGGCTATTACCAAAGCCATCATTCAGTTAGGGCTTAGTCTCGATCTGACCGTGGTCGCGGAAGGGGTCGAAACCAGCGGGCAGTTAAAGTTCCTGTATGAGCATGGTTGCCATCAGTCGCAGGGTTACATCCATAGTCAGCCCTTAGCTGCCCCCGCTTTGGCTGACTGGATCAATAATACCGATTTCTCAATGGGTAAATTTGGTGGTACTGGTAGAGATCGACCCCGGATAGAAATTGTTGGCAGCTAACTGTTAAGCAACACCCGCGGGTATCAATAATTTAAAGGGTGGACTTTTCCAGCGTTCAAAGCACTCAAAGAGACACAGGGATTAGTTGCCACCCGGCATCGGGTATGAGAGGGTTTGCCGAATAAATCAACCTTTTTCAAACCCATTACGAGAACCCGCATAAATGGATCACAGGGATAGCTTTGACCTACCACAACTAGTCGAAGTCATGACCAGCACCGACGAAGTCGGAACCTGGGCAGTGACGACGCTTACCGCCTTTGCGGCGGTTATCCTGTTTCGTTTCCTACTGCAGAATTGGGTGCGTGAGCTTTGGCCGCGACGGTTTTTCTGGGCGGTCAACCTGGTACTGTTGCCTTTAACAGTTTATGCATTAACGCATTTTATCGGGGTCGCTTTTGAGAACGCGTCGAATGCAAAACTGGCCTCGTGGCTGGATCGTGGGCGGGATGCGGCGCTCGCGCTGGTGGTTGCAATGCTGATTGTCGAAGGTCTGGATGTCATCATCTGGAAGGGTTTTGCGCGGCGAATTTTCGGGCAGGCCACCCCGGGAATTTTAATTGGCGTATCCGCATTTATTATTTATCTCGCCACCACCTATATCGTTGCGACCACCATATTCGATATCCCGGTAACCGGTGCGCTGGTGTCATCCGGAATCGTGCTCGGCATTATCGGCCTGTCGATTCAAAGCACGCTTGCTGATATTTTCTCCGGGGTATTCATTTCGTTGGAGCGACCCTTTCGGATTGGCGACTGGATCGTCACCGAAGACGGACGGCTCGGCAAGGTATTCGAGATCGACTGGCGCGCAACCCGCCTGCTGTCGTTCAACGAAACTGTGTTTGTCGTGCCGAATTCAAAAATCGCGAATTCGATCATCGAGAACCGTTCTGCGCCGACTGCGCTGTATGGCCATTACTTCTATGTACACATGGCCCCTGAGGCACCGACCGGGCTGGTCAGGCGAGTGTTGCTTGAGGCGGTATTAAGCTCGCCCTATGTACAGTCGAGCCCACCCCCGAATGTCTATCTGTCGAAAGCGAACAAACGTCCCTATAAATATCTGGTGTATGTTTATTTTGAAAACTACGAAGCCTCCTGGCGGGGTAATGCTGATGTCATGGCGCGCATCCACGACTATCTGAAACGGGTCGGTCTGACCGTGGCCGGTGAAGCCAGCGATGTGCAATATCGACGCCTGCCGGAATCACCCTCAGAAGAGCCGAGCATTCAGCAGCTACTCGCGGAAATTGATCTGTTCCAGACCTGTTCGATCGAAGAGCTGGAAATCCTCAGCCAGGATGTGCGCACCAACCGCTATCGGCCGAATGATATTGTGATCAGTGAAGGCGACGAAGGGGACTCGCTGCTGGTGATCACTAACGGGCTGGTTCATGTGACCCGAAAAAAACCACGCGGCAGGCATCAAAGCGTCACCCGGCTTGGCATAGGTCAGTGCATCGGCGAGATGTCGATGCTCACTGGAAGCCTGCGCAGCGCGACGGTACAGGCGGTAACCGATTGCGAAGTGGTCGAAATCCCGAAGGAGAGCATCAATTTGTTAATCGAAAAACGACCAGACCTGGTCGATGAACTGGCACGCACCATGTCCGAGCGCCGTGCCGCCGATGAGTTAATCGCCGAACACAACCCCGAGAGCAGTAGACGACTGTCGCTACAGGATATTGCCGAACGATTCGGAAATCGGATTCGGTCTTTTTTCAGGGACTAGGGGAGCCGCAATTTGGCTCAATTGTGCAATGTCACTTTGAAGGCACAAACGCCCGGCCATTCGCAGCCCTGCCAATTAAAGTCGATAAGGGTATTTGGGCGTAGCTGTCCACCATGCAATGCTAGTATTTTGTCGAAACGAGGTTCATTATTCTGGCACACAGCTGTGGCTGAATGGAATAAAGCAGACTTAAATACAATAAGAATTAACTGACTACGAGGCTAATACAAATGGACAAAACGCCAGTATATTTGAAGCGATTTATCAATGGTGTGAAGAAAAGAAACCCCGGCGAGAAAGAATTCCACCAGGCGGTTTCAGAAGTAGCCAATACCATCTTCCCCTATATCGCCGACAAGCCCATCTACCACAAGATGCAGATTATGGAGCGAATGGCGGAGCCCGACCGCGTCATTATGTTCCGTGTCCCCTGGACCGATGACAAGGGTAACATCCGCAACCAGCGCGGATACCGCGTGCAGTTCAATAACTCAATCGGGCCTTACAAGGGCGGGCTGCGCTTTCACCCCTCGGTGAACCTGAGCGTGCTCAAATTTCTGGGCTACGAGCAAACCTTCAAGAACAGCCTCACCGGGTTGCCGATGGGCGGCGCCAAGGGTGGCTCTGACTTCAATCCCAGGGGTAAGTCTGACAATGAAGTGATGCGATTCTGTCAGTCGTTTATGACCGAGCTGCACCGTCATATCGGCGAGGATACCGACGTGCCGGCGGGTGATATCGGGGTCGGTTCGCGCGAAATCGGCTTTCTGTTCGGTCAGTACAAACGCATCGAAAATCGATTCGTCGGCGTGCTCACCGGCAAGGGCATGGAATTCGGTGGCAGCAAGATACGCACCGAAGCTACTGGTTACGGCACAGTTTACTTCATGGATTATATGCTCGGGCATATCGGTGATGGCTTCAAGGGTAAGACCGTCGCGGTGTCGGGGTCGGGCAATGTTGCTACCTATGCGGTAGAAAAGGTTAATCATCTCGGCGGCAAGGTCGTCACTCTGTCGGATTCCTCGGGTTTCATCCACGACCCGGATGGCATCAACGAGGAAAAATTGAAATACGTGCTGGATTTAAAGAATGTACGCCGCGGACGCATCAGCGAATACGCCGAAACATACAAGTCGGCCAGTTTCCACGAAGGCCGGCCCTGGGGCGTAAGCTGCGATATTGCTATTCCCTGCGCGACGCAGAATGAAATCAACGAAGAGGAAGCCAAAACGCTGCTGAAAAATGGTTGTGTAGGCGTTTCCGAGGGAGCCAACATGCCTACCGAACTGGCCGGCATCGATGCCTTCCAGCACGCAAAGATTCTGTACGCGCCGAGCAAGGCAGCCAATGCCGGTGGTGTCGCCGTGTCGGGGCTGGAAATGAGCCAGAACAGCGCGCGCGTTTCCTGGAAGGAAGATGACCTCGAAGCACTGCTCAAGGATACGATGAAATCGATCCACGATCGCTGCGTCGAGTATGGCCAGAAGGACAATCACGTCGATTACCTGCGCGGCGCCAACGTCGGCGGCTTCGTCAAGGTTGCCGACGCAATGCTTTCGTTCGGGCATACCTAGGCATAAGCTGAGTTAAGCGCATGTCACAGGTCTACAACCGTCATCATCGGCATACCAGACCGGGCCCTGTTAGCCCGGTGGCTTTTCAGCTACAGCGTGACAGCTATTAAAATTATGCGGGTTATTTTTGAAAGAGACGATTTAGTCTGTCCCTTATACATTTCAGCCCATCGCAACCAGAATTTCCCGGGCTCCGCTATAGGGTTTCCTGCCGTGCATGGTGAGGATATTGTCGAGCAGTAAAATATCTCCTTCTTTCCAGTCAAACAAAACTTCAAACTGACGCTGGACGTTACGACGTTCATCGAGATCCGAAACATTGATCGCAGAGCCATCGCCAAAATAGGCATGAAAGGGTAGTTGAGATTGATCAAAGTCGTCGGCGCTGAAATCATTCGCCCATGGGGTGTTATATTCGGCGTGAAATTGATCGGCCTGATTGATCCAGGCCATTTCTCCGGTCACTGGATGAGTATAAACACCCGGCCCGAAGGTCAGGGTGCGAAGGCCCCAGTCAAACCATTCACAGTCCATGTTTGTATCAGCACAGAATTTTTCGACTTCCTCCCGGTTGTCGGTTTCAAATGCCTGTTGCCAGGTTTTTCCAGCGCCGCCTTCATTGTGATAGCTACGAACATAGCGCACCCCTTTATTCTCAAATCGATCACGCACAGATTCATCGATGTGCTGGTATACCTTCCGGGCATCGGCGATTTGTGTTTGTCCGCCGCTAGCAGGCGCTTGCTTGCACCAGAACATAATCCGGCTTGGCCACCAACCCGAATAAGTCAGTTCATTGTGTAAGGTGATTTCCATATCTGCGGGAAATTCTGTCGAGGTATAGACTTTGTCAACGATGCGGTTGCGAGGGGAATCGCCACCCACATAAGCTTTTATTTCACCGGTCAGGGTTTGTGCAATTGATCTGAAAGTGTCCGGGGAAGCAATCTGAAAATCTCTAAATAGCAAAGCGCCATGGTGTTGCAGTAGCTTATCTATCTTTGTCGAATGTGTGCTTAGCCATTTCTGCAGAGCATCGGCGGTTGCATCTGATTCGGTCGACGGCGCTAGCAGAAGTGGCAGATCTCCGGATTCGAGCAGGGGGCGAATAATCATATCCGATATGCCTTTAATAGTGATGTATGCCCGGCGATTCTACTCGCAACGGGTAGAATCTTCATCGTCCAGTCTGGATTTTAAGTAACTAAAATATTTCTGCCGCCGGTTGTCCGAGAGGGTATCGCCATACTTACCCATATTTGGCAGCTCAAAGTAGGCACAATTCTCCAGATTTCTTCGGCATCATCGACGCGGCGGCAATAACTTTATCCGCGCAGATCTGTTGCGATATCTTCCGGTTACCGGGCTCGGGCAGTTAGACGATGCCATAACGTGTTAGACTCACGGTCAATAACAAGCTTGGTCGGCTGAGTGTTATCATTAAATCATTGCAGCAATTGCAGGAGAATGGTTGAAATTATCAGTGATTATTCTGTCGCAGACCGGTTGCAGAAGGTAGCCGGAACGGGGCAGGAGCAGTCTTAAATATAGTAGTCCTTCGCGCTGAACTATAGCCGCCACGCACTTGTTTTATTCATCGTATTAAATTAATTATAGAGTTAAGAAATTATGCTAATTATTCCCGAAATTCAGATTAAGGGTGGCAAAGTTGTCACACGTTCAGCCCGCCTGGGTACTGATATTGTCCACTCCATTTCACCGATGGAGGCGTTGAAAAAATTTGTCGATGCCGACGCCAAAATGATACAGATAGTCGATATCGATGCCGCGCGCTCGAAGCAAACAAACAACGAGGCGCTGATCAAGCAGATGATTGGCGAAACCGATAAGCCGATTCAGGTATCGGGCGGTATCAGGACCCTTAGCCAGATCAGCGACTGGTTCGAAGCGGGGGCCGCACGCGTGGTGCTAGGAACCGTCGCGATTACCGACGCGCCGCTCGTAAAAGAAGCGGCAAATCGTTTCCCGGGCGGAATTATCGTCCATCTGGCTACCCGTAACGGCCATGTCGTTATCGACGGCTGGAAAACACAAACTGCGTTTAAGCCGGAAGATATTATTCGCGAACTCCAGGTTTCGGGGATTGCCGGTGTCATCCATAAGGCGACCGAAGATATGAATGGGGAGCTTCTGGAGGAACTGGCCTTGACCGAACAACTCAGCCACGATGTCGCAATTCCGGTTTATTCCAGTGGCACGGTACTGACGTTGGACGATATCTCGCGACTGCGCTACCTGCCTAATATCAACGGGGCGGTAATCAGCCATGCGTTAATGACTGGCGATATTTTGCTGGAAGATGCGTTGCAGGTGGCAGCACAGAAAGATACCAGTCCCGAACCGGAGTCGATCACACCGATCGTCAAAATGGGGGTTCATAAGGGCATCAGGGCTTATCTCGCGGCCTATAATACGTCGCAAGCATCCAGGGTCTGGAACCTGGGGTTGCGCGAGGCGATTACCGACGCCAATCCCTACATGGAAGTTAGTATTCCTCAGCACGATCTCGAGCTTGATATGGCGCAGCTGACACCCAGGGATATACAACAATGCTATGAGGATGAACTGGATAATGCTGATATTGTTATCGTCATACTCGATGGCATCGAAAACCAGGCCTGGACTGGCTTTGAATGTGGATATGCACGTGCCAAAGGCAAGTATATTTATGGCATATCGGCCGACCAGGAGATGAGTGATTCCAATCAGAAGCGTTATGCGGCGATGTGCGACGAGCTGGTTTTCTACACCCCCGGGGACGACCTGAATGCATCGCACAGTGAAATTTCGCATACTCTGGCAACGCGGACGATGGTACGCAATCAGTAGTATTGATTTATTAATTTCGAATCAAAGCAGTACTTCAGGGTTAAGACTTTTAATGTTACATTTTCGGATGGGCGAGAAAAGCCAACGGGCTGAGATCCCGGAAGACCTGGTGTTTCTGCGTTTGTTACACCGTTGAATTACTAGTTGCGAGATTACAGGGGAGGTTGAATCGTGGTTTAGCTGCCACTC
>JBLHOA010000068.1:0-14347 GCA_047622345.1 Gammaproteobacteria bacterium | reverse complement strand
TGCTGACTCGAATCCCCCACCCAGGGCATCACCCTGTATCAATGATATGGTGGTAAGTTCTTCGTCGAGGTGAATCATATTCTGATAAACAAGGTCGATGCTATGTATCGCGTAATTCAACAGTCCTTCACGGTCTTTATTGACAATATACTGAGCAAAAAGGTGTAGATCCCCACCAAGATTAAATACACCTTCTACATCCGACCCAAGTACCAGATAGTCATACTTGGCGCCATTGCTTTCGGCCATTTCCTGTTTAACCGTCTCAAAATAACTACTGATTTCACCGAGAAGTTCCGGGGTAAATGAAGGACGAGGTGCCCCTTTCATCAAAAACCAGCCTGTTTTATTTTTACCGTCGTAATGAGTTTTTAGTTGTGGTTCACTTATTGCGCGACGTAAGGGACTAGATACCTCTTCGAGGTAGGCGACATTGCTCATATTCTCTCTCCGGATGTAGTTGTCTTCAGCATTCAGGCTTAGGCCTGTATTTTGGTTTAATTATCTAATTATTCTCTTCGAAATCTAAAATATATTTATATATCAAAGAGTTACCCTCGTTATTTAGCGTTGGGGTAGAATCTTCTAATTTACCGAATTGTCGTTTGAATGCAAGCGAACTGTGACCTGGTTCGCATTTGTTTATATATAAAACGCTTTAACTAAACCTGGTAAGTTATTGTTATTAATGGATTTTAAGGAAAATATTGAATCGACAAAAATTTTCGATATCTTGAGATCAATAGTCTTATTTAGGTTAAATATGCCCCGAAAGTGGTTGATTTCGAAGAAAATTCGCGTCAATTTTCTGACATTAGGAGTGTCAAATTTATGACGGGGCGTCAGAATAGCTAGTCCGATTCATCAATCCAGGCCATTTGGATCGCTTCAAGGATCTGCTCATTGGACTTTTCAGGGTCATCGATAAACGCTTCCAAAGCACAAACCCAGGCGTGTAGATCGGTAAAACGAATGTATTGAGGATCCACATCGGGGTATAAATCGACAAGTTCGATCGCGATATCCAGGGTATCTGTCCATTTCAAATCCATAATTGCCTCTACTAGTTAATGGTTTTCAGACACCATGTTGATGGTGTACTTGGGTATTTCGATAGTCAGCGATTCATCTCCGACTAAAGCCTGGCAACTGAGCCGCGACTCCATATCAAGCCCCCAGGCCTTGTCGAGATAATCATCTTCGTCCTCGGTCGATTCCTCGAGCGAATCAAAGCCTTCCCGAATGTGAACGTGGCAGGTAGTGCAGGCGCAGGACTTTTCGCAGGCGTGCTCTATTTCGATTCCATTTTTTAATAATGCATCGCATAGGCTGATACCGGGCTCGGCGTCAATCGTAGCCCCTTCAGGACAAATTTCTTGATGGGGAAGAATGATAATCTGGGTCACTAAATTTTTACCTCGTCTATTCGTTGCCCGGTTAAGACCCGGGTAACGCTGGCATTCATTCGTCGTGCCACATACTCTTCACTGCAAGATTCTATGGAACGGATAAGTTTTTTTAACTGGTCTGCATTTGCGGACTCAATGGATGATTCAAGTTCATTTCTGTGCCTGATGATAACAGCCTTCTCATCGATGCTTAAAAGCTCATCGCCATCTTTTGCCAGCGCAGAATCAAGCGCCTCGATGACACGCTGTGCCTCCACTTTCTGCTCGGTCAGCATGCGTAAATCGATATCTTCTCGTGCATTTTCCATCGATGCTCGCAGCATTGCCCCAATTTCACCATCGCTTAAGCCATAGGACGGTTTGATCACAATATCGGCCATCACACCGCTAGTCAGTTCCTCGGCATTTACTGACATTAAGCCATCCGCATCGATCTGATAGGTAACCCTGATCCGGGCAGCTCCAGCCGCCATTGGCGGAAACCCACGGAGCTCAAATTTAGCCAATGAACGACAGTCAGAAATCAATTCGCGCTCGCCCTGAACGACGTGAATTGACATCGCAGTCTGGCCATCTTTAAAAGTAGTAAATTCCTGTGCCCTGGCCACCGGTATTGCGGTATTTCGATCAATAATTTTTTCGCTTAAACCGCCCATAGTTTCAATGCCAAGCGACAGCGGCAGAACATCGAGTAACAGCATTTCGCTATCGGGTTTATTACCAGCCAGCACATCAGCTTGCATGGCTGCGCCGATGGCAACCACCTGATCGGGATTGAGTTCACAAATTGGCTGTTGAGCAAAAAACTCTGCAACCATCGCTTGTACCAGAGGAATCCGTGTAGACCCGCCAACCAGGATAACTTCGGCTATATCCGACTTTTTAATTCCGGCATCACGAATTGCGCGACGACAGGACTTCAATGTGGTTTCGATCAATGGCTGAATTAAATGATCAAGTTGCTCACGCTTAAAGGTCAGACGGGTCGCATCGCCATCATCAATTAATATTTCGGTTTCGTCCTGCGTCGAAAGATTTTCCTTTGCCGCTCGAGCGCGGCTAAGAATCTGACTGAGCAATTTTTCGTCGATAGTTTCAAATTTGCATTGTTTAACTATCCATTCGGCGATGGCCTGATCCATGTCATCACCACCCAATGTCGAATTACCGCCGGTTGCAAGTACTTCGAAAACGCCTTTTTGCAGGGTCAGGATTGAAACATCGAAAGTTCCACCACCCAGGTCGAACACGGCGATAGTACCTTCGGTTTTTTGATCCAGACCATAGGCAACTGCGGCGGCTGTTGGTTCATTCAACAGGCGAAATACATTCAGACCAGCCAATTTAGCGGCATCGCGCGTCGCCTGACGTTGCGCATCGTCGAAATAAGCCGGAACCGTAATGACCACACCGGTGAGCTCTCCACCCAAGCTATCGCTGGCACGCTGCGATAGCACTTTTAATATTTCGCCGGAGACTTCAACCGCGCTCACCTCACCAGCAACGGTGCTTATTCGTGGAACCGGGCTGCCTTCCTGCTGCACTACTCGGTAGGGCAAGTGATCTCCGGCCTGCTCAAAATCGGCAATGCCTCGCCCCATAAGTCGCTTTACCGATGAGATAGTATTGAGTGGATCGCTGGTTTGACGATCCAAGGCTTCGCGACCGACTAATGGCTCGGCGCCTTCGCTGTAGTGAACGACCGACGGCAACAGTACGGCACCGTTAATATCGGGCAGGCAGGCGGTTTCGCCACTGCGTACCGTAGCAACCAGCGAATTGGTGGTCCCCAGGTCAATCCCGGCCGCATATCGATGCTGATGCGGAGCGCTGGATTGTCCAGGTTCTGAAATTTGCAGCAATGCCATCAAATGTCTTCCAGTTCAAATTGTAAATCGGAAAGCTGATCCTGAATGCGTTGGATAAATTGCATCTTATGGGTAACTTTTCGTGCCCCGGTGAAATCCTCTGCCTGAAGCCGTTCGACAAATCCATCGGCCAGTTCCAGTGCCTGCTGGCTTAATCTTGTACTGATTTTTTCATAGCAGTCCACCGTATTTACGACGTTTTCGCAGGCTTCAATCTCTTCCCGCAATTCAATCTGCTCCATTAAAAACTGAGTATCGGAAGTTGTTTCAGCCTCGTTTTGTTCACCGGCACCGACTATCTCGAGCAGATAAATTGCCCGCTTCACGTCGTTGCTTAAAATTTCAAAAGCCTGATTTATCCAGGATGCAACCTGGATCGACATTCTTTTCTGCTGCTCGTCGCTACCGACAAACCGATCGGGGTGAAAACTGGCCTGTAAGCGCTGTTGTTCGGCCCGCAAGTTATTGATATCCAAGCGAAAGTCTGCCGGCAAACTGAATAGCTCGAAGTAATTCTGTTTAAGATCGGGAAACTGCATACTACGGTCAGAAATTAGAGGCGTCAGACGGTAAAGCTCTCACCACATCCACAGGCGTCCTTGGCATTCGGATTTTTAAACTGAAAACCTTCATTCAATCCCGCCTTGGCAAAATCGACTTCGGTACCGTCGAGAAATACCAGGCTTTTGGGGTCAATCACGACCTTCACACCTTTGGATTCAAAAACTTCGTCCCCTTCCTGTAATTCATCGACAAATTCAATGACATAAGCCAGGCCAGAGCATCCGGTAGTCTTTACCGCTAATCGCAACCCTATTCCTTTACCACGTTGATCGAGAAATTGTTGAACTCGGGAAGCGGCTACATCACTTAACTGAATACTCATTACATTTATCCTAGACAGCGGCCTGACGCATTATCGCCGGCAATTGATTAACTAATTGTTTCAGCTTGTCGATTAACATGTCGACATCCCGCATCGAATTTTCGGCCCCGAAACTAACCCTTATTGCGTTCAAGGCTAATTGCTCGTCAACACCCATCGCCGATAACACATGGCTGGGCTGGGTCACTTCGCTATGACAGGCCGACCCGCTGGAAAGCGCAAACCCTGCCCGATCAAGCTCCATTAACAAGGTTTCTCCATGATAATAGGGTAGTGCAAAATAGCTGGTATTTGGCAATCTGGGTGCCTGCTGCCCGAATACCACAGTGCCAGCAATAGCCGTTAGCTTTGCTTCAAACAAATTCCGTAACTGAGCCAGATGAACTGCTTTCTTATCCATGTCAACTCTGGCCAGTTGTGCGGCTTTTCCCATCCCGACAATCATCGCCACATTCTCGGTGCCGGCACGACTTTTGCGCTCCTGCTCGCCACCACTGATAAGCGCTTGCCCCGGTTTCCGGCTGATAACCAATGCACCGATTCCCTGCGGCCCACGGAGTTTATGCGCCGAAAAACTCAAGGCGTCGATATTCGACTCGGCCAGATTGATCGGCAATTTACCGACTACTTGCGTGGCATCACTATGTACCAGACAAGTTCCCGGTTTAACCATTTCAGCCAGGGCTTCAACCGGTTGAATGACCCCGGTTTCATTGTTCGCAGAGATCACCGAAAGTAATTTTACCGGTTGTTCCTGCAGCACTATTTTTGCCTGTTCCAGGTCTATCACGCCATTGCTATCGCAATTCAGATAGATCACTTCTTCCCCACTTTGTGAAAGCTGAATCAGCGGTTCCAGTACGCTGGGGTGTTCAATGGTCGAACTCACAATAACCCCGGCATCCGCCTTGCTGACAAACCCTTTTAACAGGAAATTGTTCGCTTCAGAGCCACCCGAGGTAAATATAACCGAGCGACTCTCGCAACCCAGTAGCGCGGCAACCTCAGCGCGCGCAGACTCTACGGCTGAGCGAGCCATTCGCCCGTAACTATGCAGGCTGGATGGATTACCCGTAGGATTCTGTAAAAAAGGTAAAATCGCCTCGACCACCTCAGGGTGCATGGGAGACGATGCGTTATGGTCTAGATATATCGCCATTTCACAAAATCCCGGCGATATCCTGGCGACGGTCATGCGACTCTGACAGCGCCTGAACTTCTTTATTGGCCATCATATCGGCTAAGGATATCGTGGTTAGAAAGGTTTCAATCTCTGTGCTTAATTCATCCCAAAGCTGTTCGGTCAGACAAGGTTCATACTCGGTTTGCGACTTTGAGCTCCGGCCCGAAATTTGAATTTCTTCATCGACTGCATTGATTACGTCAGCAATACATACGAGATCCGGCGAATCCCCGAGGCTATAACCACCGCCCGGCCCACGAGTGCTGACAACCAGTTTGTTTTTGCGCATTTTAGCAAACAACTGCTCCAGATAAGACAGGGAAATTCCCTGGCGGATAGAAATTTCCGACAAGGATACCGGGCCGTTATCTGAGTGCATTACCAGATCGAGCAGAGAAGTGACGGCATAGCGACTTTTTGTAGATAAACGCATCAGGAGTGGGAGTTTAATTTGATCTGCGAAGTATACAATCCTGACTAAAATGGTCAAGTATTATCCGCGCTTTAAATCCTTGCCTGAAAGACCACTACTTTCACCCCGGGTCTATGTCGATAATGGCAATTCCAGTGTGACTAAGGTCCCTTCCCCTGGCTTGCTGCTAAGCACTAATTGGCCTTGATGGGCCTCTGCAATCAATCGGCAAAGGTAGAGCCCGAGCCCATAACCACCGGTTACCCTCTGTCTTGCGGCATCGGGCCGATAAAAGGCATCGGTTACTTCGGCTATATCTTCCGCCGAAATGCCCACGCCTCGATCTGCAACTCGAAGGACAATCTTCTCCGCCAACGGTTCCAGTGAAATATCGATATCGCCTGATTCCGGATCCGAATAGTTGCAGGCGTTATCCAGTAGATTTTTAAGCAGTAAGCTAATGCGCAATTTATCAACTGAACACTCAACCGGGGCCAGTTTTGTTGTCATTCGAGAATGACAGGAATGGTTATCAACAACCGATGCAACCAGTTCATGCAAGGCACAGTTTTCCAGATTTAACGCGGCATGTTTAACATTTAAGCGTTCCGACTCCAGAATTGCAGCAAGCATCGATTCGATTTCCTGAATATCTTCGACCAACCGGGGCTGAATATCAGCGTCTTCAATCAATTCCAGATTAACGCGCATTCGTGTCAGCGGCGAACGAAGCTCATGACTGATCGCCAACAGTAAGGCCGACTTGGCTTCCAGCATCGATTTGATCTGGGACGACATGCGATTAATTCCGCCCGATAATTGCGCTAGCTCCCCGGTTCCCGGCAAATCAAGAGCCTGGTCGAGCTCGCCGGCACCAATGCGATCCACCTGCTGGGACATTAAGTGAATTGGGGACAACATTCGTCGAATGGTGAAATACAGCCCTATAAAAACCAATAGCAACATTAGAAACAACCACCCGTGCCGTCGTTCAGAGCGTTTACGGAACCCGTCTTCACTAACGAAAAGGTATTGGTAGCCATTTTTCTCAACTAATAAAAACTGACGTGATTTCTCATGGCCGTAATAAACGTCCCTGTACGGCCGGGGGGCCTGCTCAAATTCGTATTTCGCAATCGCCTTTATTGACGGACTGGAACTCCAGTCGGTGTTGGCACCTTTTATTCGAATTTCAAAGGGTAACTGGGATGCCAGACCTGCGGCGGTTTGCAAATTGGGGGGTACGCCAATATCGTCGATTAAATATTCGATATAACGCTCAACATTGGGTAAAACTTCCTGTTGGAAATGAGGCTTTAGCCCCCGGGCAAAACTAAAGGCAAGGACTACGGCAACCAGGATCATCGACACCAGAAAATAGAACAACAATCTGAATATCAAACTTTGCCATCGTTTGCTGAAAAATTCGCGGATCATCGGTTAACCCATTGGTAGCCCGAGCCGCGCACGGTGCGTATCAGATCGGGTCGTTGCAATTTCTGGCGTAAACGGCTGATCGAAACATCGATAGCCCTACTAAAAAAATCCGCATCGATGCCCCGCAATTCCTGCATTATCTGGTCACGACTCAGAACCCTGCCCTGCTGTTGAATGAGCAATTCCAACAAGGCAAAATCGGTTGCGGTCAGTTCGATTTCAATATCCTGCAGCATCACTTGCTTGCGTTTCAGGTCGATGGTTAAATCACCCAGCTCGAGAACCGCATCCTGCCGATTAACCTCACTACGTTTGAATACGTTTTGAATCCTGGCAACCAGTTCACGCGGCTCGAACGGCTTGGGTAGATAATCGTCAGCACCAAGTTCAAGGCCAACGACACGGTCCATAACATCGCCTCGAGCGGTTAACATAATCACCGGAATAGAACTGAATTGGCGAATTCGACGACAGGTTTCAAAGCCATCGATTTCGGGCAGCATGACATCCAGTATCACCAGATCGAAATGTGCCTGCTGCAAACGCGCTATCCCTTGAATTGGATTGGTAATGTTTTCCAGCGACAATTCAAACCGGGAAAAATATTCGGCCAGGGGTCCGGCCAGTTTGTCGTCATCATCAATTAACAGCAATTTATGCATTCAGCGCAATCCAGTTTCCGTTAACAAATTCGCTTAGTGTACAACGCAGCCTCCTTAGAAGCTGCGTTGTCTCTACTTTAAGGCGTGATGACCGATTACTTGCGTTCCTTGTGCCCATGCCTGTGCTCATGGTGACGTTCGAGCATTTGTTGCAAGTTGTTTTTCTGTTCCGGCCCCAGTGTGTCAAGAAAACCTGCTAGCGATGCGACCACAGCAGGCGCCTTATCGTTAACCATCTGGGTTTTCTGCTGGACGATTTGCAGTACCTTAGCCTGATCTAAAACAGGTTCCTGCAGCAGGTCTTTCACCATTTGCAAATGATCTTCCTTGCTATCCCTGCCTTCGACAATAATGGCAAGAACAGTATCGGTCAGCTCACTGAAAGACAGGGACTGGACTTCATTCAAATCGAGTTTTTTGCTAACCCGCTCGACAATGAATTCAGCCTTTTCCTGCTCGTTCATATTCCAGTGCCCCTGTTTGCCATAGGCAAAAACAGCGCTTGATGTTGCCGCGATAAGCACGGTGGCAGCAATAATTTTGGTACTTCTTTTCATGATTTAACTCCGTAGGTAAGTGACGGAGACCATAATATGGATGGAAGAGCGCCAAAGCTTTTCAGCGAGGTAACGAATTGTAACGTTTTGTAACAGCGGCATTTAACAATTACCAACTGCGATCATGCAATTACGGCTTTCGGATCCGCGGTTGCTTTACCGATGACAATATCCCTCGCAACATACTGACTTCAGCCTTGCTTAGCTCAGCGCGCAAATAAAGGCGACGCAAGCGCGCTAATGTCATCCCCGGACTGGTCAGATTCAAAAATCCTGTCTCTTCCAGGGTGGTTCGCAGATGCTCAAAATAACCTTCAAACTCGTAGTTTGATGCAGGCAAATCATCGCCTTCGACCGACTTCGACTCGCCCGTTACCGAAACGCGTTTATACAATTCGTAACATAAAACCTGTACTGCCGAAGCGAGGTTAAGCGAACTGAAATCCGGGTTAGTCGGGATAATAACCATACTGTTGCACATCTGGATTTCTTCGTTGGTCAAACCCGATTGCTCGCGACCGAATACCAGCGAGACCTTCGCCTCGGTGCCTAGCTGGCTAACCTTGTCGGCAAATTCATCGGGAGTCAGTTCGGGCCAGGGTAAGGATCGTTTGCGCGCGCTGGCCGCCACGACTAACTCACTGTCGGCGATAGCTTCCGGCAAGGTGTCGACGACGATGCGATTATCCAGAATGGTATTAGCACCCGATGCCCTCGAATAGGCGATTTCTCCAATCGGACATTTAGGCTCTACCAGTACCAGTTGCGGCAGGCACATATTGTTCATCGCCCGCGCTGCTGCGCCAATATTACCGGGGTGGGTAGTGCCCACCAGAACAATCTTTATGTTATCTAAATTCATTACTCTCAGTGCCAGTTTGCCTGGGGTTTATTTCTGGTTTATTACCTGTCTGTTTGTTAGACTGCGCGCCCTTGTTTGATACCACTTTGGATTCCCACCGATGCAGCCCATGTTGAATATCGCCGTTCGTGCCGCCCGTCGCGCTGGTGATCATATCGTCCGTAAAATTAACAAATTGCCCGACATAGTAGTCGAAGTAAAAGCACAAAACGACTATGTTACCGAGGTTGATCGTCAAGCCGAGGCTTTGATCATCGAGGAATTGTTAAAAGCCTTCCCCGATCACGGAATCGTCGGCGAAGAATTGGGCATTATCGAAGGCAAGGACGACTTTCAATGGATTATAGATCCGCTCGATGGCACCACCAACTACATACATGGGTTCCCGCACTACGCGGTATCGATTGCCTGCAAAAATGCTGGCAAACTTGTGCACGCGGTTATCTACGACCCGATCAAACAGGAATTATTCACCGCCAGCAAAGGCGATGGCGCGACTTTGAATAACCGCCGTATTCGTGTGAGTAATCTTAAATCTACCGAATCGGCATTACTGGCGACCGGCTTCCCGTTCAGGCAGCCGCAGCAACTCGATCAATTTCAGAAAATATTCGGCGAGTTTTTTACCAGCGCCAGCGACATTCGGCGCGCGGGATCGGCTGCTCTCGATCTGGCTTATGTCGCAGCCGGCCGACTGGACGGCTATTGGGAGTCGGGCTTAGAAAGCTGGGACATCGCCGCGGGCGCGCTAATCGTGCGCGAAGCCGGTGGTATTGTTACCGATTTCTCGGGCAATGATAAATACCTCGACAATGGTCAGGTGGTCGCCGGAAATCCAAAAATAATTGCCCAGATGATCGGCAAAATCGGCCGTCACCATAAAGCGTCATAGCATTCTGAAATAACGACTAGTCGCGCGTTAACCGTATTCGGAGATCCTTTAAATGAGTAGCAATTCAGTAGTCGTGGCGATCGTTTCGGATACCCACAGCGTGCTTGATAAGCGCGTGGCAGAGTTGATCGCTAGCGCCGATATTGCGATCCATGCCGGCGATATCGGCGACGCACAGGTTTTAGATTCGATGAAACCGAAAAGCGGAAAAATATATGCGGTAACCGGTAATAACGACCATCCGGAACTATGGCCGGTTGCGCAAGCTTCGCGACTGCAGGCTATCCCGATTCAAACTGAGATCGAACTGCCCGGTGGTAACATTGCCGTCGAACACGGTGACCGGCACGGGTCAATTTCACCCGATCATCAATCATTAAGAAAAACACATCCGAATGCCCGGGTCGTGGTTTACGGTCACACCCATCGAATGCTGGTCGACGATGCTGATTTTCCCTGGGTCGTCAATCCGGGGGCTGCAGGCCAAACGCGCACACGGGGCGGTCCATCCTGTTTGCTGCTGAAAGCGTCGAGCGATCATTGGGATATCGAACAGCATCGCTTTAGCGATTGACAACAGTACTTCGAATTACCAACCCTATTAACAGGGTTTAATTCACCGGCTAACGATAATTTCTCAACTGCCCGACCAGGACACCATGAATACTGACCCGATCAGCCGCGTAAATCATCGGTTCCATATTGATGTTTGCCGGAATCAGGGCGATCTGACCTTCGCTTTTACGTTTAAACCGTTTTAAGGTTGCTTCCGATTTATCGATCATTGCAACCACAATATCGCCGTCGTTAGCGACCGGTTGCTTTTTGATAATGACGTAGTCATCATCAAGGATACCGGCCTCAATCATTGAATCCCCGGTCACGCGCAGCGCAAATAATTCTGGCCCCATGAACATTTCAGCGAGGTTAAGCTCCTGCTGATCTTCGATTGCTTCAATCGGGACTCCGGCGGCAATCTTACCCATAAGAGGAATGGTAGGTGGGCGCACCAACGGCAATTCAACCAGATTCATGCCGCGTGAATTGCCTTTGACACGGTCAATATAGCCCTTGTCTTCCAGCGATTGAACGTAGCGATGGATGGTGCCTTGCGAGTTAACGCCGATGGCCAAACCAATTTCTTTGAATTTTGGTGCGTAACCGTGCTGAGCCAGGTAGTTACGGATAAACTGTAATGTATTTTGTTCTTGTGTAGTCAACATTTCAAAACTCTCTTCTCGTTTTCTTCTCAGTGAGTCTAGAGAATATAATGAGAACATGCAATCACTTATACGCGTTATCTCGACTTAATTCTTAAACTACGGGAATGGACTATCCGGCCAACTATGCCAGCGCCCAGTTTTCAGCCCCGTCATTCGGGGCTGAATCAGGCAAAACCAGGCACTAGCGATTAAGGCGATTTTCAATCAAATTGTCGACGACCCCGGGGTCGGCCAAAGTCGAGGTATCACCGAGGTTATCAATTTCATTGGCCGCAATTTTTCGCAGTATACGACGCATAATCTTGCCCGAACGGGTTTTCGGCAAGCCGGGGGCCCACTGGATAATATTAACTTTAGCAATCGGGCCGATTTCGCTGCGCACCAGGGCAACCAGTTCTTTCTTCAGGTCATCATTGCCCTCTTCCCCGGTCATCAGGGTGACATAAGCATAAATACCCTGCCCGGTAATGTCATGCGGATAGCCCACCACGGCCGACTCGGCAACCTTACTGTGCTTGACCAGTGCCGACTCAATTTCAGCGGTACCCAGGCGATGGCCCGAAACATTGAGCACATCGTCAACGCGACCGGTAATCCAGTAATAGCCATCCTCATCGCGACGGGCACCGTCGCCAGTAAAGTAATAGCCTTTGAACAGGGCAAAATAAGTTTCGTAGAAGCGCTTATGATCACCATAAATAGACCGCATCATCGATGGCCAGGGAGCGCTCATGGCCAGGTTTCCCGAGGCCGGGTTGCCTTCGAGTAGATTTCCTTCATCATCGAGCAAAACCGGCTGTGCCCCGAAAAACGGAAAGGTAGCCGATCCGGGCTTGGTCGCTGTTGCACCGGGTAAAGGCGTCAACATGTGTGCGCCGGTCTCGGTTTGCCACCAGGTGTCTACAATTGGGCAACGCTCATTACCGACCACCTTGTGGTACCAGAGCCAGGCTTCCGGATTGATCGGCTCGCCAACTGTGCCAAGCACTCGCAATGAAGCCCTCGAAGTCTTCTCAACCGGCTCGTTTCCTGCCGCCATCAATGCTCGAATTGCCGTAGGAGCGGTATAGAAAATTGAAATATTATGTTTGTCGCAGACTTGCCAGAACCGGGAAATATCGGGATAGGTCGGAATGCCTTCAAACATCACCGTGGTTGCACCATTAGCCAAAGGGCCATAAACAATATAAGTATGGCCGGTTACCCAGCCAACGTCTGCGGTACACCAGTAAACCTCACCATCCTTATAATCAAAAACCAGCTTATGCGTCATTGCCGCCTGCAGCAGATAACCCGCGGTCGTATGCAGTACGCCTTTGGGCTTACCAGTAGATCCGGAGGTATAAAGAATAAACATGGGGTCTTCAGCGTCCATCATTTCCGGATCGCAGTGCGGCGAAGCCTTATCCATTGCCTGGTGATACCAGACATCGCGACCTTCGGTCCAGTCAACCGGCTCACCGCCGCGTTTAACGACGATGACGCTGCTAACATCGGGACATTGATTAACGGCTTTATCGGCATTCGCTTTGAGGGGTACCTTTTTACCACCACGAACCGACTGATCGGCGGTTACAACTACGTGACAGTCAGAATCCTGGATCCGATCGCGAAGCGCATCGGGTGAAAAACCACCGAAAACAACCGAATGCATCGCACCGATTCGAGTACAGGCCAGCATGGCCACTGCGGCTTCGGGAATCATCGGCATATAAATCGAAACGCGATCACCTTTTTTCACACCCTGGGCCTTCAATACATTGGAAAACTTACAGACCTCCTCGTGCAGCTCGGCGTAGGTAATCTTGCGATCCTCGGACGGATCGTCGCCTTCCCAGATTATCGCAACCTGATCGGCTCGCGCCTCCAGATGTCGGTCCAGGCAATTGTAGGAAACGTTGAGTTCGGCCCCTTCAAACCATTTAATGTGTAAGTCCTGTTGGTCAAAACTCCAGTCGCAAACCGTGTTCCATGGCTTGAACCATGATATATAGTTTTCCGCCTGTTCCGACCAGAAACCTTCTGGGTCCTCGACAGATTGCTGGTACATTTCTTCATACTGCGCTGCAGTGATGTTTGCATTGGCGGCAAATTCTGCTGGCACAGGATAGGTTTTGTTATCCGACATTACGCCTTCCTCGTTAATAGTTCTTGGTTTTAAAAGCTGCAATATGCTTACACAAACCATCGTCCTCGACAAGATCGAAGCCGATATTCCTGTAAAAGGTATTTAGAGTTGTTTAAAAACAATATAGTTTGTCCATAGACATTAAGTAACGTGCTTCGCCCTTTCATTTATTTTAATAATAACGGACCAATAACAATGATATTGATGTTTGCTAATACTAAAGCTGTAAGATGTATGTCCACCTTAATTTAATTCCCAGAAGTTCAAGTCAATAAGTGATTTGGGTCACTATAAGCCAATCAGAAATGATTAAGCTTGTTTCGATTACATATAAATAATCTCAATAAATACGGAACGGATGAAATGAATAACCGCCGAATAAAAACACTGGCCAGAATACTACTTATTATTACCTTTAATTTAAGCCTGATTGCATGTGGCGGTGGTGGGGGCGCTGCTGCACCGAGCGAGCCTAATGCGCCTAATGCGCCAAATTTGCCTAATGCGCCCACTGCAGTCATCGTCACTGGCTCAAGCCTGCAAGCCTCCGTTTCATGGGCTGCATCAAGTGGCGCGGATTCATTCAATCTGTACTACAGCACCAACACAGGGGTCACAACAGCAACCGGTACCCAGCTTACGGGAGCAATGTCTGGCATTGATATCACCGGTCTGGATGCGGGTACAACCTATTATTTCATCGTAACTGCGGTAAATACCAGCGGCGAATCGGCGGCATCGTTAGAGGTGTCGGCCAAGACGGCTGATGTGTCAAGATTTGCCTATGTGGCGAACAAAAATGACAATAGCGTATCAAGCTATGTGGTC
>JBLHOA010000067.1:0-14429 GCA_047622345.1 Gammaproteobacteria bacterium | reverse complement strand
CAGGTATTTTCCGTTGATAACTATCGACCCGAACAACCCGGCTACAACCCGCACTGGTTCAAAGTAGCCAGTCAGGTAGCGCAATTTCAACCCGGCCCGGATAAAGGCTGGCCTGATCAACCCCTCAATAACGAGGTTGCAGCTGACATTATCGAGCTGGTTAATTTGCAGCGGTTTCTGCGCCACCCGATCGAAGCCTTTTTCCGGCAACGCTTAGGGATACAGCTTTTTCGGGAGGAAACGCCCGCCGACGATGAAATCTTCGATTTGAACAAACTCGATGAATGGGCGCTGAAACAGGAACTGGCGCGTGACGTCCTTGGTCGCCATGATGGTTCCATGGAACGGATTCTGGCGCAGGGTTCGCTCGCACATGGTCATGCTGCCGAGTCACAGCTCAAGCAAATTGCCCAACAGCATCATAACTGGCTACAGGCGCTCAAACCCTTCAGCGGCATCGCTAGCCGTGCCCTACCGGTCGAAATTACGACAACGGATGGAGCCGTGATCAGCGGCGTGGTCAACAACTACTATCCGGGTAAGGGCTTGATGTCTTATTACGGAGGCCGTTTCAAGGGGCATCAACTACTCGCGCTATGGCTTGACCATCTCGTGGTCTGCGCCGCTGGACACTTTCAGGACGCGGACTCCAGCCTGCTCATCAGCATCGACGAACATTGGCAGATCGAAGCACTCGGTGCAGAAGCCGCATTGCATCAACTGGAGCATTACCAGCAGCTGTATAATCTCGGAATGCGGCTGCCATTACCGGTTTTCCCGACAATCAGCTTCGCCTGGGCCAAAAAAGGCGACCCTCAAAAAGCGCTCGATAGCGCCGAAAAGGCCTGGTCGGCGAATAGTTCCCAGTTCCCGAACCCCGACCGCCAGGATGAGTACATTGGGCTGGTTATGCGTGATTGCTCGCAAGCGCCATTTGCTGACCCGCGATTTGATCAGTTTGCCAACGCTCTGTATGGCCAGTTACTGCAACGGAGCAGCAAACTGTGAATGACTCGATTCTAGATAGCGCTCGGCAATTGGACATTGATCTGCAAGGGCTCAACCTGATCGAGGCCAGCGCCGGTACCGGGAAAACCTACACCATTGCCAATCTATATCTACGCCAGGTTCTACAGGGCCGCAGCTGCAGCGACATCCTGGTGGTCAGTTTTACCAATGCCACCACCGACGAACTGCATCAACGCATTCGAGCCCGTCTCTATGCGGCTAGCGCGGTATTAAAGGCAGATATTGAATCCAGCGATGAGTTTCTCGCACTGTTACAGCGCCAACATCGATCACTCGAGGCATCCGCACAAGCGCAGCGTGAACGGTATCTACAGATTGCCCTGCGCAGTATGGACGAAGCGGCAATCGCTACGATCAACGGGTTTTGCCAGAGTGCCCTGCAAGACCATGCGCTACTCAGTAATCGCCTGTTTGAATCCGAGCTCAACAGCGATGATAGCGCCGATTGGGACAACGCTTTGAAAGACTGGTGGCGTCGAACCAGCTACCCGTTAAGCGCCAGCGAGTGGCCGTTATTTAACCAGGCCATACCCAGTTTGAAAGATTTACTCGGCTGGCAGAGTCAGATTCGAAGACATCCGGTTAACCGGTTTGTACCCGAGGTTAATCGAACGCTGGCGCAGCTATTCCAGCAACTGGCCGAGCAGTTGCCGCAACTCGAATCACTCGCCACCGGCTGGAAACAACACGGGCATCAACTGTTTGAACTGTTTAATGAAACCAAAGTGCTCAGCCGGGCAAAGAATTGTCCTTTTCATAAGGATAATATCGGCCTGTTATATGCGCAGCTCGACGACTATTTTAACGGCGATGCGCTTTCCATTGTTCCCGCGCAACTGGAATTGCTCAGCAGAGAAAAACTGGACTTCTGGTCAACGCCTAAAAAACGTGGGCTGGAAGAAGGCTTCGAACACCCATTTATCGGTGAAGTCGGAAAATTCTGTACGGCACTGCATTCAATCAGGAACGACTTCAAGGTGCAGGCTCTGATCGATGCCCATCAGTATGCCGGAAAAGCGGTGCTCGAAAAAAAGTTGCAGGCGCGCCAGTTGTCCTATCAGGATCAACTCGATTTATTGCTAATGGCATTGGAGTCACCGGGCGGAGACCTGCTGGCGGAACGCTTACGCGAGCGCTTTCCGGTTGCGATGATCGATGAATTTCAGGATACCGATCCGGTTCAGTACCGAATTTTCAAACACATCTACTTCGAACAGGATGCCGTCAGCCTGACCCTGATCGGGGACCCAAAACAGGCGATTTACAGTTTTCGTGGTGGCGATATTTTTACCTATATCAATGCCCGCAACGAGACCGGCGTGAAGCGTTACTCGCTACAAACCAACTGGCGCTCGGAGGGCGCTTTAATCGCTGCGGTGAATACCATTTTTGAGCAACACCCCGAACCGTTTATCTACCATCAAGCAATAAAATTCACCCCGGCGATGCCGGCACCCCGGCTGGCCTCCAGGCCCTTGCAAATTAATGGTCAAACAACGACCGCGCTGACCCTGTGGAAACTACCCCTGGATGAAAATGCCCGGCCATTCGCCAAAGCGCAGATTAGTAACCTGATTAACACAGCGGTAGTGGATGAAATTGCACAATTGATCAAACCCGCAAATGCCTTCCTTGGCACCGATCCGGTAGAAAGCGGCGACATCGCGATACTGGTTCGCAGTGCCTATGAAGGTGACGCGTTGCGCCTCGCGCTGTCAGCCGCAGGCATCAAGTCGGTGACTATCGGTAAAGACAAGGTTTTTCAAAGTGAGGAGGCAAGGGGGCTTTATCATTTACTCGAAGCAATCGTTCAGCCCGACAATGACCGTTGCCTGCGACGCGCCCGGGGCTGCAGTCTGCTCGGTGAAAATTACAACATGCTCGCCGCCTGCTTTGACCATGACCGAGAATGGCAGGCCTGGATCGATCGCCTTTTTGAATTGCATAGCTTCTGGTCTAAGCGTGGTTTTATCGCCATGTTTCAACATTTGCTGGAAAGTCTGCAGCCCGGCAGTGCGATCGCGAATAAGGCTTTTGCCGAACGGCGCTTGACCAATCTGTTGCAATTGAGTGAATTATTACAGCAACAATCGCGGCGTAACCCGGGCATGCATGCATTGCTCAACTGGTTTCGCCAACAACTCGATTCGAGCGCACAGGATGACGCCGAACTACGCCTCGAAAGTGACGCTCATCTGGTCAAGATTGTCACCATTCACAAAAGTAAGGGGCTCGAATACCCGATTGTTTTCGTTCCGTTTCTGTGGGGTTGCAAACCGGTCGACAAAAAAGCCGCCCTGCTCCGGTTCCACGATGACCACCATCAGGCTATTCTTGACCTGGGTTCGGAACAGTTCGATCAACATTACCTCATTGCCGAAAAAGAACGCCTCGCCGAAGACCTGCGCCTGCTTTATGTTGCCCTTACCCGGGCAAGGTCGAAGGTATATCTGGTCTGGGGTGACGCGGGGGGCGGCCAAAGCAAGGATCATTCCAGGGCAACGGCGCTGGCCTACCTGCTCCATTCCAGGCAAAAGGCCGCCGATCTCGACCGGCAGACTCCTGTGGGATACAACGACCCGGTGGAAATGCTCGAGCAGATAGACGCTTTTGCCGATCAACACAACAATATCGAGGCCCTCGATTTACCAGCGCCCTTGCAAAATGCAATCGCAGAAATCGACCGTCAGGATGTCATTCCCGACCTGAAGCTGGCTAAGCTGGTAAACCCCCCGGGTAGCCAGTGGCGGATTAACAGTTTTAGCGGCCTGACCCGTGATATCCATCAACAAACTCACGCGGCATTCAATGCGACAGACAATGACTCGATACTCGATTTTCCTGCCGGCAGTCATGTTGGCTTACTGTTGCATGAAATACTCGAATATCTCGATTTTCAGCAGGACATTACCAGCCAGAGTCGGCATTTGATCGCCCGGCTTGCCCCCGGCTACGGCCTCCATTCAGTCGAACAACAAAAGCTGCTTGAAAACTGGATAGGTGAAATTGTCGCGACCGAATTCGGTGCGGGCGGACTCGCCCTGTCGGCGCTGGCACCCGAGCATCGCCTGAATGAATTGAAATTCGACTTCTCTGTCGCGCAAATTGATATGGATGCATTGAATCAATTTTTACAGGACTATAACGACCGTCCTGTTAGCGCGGTAACCGCGGATAATTTTCGTGGTTTGATCACCGGGGTGATCGATCTCGTTTTCGTATTTCAGGGCAAATATTACCTGGCCGATTACAAAAGTAATCTGCTCGGTAAAACCTTGCAGGATTATCTTCCCGAAGCGCTTCAGCAAGCGATGCTTGACCGGCGCTACGACCTGCAATCCCTGCTCTATTCGATAGCGCTGCATCGATACCTGGCCTATCGATTACCCGACTATGACTATGACGTTCATTTCGGCGGCAGCTATTATCTGTTTCTACGCGCGATGCGCGTGCCGACCAAAGACCGCCATGGGGTCCATTTTTCGCGGCCGATGCGCACCCAAATTACTGCATTGGATGACATTCTCAACGCACGGCAGACTGCGGAGACTGGCCGATGAACGGATTATTACTCCAACTCGCCCGAAGCGGCGATATTACCTGGCTCAGTTTTTATTTTGCCGAGTTTATCGCTCAACAATCGGATTCGAACATTGATGACTGGCCCGCGCTGACGGCGGCAATGCTGAGCCAGGAGAGTCAGTCCGGTAGTGCCTGTATTGACCTGAAAACTTATTGTGGCGAGCCCATATTTTCTTCCCGATTAGTTTCCATGAACGATATCCCCAAAGGGCCCGACTTCGATCGCTGGGGCAAACTGCTCCACGCCAGCCGGTGCGTTGACAGCCCCGCCGGTACCACACCCATTATTCTGGATGGGCACAGACTTTATCTGAGCCGACTGTGGAAATACGAAGACTTGATAGCGGAGAAAATTAAGCTCCGACTAAATAGGGATGCGACTTTAGTTAATAGTGACAATGTCGGACTGCAAAGCGAACTCTTCCCCGAGGGCAGTGATGATCAGGATCAGCAATTGGCGATAGAGCTGGCCACTAGCCATTATTTCAATGTCATTTCAGGTGGCCCGGGTAGCGGTAAAACCACTACGGTTATCAAGATACTTTGCCGTCTGCTCGGCGCCGAGCCCAGCATCCGCATAGCGATGGCTGCCCCGACTGGGAAAGCGGCCACAAGAATGATGGAATCGATAGCTTCGGGACTCGCCCGGATCGATAATTCCGACGCAGTGCGCCAAGCCATACCGACCACCGCCAGCACTATTCATCGACTATTAGATTATCGTCATCATCGCTACCACTACAATCGCGGAAATCTACTCCCGGTCGATTGCGTTGTTATCGACGAAGCCTCAATGATTGATTTAAGTTTGATGTATCAGCTGCTCGATGCCATAGCCGACGATACCCGATTGATTTTGCTGGGCGATCGAGATCAGTTGTCGTCGGTTAGCGCCGGTAATGTTCTTGGCGACATTACCGGACACGGATATGCACAAACCGATAGCGGGACCTCTATCGCCAAATCAATTGCACTACTTCGCCATAGCTATCGATTTTCCGACAGTAGTGCGATCGCCGCGCTGGCAAAATCCGTTAATCGGGGCCAAAGCAGTGATTCCCTTGAACTACTTCGTAATGCCGACAACGAACTGGTTTGGTATGAGCATGATGGCGAGCAGTTAAGCCCCAAGCTGGTTGATACCATCCTCGAAAATTTTCAACCGGTGTTTGACAGTCGATCAGCGGCTGAGGCGATTATCGCCTTTGAAAAATGCCGGGTGTTATGTGCTACCAATATCGGACCGTTGGGTGTAGTGCAGATCAACGAGTTAATTTCCCGTCGGATGCTGCTGCGTAACCAGCTCGCCGAGCGCGAAATATTCCGTGGTATGCCTATCATGATCACGCGCAACCAGCATCAGATGGGACTTTACAATGGCGATACCGGAATTATCTGGGAGCAGGATGATCACCAGCTGCAGGCCTGCTTTTATAACTATCAGAATGGCGAGATTCGTCATTTTCCGCTAAACCGACTACCCGGCTACAAGCTTGCCTGGGCGACAACCGTACACAAGTCGCAAGGTTCAGAATTTGAAACGGTCTACCTCGTCTTACCTAGCGATCAAAATTCATCGGTATTGTCGAGAGAGTTAATCTATACCGCGATTACCCGTTCAAAGAATCACTTTTTCCTACAGGCCAGCGAGGGCGTACTGACATCGGCGATTGAAAACCTGACGCGTAGACATTCCGGGCTAGCCGCCAAACTTGGCTGGACTCGTTAGGGCGTTATAGGTCCAGTCGCTTGAATTTACGGGAATTTGTACTACACCTGCTACTAGCATTTAATTAAAAGAAACAACCACTCGAGCCGGATCATGCAAACATACTTTAATGAGTAGTAATTCTCCGGGCAAAGCCCTGATCGTCGATGATGAAAAGACTAATCGGTTTATTTTAAAGTCGATGCTGTCCCGGCAGGGTTTCGAAACCGTAGAAGCGGTGAATGGCCTCGAGGCCGTCGAACTTTTCAAGTCTGAAAATCCAAATATCATCTTTATGGACGTAATGATGCCTAAACTTGATGGCTATCAGGCGACCATGCAAATCAAGGCATTATCGGGAAATCGCTTTGTTCCGGTTATCTTCCTAACCGCAATGACCGATGAAGCCGCTTTGCGCCAGTGTATCGAAGCCGGGGGTGATGATTTTTTAGTCAAGCCCTACGACCCGTTCATGCTACAAACCAAAATTCAATCGATGCAACGAATTGCCACACTCAACCGTGAAATTCAGGGCATGTACAGCATGATTCACCGGGAACAGGAAATCGCCGAATCGGTTTTCGTGAAGGCCATTCAAAGCTCGAACATCGATAATTCTTTCATCCGCCAGATAATCCGCCCGGCCAGTGTTTTCAGCGGCGACATGATTCTGTCGGCTTATTCCCCTTCGCGCGATTTACTATTTCTTATCGGTGACTTCACCGGACATGGTCTTTCGGCGGCACTGGGGGCAATGCCGGTATCCGAAGTATTTCGCGCCATGACTTCAAAAGGCTTTAGTCCTGAAGACCTGTTGTCGGCTATTAATAAAAAGCTGAAGGCGCTGCTGCCCGTAGGGATGTTTTTTGGTGCGCAGCTAGTCGTGGTCAGCCAGGAGCTCGATCACGCGCGTATTTATAATGCCGGGATGCCGGAAATACTGGTGGTGGATGGAGAAACCAATGAAATCAAACATCGAATTGAATCAACGGGATTGCCACTCGGCGTAGTTCAGAATATCGACCCACGCGAGATGGGACGCTATGTATCGATTTCGCCGAACGATAAAATTTTGATGTATAGCGATGGTCTCACCGAAGCTCGCGACGGCAGTGACCAGGAATTTGGCAGCGACCGTTTGCATAAATCGATCGAAAGCTCGCCGCAGGATAGTATTTTCGACCAGATTTTTGTCGACCTTGATCGCTTTTGCGGAGATCAAACCGCCCAGTCTGACGACGTTACTCTGGTAGAAATTACCTGCGTACCCGAAGTTTTACCTGAAGTCGAAATCAATAAATTTATCCGTCCCTCGGTACTACACAGTAGCGACAAAGGGGAATGGAAGCTTTCGCTGCGTTTCAATGGGGCCCGATTACGCGAAACAAATCCGGTGCCCATACTGGTCAATCACATCATGGAAATGGAAGAGCGCGAAGCCGAGCGCCAGTCACTTTTTACGATAATGACCGAATTATACGTAAATGCCCTTGATCACGGTGTACTCGGTCTGGACTCAGCATTGAAATCAGATCCAACCGGCTTCGCCCGTTATTTCGAAGAACGTGAAGCTCGGCTTAAACAGCTAGAGTCCGGTTATGTATCATTTAACCTTTCGGTCGAACAGCAATCCGACCGACGGCAGGTTCTGCTTCGAGTCGAAGATAGCGGTGAAGGATTCGACTACATTAACAATAAGCCATTGACGAATGAAATTGCACTTTCTGGTCGAGGTCTCGTACTGGTTAGAGATTTGTGTGAATCGCTCGAATACCATGGGCGCGGAAACATTGCATTGGCAACATTTGCCTGGAAGACCCGATAGAACTGATAAGGAAGCAACTATGTCAAAGGAACCCGCGATAGATAAAAAAGTCATGGCAACGCTGAAAGAAATAATGGCCGAAGACTTCGAGGCACTCATTCCTGTGTTTTACTCATCATTTGATGAAATTATGTCTGAGCTGGAAACGGCTTATGTCGAAGCCAATCTGGAAGACTTTTTGCGTCAGGCGCACAGTTTAAAATCAAGCTGTGCCAACCTGGGATGCCTGGTTTTACGTGATTTGGCATCCGCACTCGAGCTGCAGGCGAAACAGGGGCAAATCCCCGATTCATTGCAATTCCTACCGGTCCTGCGCGAAGAATTTGCCCGGGTTCAGCTCGAGATGGCTGAATATACGCGTTAGCGGGCGAGTTCTTTGGCGACCAGAAAATTCATGATTTCAATCATGCGCTCATTGCTTCCGGCAAGCGACGCGGAAACCAGGTAGCGACCATTTACAATCACCGCCGGTACACCACGGTGACCGTAACGCTTTTCTTTCTGCACATTCTTGCGCAACTGGGTTTCAACCGGGAAGGAAAAATAATTGTCGCGAAAAACCTTTTCATCAAGTCCCTGCTCGGCAACGAATTTGGCGAGAGTATCTAGGCTGGTTAAACGCTGACGTTTCATGTGAATCGCATCGAACAGTGCCCGATGGGTTGCTTCCAACGCTCCCATCATCTTTAACGAATAATAGGTTCGAGCATGTTCGGTCCAGCGCGGGTTCAAAACCGATGGGGTTTGTTCAAAGACCACGCCTTGCGGAATCGTTTTCTGCCACCGTTCAACATAGGGCTCAAATCGGAAACAATGCGGGCAGCCATACCAGAAAACTTCGGTGACCACGACCTTGTCTGGATCAGAAGTAGCAACCGCTGGAGAAACCGCCTGATAATCGACACCTTCTATGAATGCCGACTGGGCAAAAGCGCTACCGGAAAAAAGTACTGTGGTTAGAAAAACCATCAAACAGCGTTTCATCATTTTATATCTCCTTCCGAATTTCGATTATATATTGTGCGTTTTAAACCCGATCCAATAGCGATAATGATATCGACTTTGAATCAGGTTTCACAAGGATAGACGCCCCCGTTTAACGAGCGCTGAACGAATTTTACTGAATCCCTGCGATATAGGCCGAAACTGCATTGATTTCGGCGTCAGACATTCTTGCCGCAACATTTCGCATCATACGACCGGCATCATTATCACGCTGATTGTTTTTAAACTTGTTAAGCTGGGCCGCGATATATTCCGGATGCTGGCCTTTCAGTGAGGGCCAACCAGCAGGGCCGTTGCCCATACCACTGGGAGCATGACAACTCATGCAGGAAGCAACTGAGACTTCAGCAATTCCGCCACGATAGATCGCTTCACCTTTTTCGATCAAGTCTCCATCAAATGCAACCGGTTTGGCTTTTTGGCTGGCATAATAAGCGCCAACATTTTCCATATCCAGGTCACTGAGTATCGAGGCCATACCCTGCATGGTGGCTTCCTTTCGCACTCCGCTTTTAAATTCTTTTAACTGCTTGACCAGATAGGACGCATGTTGCCCGGCCAATGAAGGGAAGGCACCACTACTACTATTGCCGTCTGCTCCATGGCAGGCAGCACAAACAACAGATTTCATTTTACCGGCTTCAATATCAGCTGCAGGCGCAGTTGTCGACATCATCCAGAACAGTGCCAACAGCGTGGCGCCAATATGACTAGCTTTCATTATTTCTCCCAGGGAAAAATGGTACAGAACGTGGGCGCACGGTATATCATACACCGCTCTCACGTTCAACAATAACCCCAACCTCTATGACTATTTCGTTTAAACAGGCAACTTTTGTCACCAGCGCATTTGAATTATCACAACTGCCGGAAGATCAGGGCAACGAGATCGCTTTCGCCGGACGCTCCAACGCCGGCAAGTCAAGCGCGATCAATTGCCTGACTCGCCAAAAAGGCCTGTGTAAGACCAGCAAAACTCCCGGTCGCACCCAGTTGATCAACTTCTTTGCGCTGGACGACGATCGCCGACTGGTCGATTTACCCGGCTATGGGTTTGCCAAGGTTCCGCAAAAACTACGCGCACACTGGAACCAGGTTCTTGGCAAGTTCCTGCTCGAACGCCAGGCCCTCAAAGGACTGGTTATCGTGGCCGATATTCGCCGCGGCATCAGCGACATGGATCAGGCGTTGATCGATATGGTCGGAGATCATCTGGATATCCATATTCTGCTCACCAAGTCTGACAAACTATCGCGCCTGGCTATTTCAAAAACCATCACCGCTGTGCACAAACAGTTATCCGACCCGCGGCATTCGGTATCTACTCTGTCGATTCTGAATCGGCAGGGTGTCGATTTACTGGAGCAAAAGTGTCGAGTTTGGCTGGATTGACTGCAAATATTTTATAAAAAAGCCCTGGCAGAAACCTGCCAGGGTTAAACGTATGAACCAGATGGGGTTTCCGGTTCGATTGTCCGCTCATAGGAGGGAGAACGGACTTAGCGCTGGGCTATAGCACTAATTAGTAGACAAAATAATCTTACTTTTGTTCCTTAACTCTATATAGCTTAAAAACAATTTTTGTCTGATGTTTTTATAGGTATGGGCACAATCAGCGATTTCAAGTTAGCGCCAAAAAAATTAATCATTTTGGCCCTTTGACATCAGCTAATCGCGCGCCGCGGGCATCTAAACCCGGCAATCCAGGGCTAGTGTGCTTCGTGCCAGTTATTACCGATTCCGGCATCAACTTCCAGTTGCACGTTTAATTCAGCTGCGCTTACCATTTTTTCAGAAATTGCATCGCGACAACGTTCGACTTGTTCATGATCGACTTCAAAAACGAGCTCATCGTGCACCTGCATAATCATTTTGCAGGCACTGCCGTCATCGTTAAGCCAATTCTGAACCGACACCATGGCACGTTTGATAATATCGGCAGCGGTGCCTTGCATTGGAGCATTTATCGCGGTTCGTTCGGCGTATTGACGAACATTGGCATTACTGGCCTTGATGTCAGGCAGGTATAGCCTACGGCCGAAAACAGTTTCGACATAGCCCTGGTCGCGCGCACGTTGCTTGGTTTCTTCCATGTACCGTTTTACTCCGGGGTAGCGCTCGAAGTAGGTTTCCACGTATTGCTGTGCTTCGTTACGACCAATGCTCAATTGCTTACCGAGCCCGAAGGCCGACATCCCATAAATCAAACCGAAGTTTATCGCCTTCGCCGCGCGTCGTTGATCGTCGCTTACCGCTTCCAGGGTTTCGCCAAACACTTCCGCTGCGGTTGCCCGGTGTACATCCAGGCCACGCGAAAATGCATCAAGCAAACTTTCATCCGCCGACAGATGGGCCATAATTCGTAACTCAATTTGAGAGTAATCCAAAGCCAGTATTTTATTGCCATCTGCGGCGATAAAAGCTTCACGAATCCGTCGCCCCTGCGGCGTTCTAATTGGAATATTCTGCAGGTTCGGGCTGGTCGATGACAGCCTGCCGGTTGAAGCAACCGCCTGTTGATACGAAGTATGAACCCGGCCCGTCCTGCCATTTATTTCCACCGGCAGCTTGTCGATATAAGTAGACATTAATTTGCTTAAGCCCCGATGCTCGATTATGAGTGCCGGGATTTCATAGGATGCAGCCAGTTCCTCAAGAACGTCTTCTGCGGTCGAGGGTTGCCCTTTCGGCGTTTTACGCAACACCGGCAGTTCCAGTTTTTCATACAGAATCGCCTGAATCTGTTTTGGCGAACTGAGGTTAAAGGTTTCTCCGGCCTGCTTGTAGATTGCGCTCTCGATATCACTCATCTGCATCGACACTTCGACACCCTGTTGCTTCAACAGAAACTCATCGATCAGCACGCCATTTTGTTCGATATCGAGCAACACATCCACCAGCGGTATTTCAATATCGGTATAGACCTGGTTCAGTCGTTCTTCTTTTTTCAGACCTTCACTTAAGTGCTGATGCAATTGCAGCGTTATGTCGGCATCTTCCGCCGCATAATCACTCGCTTGCTCGAGTTCGATTAAATCAAAGGTTTTCTGCTTGGCGCCTTTGCCGGCAATGTCGGCGTAATGGATGGTGTCGCGGCCCAGATAAAACTTCGCCAACGCGTCCATATTGTGTCGGGTCGCGGTCGAGTTGAAGACGTAGGATTCCAACATACTGTCATGCTCGATTCCGCGCATACGAATGCCTTCACCGATAAAAATATGCGCGTCGTACTTGATATTCTGACCGATTTTTCCGATGTCGGGATTTTCCAGAACCGGCTTCAATGCCGCTAGCACCTTGCCTTTGTCGAGTTGTTGTGGCGCCGACTCATAACGGTGGGCCAGCGGAATATAGCAGGCGGTACCAGCGTCGATGCACAGAGAAATTCCGACCAGTTCAGCCTTCATATAATCGACGCTGGTAGTTTCAGTATCGATAGCGAATCGTTCCGCCTGTTTTATTTTCGTCAGCCAAAAGTCAAATACCTCCTGCTCGAGCACGCACTCATAGTTGGCACTGATCTTTTCAGGGACGATTAGTTCGCTTGCAGCATCTGCCGAGATATCGTCGTACCACCGAGTGAACCCGTACTCACGGTAGTAGTTCGCCAGCGCGGCTTGATCACCATCAGCTTGTAATAGCTCATCGATAGCGACCCCGGTTTCACAATCGAGTTTAATCGTCGCCAATTGATAGGACATGGGTAAAAAGTCAATCGAGTCGCGTAGATTCTCACCGACTTTACCTTTAATTTTATCGGCATTATCGAGTACTCCCTGCAGGCTACCATACTCGGCTATCCACTTTGCTGCAGTCTTTGGCCCTACTTTTGGTACTCCGGGAATATTATCTGAACTGTCCCCCATAAGCGCGAGGTAATCAATTATTTGATCGGGCCTGACCTGAAACTTTTCTAAAACCCCATCGTCGTCGAGATATTTATTGTTCATCGTATTGATCAAGCCTACATTCCCGTTAACCAATTGCGCCATGTCCTTGTCGCCAGTCGAAATCAGCACTTGATAATCAAGCGCGGTTGCCTGCACGCTCATGGTGCCGATGATATCATCTGCTTCGACTCCTTCTACACAAATCAAGGGAAAGCCCTGCGCCTTGATAATTTCGTGTAGCGGTTCGATCTGAACGCGTAAATCATCGGGCATTGGTGGACGGTTTGCCTTGTACTGATCATAAATTTCATTACGGAAGGTCTTTCCCTTGGCATCAAAAACGACGCCAATGCGATCCGGTTTTTCGTCTTTGATTAACTTACGAAGCATGTTAAGCACGCCGTAGATTGCACCGGTAGGATGCCCTCCCGGACTGGTTAATTGCGGCAAACCGTGAAAGGCCCGAAACAGGTAGGAACTGCCATCCACCAATACCAGTTTTTTTCGTTTCTCTTGACTCATATTGTTGCGCTACAATGCCGTGAATTGACGCGCGATGATATCACAGCGACCGCCACAACCGACATCAGCCAGTAGAAACCACCACGAATATGTCTGTCTATACCACTGTTAAGCGCAGCGAGCTGGAACACTTCCTGCTTCGTTATGATATCGGTCAGTTACTGGATTACCGAGCCATCAGCGCGGGTATAACCAATACCAATTACTACCTCGACACCGATAAAAACCAGTATGTATTAACCCTTTACGAACATCACAACGAAGAACAGCTGAACTATATCCTCGGCCTGCAGCAACACTTGAGCAGTAGGGAAGTCGCTTGTTCCTACCCGATAGTCGATCGCCATGCTTGCTGTTTTTCAACCTTGCACAACCGCCCAGCGGCGATTAATCACCGCGTATACGGAGAGGTTGAACCGGTTCCGGGCCTTGAACATTGCCTTTTAGTTGGCCGAGAACTCGCCCGTTTTCACCTGGCCGGTCAGGATTACCAGGGCTATCGCCCTAACCCGCGAGGTTTTGACTGGTGGTCAGCAATGCGCGGCGAACTCGGGCAGCAAATGAGCGCAAGCGAACTCAAATTGCTCGATCAGAATTTGGATGACTACCACAAAGCCGGCCTGGAAGGCCTGCCGGCCGGGCCGATACACGCGGATTTGTTTCACGATAATGTGCTTTATCATCAACAGGATCTTGCCGGTATTATCGATTTTGACTATGCCTGTAACGATTATTTTATTTTTGACATTGCCATTGTTTTGAACGACTGGTGTGCGGCTATTGATGGCCGGCTGGGGAATAACCGCGTACAGGCTTTACTTACCGGCTATCAGCAAGTCAGAACATTACTCGAACAGGAAAAACAGCT